>JBAUYT010000191.1:0-22488 GCA_049584935.1 Steroidobacteraceae bacterium
CACACAGAGATGGAGTGCACCTCCAATGCCAACTTCGATGAGCGGTCAGGCCTTCTGCAGCTTGGCCGCGGCGTTCTCGTAGTTGGCGAGCTTGCTGAGGAAGTTGTCGATGAAGTCAGGGCGACGATTACGAAAGTCGACGTAGTAGGCGTGCTCCCAGACGTCCAGTACCAGCAATACCTTGCCCTCGCCGGTCGCCAGCGGCGTGCTGGCATTGGGCGTCTTGGTGATCTTGAGCTTGCCGCTCTGCGCGAGCACCAGCCACGCCCAGCCGGAACCGAACTGTCCCACGGCGGCGGCCTTGAACTGCTCCTTGAACTTGTCGACGCTGCCGAAATCCTCGTTGAGCTTCTTCTCCAATACCCCTGGAACACCGCCGCCACTGGGCGACAGCGACTCCCAGAACACGCTGTGATTCCAATGCTGGCCAGCATTGTTGAACACCGGCTGCAGATCTTCGCGGCCATAGGACATGCGGATCAGCTCTTCGAGGGATTTGCCCTTGAGCGCGTCGTTCTTTTCGACCAGGCCGTTGAGCGCCGTAACGTAGGCCTGGTGATGCTTGCCGTGGTGCAGCTCCAACGTCTCCTGGCACATGCCACGCGCCGCCAGGGCGCCCGGAGCAAACGGCAGAGGGGGCAAGGTAAAACTCATGGCAATCTCCCGCTTCCAAGTCAGAGTGAGGGGCCGCGACTCTAGCATAGCGTTGCGCGCCGGCCCGCTCCCGGAGGGCCCGTTACGGTGTCAGCCCCGGCTTGCAAAATCGCGACCTGAGGTTACGCTCGCCATATGAAAATCATTGCGCGCGGCCGCGCGTTGCAATCGCTGCTGTCGACCAGCCTGCTGGTAGGCCTGACGCTCGCGCCGGTGCTGCGCACCGCCGCCGCGGCCGAGCTGCACGTGGCCGTGGCCGCCAACTTCAGCGGACCGCTGCGGCAGCTGGCGCCGCTGTATCAGCGGCGCAGCGGCAATCAGCTGGTCATCAGCGCCGGCTCCTCCGGCCAGCTGTACACGCAGATCAGGCAGGGAGCGCCGTTCGACGTGTTCCTGTCCGCCGATACCGACAAGCCGCAGCAGCTCCAGCGTGAATCGCTCGCGGTGGCCGGCAGCCGCTTCATCTACGCGATCGGCACGCTGGTGCTATGGAGTCCGCAGGCGGACCTGATCGATGCTGACGGCAAAGCGCTGCAGGCAGAGCGCTATCGCTTCATCAGCATCGCCAATCCGCAGACGGCCCCCTACGGCACAGCGGCACAGCAGGTTCTGACCCGGCTTGGGCTGTGGGACCAACTCAACCAGGGCAGAAAGATCGTCGTCGGCGAGAACATCACGCAAACCTGGCAGTTCGCCGCCACCGGCAACGTCGATCTGGCGTTCGTGGCGCTGTCACAGGTGCTCGACGCCGACGGCAGGATCGCGGGCTCATCCTGGAAACCCCCGCAGAATCTGTACGATCCGATCGAACAGGCGGCCGTCGCGCTCAGCGGCAGTAAGCAACAGCCTGCGGCGCAGGCGTTCCTGGCGTGGCTGCGTACCGATCCCGGCGCACTGGCTGTGATTCACGCGGCTGGCTATCGCACTCCCCACTGAGTTCCAGGCCACCGTGGGCAGCGCCGACCTTACCGCAATCTGGATCTCGCTGCGGCTGGCGGTCACGACCACGCTGCTGCTGCTGTTGCTGTGCCTGCCCCTGAGCTGGTGGCTCGCCACCCGCCGTTCGCGCCTGCACGTGGTGATAGATGCGTTGGTGGCATTGCCATTGGTGTTGCCGCCGACCGTGCTGGGTTTCTACCTGCTGCTGCTGCTGTCACCTCACAGCCCGCTCGGGGCCGCGTTGCATGCCCTGGGGCTGCCGGCGCCCGCGTTCACGTTCAGCGGCCTGGTAATCGGCTCGATGCTCTACTCGCTGCCGTTTGCGGTTCAGCCGCTGCGCGATGCGTTCGCCGCCGTCGGCGCGCGCGTGCTGGAAGTGGCGGCGACACTGCGCGCCTCACCCTGGGACCGGTTTGTGTCAGTGGCGCTGCCGCTGTCGCGGCGCGGCGTGCTGACCGCTGCGGTGCTGACGTTCGCGCACACATTGGGCGAATTCGGCGTGGTACTGATGATCGGCGGCAATATCCCCGGCCAAACCGAAACCGCCTCGATTGCACTGTTCAATCATGCCGAGGCGCTCGACTACGGCGCCGCGTACAGACTGTCGCTGCTGCTGCTGGTGCTGTGCTTTGCGCTGCTGCTGATCGTCTACGGCGCCAACCGACGATTGCGCTTCAGCAGCCCGGTGCCATGAGCCTGTCGTTGCGCGTGGCGCTGGCGCGCCGCGGTTTTACGCTCGATGTCCGGACCGAGGTTCCCTCGCAGGGAATAACCGGCGTATTCGGCCGTTCGGGCAGCGGCAAGACCACGCTGCTGCGCTGCATCGCCGGACTCGAGCGTGGCGCGCGCGGGGACATTGCCCTCAATGGCACCGTCTGGCAGAACGACCAACAGTTCGCGCCGCCGCACCGGCGTGCCATCGGCTACGTGTTCCAGGAATCGAGCCTGTTTCCGCACCTCGACGTGCGCGGCAATCTCGAATATGGCCTGCGCCGCGTGGCCCCGGCGCACAGGCGGATGGGCCTGGCGGAGGCTGCAGGCTTGCTCGAGCTGACGCCGCTGCTGCAGCAGCACAGCGAACAGCTCTCGGGCGGGGAGCGTCAGCGCGTGGCGATTGCGCGCGCACTGTTGACCAGCCCGCAGCTGCTGCTGATGGATGAACCACTGTCGAATCTCGATCAGCGCAGCAAGGCCGAGATACTGCCCCACCTCGAGCGGCTGCGCGATCAGTGCGCCGTGCCCATCGTGTACGTCACCCATGCGCTGGGCGAGATCATGCAGCTGGCCGATCATCTGCTGCTGCTCGAATCCGGCAGCGTGCGCGCGGCCGGGCCGATGCAGCAGCTGCTCGCACGCAGCGACCTGCCGCTTGGCCATCTCGAGGAAGGCGGCGCCGTGTTCGACGCCACCGTCGAGGAGCACGACCCAACCTATCACCTGACCTATGTTCGCATCGATGCCGGCCGGCTGGCGTTGCCGCGCAAGGCCGCGGCAATCGGTCAGCGCGTGCGCGTGCGCATCAATGCGCGCGATGTCAGCCTGGCCCTGGCACCGCCCAG
This sequence comes from Steroidobacteraceae bacterium, assembly GCA_049584935.1. GTDB lineage: Bacteria > Pseudomonadota > Gammaproteobacteria > Steroidobacterales > Steroidobacteraceae > FEN-1191. The sequence continues at coordinate 3,153 of JBAUYT010000191.1, forward strand.
GCACAGCAGCATCCTCAACATTCTGCCGGCGCGCGTCGCGGAATTGAGTGATGAGGCCGATCCGGCCGAGGTGCTGGTGCGGCTCGAGGCCGGAAACGAGCCGCTGCTGGCGCGGATTACGCGTCGCTCGGCGGCCGAGCTGGCACTGACGCCGGGAATGCAGCTCTACGCCCAGGTCAAGGGTGTGGCGCTGATGCAAGCCGGGTAAACTCGTTGTCTACCGCGCTGGAGGCAATGTGCCCAGGATGGTCCTTGCTTTGGTTGCTCTGACCGCTTTCGCCGCCTGGCGTCTGGCCCGTGCGGCGCTCGGCGCGGCCGGGCTGTGGCTGGAGGCAGGACCGTTGTGGGCCGTGCTGGCCGTTGCGGCGCTGATCCTGTTCGGGTTCGCCATACCGCTGCGTATCGGTGTCGTGCTCGGCAGCATCGGTCTGCTCGGCTGGCCGTGGTACGTCGGCGTGCTGCTCGCGGCGCCACGGCTGCTGCTGATGCTGCCGGGTTACCTGTCGGCACTGCTGGCGCGCATCCGCCACCCGCGGCCAGACTGGCCGAGCGTGCAGCCGCACGCTTGAGGGTCGCGAGTTTGTTGCGCTTCTGCATTCCACGCGTGCGCAGCCGGGGATATGGCCTCGGCAACGAGCTGGTGCCCTGGGCACGCGCCTTCCTCGCCGCGCAGCTGCTCGATGCCACGCTGCTGCCGCCGGCCTTCGGCCTCAATCGCCGTATCTACTGGCGTCATTTTCATACGCGCCCGGACGACTGGATCTATCACCGCCTGCTGCAGCGGGTTATGCCGGTCGTCAGATTCACCGAGGCCGACTACGACGCCCACGGCGGCGGCAGCGCCGTGTCCGCACTCGGCAGCTTCATCGAGGCGCACGGGCTGCGCCGGCGCCATGTGTTTGCACTGGTGACCGACGGCCTTTGGGGCGGCTACGCCCACATACAGGCAGCGCGTGAATTCGTTCGCTCCACGCTCTATCAGAGCCGCTACGCGCCGCGTAACCTGTTGCAGCTGCAGGCACGCATCGATTCGCGCAAGATCCTGGTCGCAATGCACGTGCGGCTCGGGGATTTCGTGGCGCCGACCACTCTCGACGGCTACCAGCGGCGGCCCAATGCATCGTTGCCGCTAGCCTGGTTCTGCAACGTCACCGACCGCCTGCAGAGCGCTTTCGGCGACGACTGGCAACTGCTGCTGGTGAGCGACGGCGCGCCCGTGCAGCTGCAGCCGCTGCTCGATCGGCATGCCTGCATCATCACCGCGGACATTCCAGACAGCGACTGCTCGGACGCGCTGGCGCTGGCCAGCGCCGACCTGCTGGTCTGCTCGGCTTCCAGTTATAGCTCGCTGGCCGCATTCCTGTCCGACTCGCCGTACCTCTGGTTTGCAGGCAACCTGCATCCGCACGCCGAGGGTTGCTATTCCATCCACGGCGATACCAGCAAGTCGAAGGTACAGCAGCAGCGCACGCGCGCCGCCATCCAGTACTTTCTCGACGCACCCACGCTGGCGGAGGGTGCGCGCGGCGTGGCGGTCGACGCCGACGGGCACATTCCGCCGGCAGCGCTGGACGCGGCAGCGCGGCGCCGGGACGGCCGCCGCTGGGAACTCGACCTGGTTCGCGGCGGCGTAACCCCGATTCCGGCCGGTGGCGAGGCGCAGCTGCGCCGGCTGGGCCGCTGAGGCCGGTGCCACCGTCATGCGCGAAGCGAGATGGGACATGGCAAATAGGCATTGGACGGGCAGGCTCGGGGTCCGCAGCATTTGCTGATGAGACTGTCCGCTGCCGCCGCCGTGTCCGCCATCTGGCTGGCGCTATTCCTGGTGCTGGCCGAGGTGCCCTCGCTGCGCGCCGGCGCCGGCACGTCTGCCACCACCCTGACGGGAACCTGGGATGCGAAGGTGGACTACGGCGCCATCCAGGTGCCGTTCAAATTCGGCATCTCGCAGACCGCCGCCGGTGTCAGCGGCTGGTTCTTCAACGGCGACGAAAAGGTGGTCTCTGACAGCGGCAGCTTCCAGGCGGGACACCTGCTGCTGGATTTCCCTAGCTACGGCCGGCGCGTCGATGCCCAGCTCGACGCCGGCGGCACGCTCACCGGAACCTACGGTCCGGCCGCCAGGGAATCGACACTGCGCGTTTATCCATTCTCGGCGCAGCGCGCTGCGGCCGCTCGCGGCGCCGGTACGGCCAGGGTGCCGTCGATCGAGGGGCTCTGGATCGTGACGGCCGAGAGCGAGAAATCCAATGAGAAATCCTGGCGCTTCATCGTCCAGCAGACAGGCGCGCACGTGCGTGCGGCCATCCTGCGGGTCGATGGAGACAGCGGCGCGCTAACCGGCGACTGGCAGGACGGCCACCTGCTGCTAAGTCACTTCGACGGCGCGCGCCCGCTGCTGATCGAGGTGACGCCGACTGCGGACCATGGCATTACGGTGCTGCTCAGGAATTCGAACGGCAGCAAGGTGGCGCTCAAAGGCTATCGGCTGGCGGACGCGAAGACGCGCGGCATTCCGGACCCCGCCGACCCGACGGCGCACACCGGCGTGCGGGATGCGCATGAGCCGTTCGCATTCAGCTTTCCGGACCTCTCCGGGCAACTCGTTTCGAATGCCGACGCGCGCTTCAAGAACAAGGTGGTGGTGATCGATATCGCCGGCAGCTGGTGCCCGAACTGCCATGACGAGGCGCCCTTGCTCGAGTCGCTGTACCGCAAGTATCACGGTCGCGGCCTCGAAATCGTTACGCTCAGCTTCGAAGAGCCCGAGCAATACGCCAACCCGACGCGCTTGCGCGCGTTCGTGCACGATTTTGGACTCGACTACACCGTGCTGCTGGCCGGCACGCTCGATGACCTGCATGCCAGACTGCCTCAGGCCGTCGATCTCGACGCTTATCCGACCACGTTCTTCATAGGGAGGGACGGGCTGGTCAAGAGTGTGCACGCCGGGTTCGCCGCCGCAGCCACGGGCCCGTTCAATGTGCAGGTGAAGCAGGAATTCACCTCCACCATCGAAAAGCTGCTCGGGAGTAGCTAGTCAGGAGCCAGCCCGGCTCAGAACCGATCGATGCTCTCGAGGTTGGCTTCCACCTCGGCGCGCGAGCGCCAGGCATCGCGCAGCGTTCCCGCCGACAGCTGCGCCAGCTGGTCGCTGGCATGCACGGTGCCGGGCTGCGTACTGTTGCCGTACGAGGACAGCACCTTAGCCCTAGGCGTGGCGTCGAAGCTGACCACGGCCGTGAAGCTGCCGCCGAAATTGGCGGCGCGGGTGCCGTTCTTGAGCGCCGCAAAATCGATGGCATTGAAGACTCCGAAGCGTCCCGGGCCGCCTCGCGCCGGCACGTCCACCGAGCCGATCTGGAAGCGCATCACCTGGCCCCAGGGCACGTCGAGCGCGCCATAGGTGGCAATGGTGTCGCTGACCGCATCCGAGAGTGCCGCCACGGCGGCTTTCGGATCGGCGAGGCCCGCCGGTGTCGTCAATGGCGCATGCAGGTCATACGGGCGTGCAAATCCTGCGGCCTTGTAGCCATCGACGGCTCCGCTGTGATCGCTCCAGGCCATGAACAACACGGCGCCGCGACTGTCAGGATCCATGCAACGATCCCAGTGCGCCAGCACTTCGGCACCCTGGCGCGCCCGCTCGTCGCCATCGCGCTGGGCGGCCTCCAGCAGATCGGGCAGGATGCGGTCGGCCAGTTCCGAGCGGGTCGACCACTTGTCGGCGATCAGCTGCTCGAATGAAATCCTGCGGGTGCTGGACAGCATGCGAATGCCGCGCGCCATGCGCAGGCTGACATGCGCGGTGGATTCGATCTCGCTTGCGTACGGTGCCGGATCCAGGGTATCCGGCCAGGCGGCGTTCCACGGTGGATCGTTCGAATTCTGCACCGTGCCGCCGGCAGGATCGAGCTGCTTGGGCAGCTCATCATAGCTGAGGTAGTCCGTCCACAGGGTCCGCGAAGTATCCCCAGGCACCGTACTGGTCCAGAACGGCAGCTCTCCCCAGGTGTGGCGCGGCACCAGGCCCATGTACAGGTACTGGATGTGGCCGTCACGATCGGCATAGACGTTGTTGAAGGTCGGAATCTGCATGCGCCGCAATGCGGCCTGGTAGTCCGAAAGGCCGTGCGCGGTATCCATGAGCCAGTACTGCGCCAGTGCACCGGGCCGGTCCAGACCCGCCACTCGCATGGCGATCGGCTTGCCATTGCGCTCGCCGACGATGGGTCCCTGAACCGTGCTGCGCACCGTGACGGTTTCGGTCGTGAGTGCACCATCCGGCTGCCGCACCTTGAGTGTCTGCGCGCGTGTCTGGAACGGCAGCACGCGACCGTCGTAGCGATAGCCGTCGCCCGAGGGCTGTATGGCGTAGAAGGTGACGCCGTGCGGCGCATTCACCGTGTGGGTGAAGCCGACGTAGTCGCTGAACATGAACCGCAGCACCGGCAGGCCCACCTGCGTGGCGCCGTAGAGATCGATGCCGGGTGCGGTCAGCTGGATTTCGTAGTAACGCGCCCATCCCGGCGCCCAGTACAGATGCGGGTTCATCAGCAGCATGGCGTGACCGCTGGCCGAGCGGCTCGGCGCAATCGCCCAGCCGTTGCTGCCGGGAGGTTCGCGCAGCGGCGGCGCGGCATCGGGCGGGATGCGATTGACGATGTTGGCCGGCGCCGCATAGACGAACTGGAACATGCGTTCCTGGTGGGCAAGGACGTCGGCGGCCGACATCGGGAACACGCGGCGCGCGTCCGCCGACAGCGCCTCCGGGTGGGTACGCGCGTAGGCATTCATGCCGGCGGCAAATGCCTCCAGCTTGCGGCGAAACGATGGCTCCTGGGCGCGGAGCCAGGACTGCGCACGCGCCGGCACGTCGTTGATCGCCATCCAGCGATCATTCTCCAACTCATCGGCACCGAAGTATTCGGCCGCACGGCCACGCGCCTCGGCATATAGCCTGGCGATGATGTCGCCATGGCTCCTGATCTGCGCCCAGCCGAAAGCGTAAAACAGGTCGGTGACATTGCGCGCATAGACGTGCGCCACGCCGTAGCGGTCCCACAGCACCTCGCTGCCATGGGTCGGGTGATAGGCGGGCGCCGCCGCCGCGCGGCCGCTGCAGAGCACCAGCAGCAGGCCAAACAGTTGCCGCCGGTTCACTGGTAGCTTCCCAGCGCCTGCGCCAGATCGTCGACCAGCTCGTCGGTCGCTTCGATGCCCACCGACATGCGGATGAGCCGGTCGCTGATGCCGAGCTGCGCTCGTTGCTCCGCCGTCATGCCCGAGTGCGAAGTGGTGGCCGGGCGCGTCAGCAGGCTTTCGACTCCGCCCAGACTGGCGGCGATGATCGGGATCTGCGCGCGGTGCATGAATTCTTCCGCGCGTTCCACTGGGCCATCGAGTTCGAAGCTCAGCACACCGCCGAATCCTTCGAACAGTTCCCGCGCACGCGCATGCCGCGGATGCGTCATCAGCCCGGCGTAGTTGACCCGTCTGACCGCGCCGTGCCTTTCGAGGAATTTCGCTATGGTCAGGGCGCTCTGGTTCTGCTGCCGCACGCGCAGTGCCAGGGTCTTGAGCCCGCGATTCAACAACCAGGCCGCATGTGGATCCAGACTGCCACCGAGATGATTCAGGCGATGCGTGATGCGGCCGATGAGTTCGCTGCTGCCTGCCACCACGCCGGCCGCGATGTCCGAGTGACCGTTGAGATACTTGGTGGCACTGTGCACCACCAGGTCGAACCCCAAGTCGAGCGGATGGAAATTCACCGGGCTGGCGAAGGTGGCGTCGATGATGGAGATGAGTCCGCAGTCGCGCGCGAAGCGCACCACGGCCTTCAGATCCGCCACTTCCAGCAGCGGGTTGGTCATGGCCTCGACGTAGATGGCGCGCGTGTTGGGCTTGAGTACGGCGGGCCAGCCTTGCGCATCGTCGGCATCGATGAAGCTGCGCTCGATGCCGAACTTGGGAAAATCGTTGCCGATCAGGTCGAGCGTGCCGCCATACAAACAGTTCTGCGCCAGCACGTGATCGCCGGCACTGAGCACGCTCAGCAATGTGGTGGAGATGGCGGCCATGCCGCTGGCCGCAACCAGCGCGGCCGGCGCATGCTCGAGCACGCTCAGCGTCCGATGCAATGACAGGTGGTTCGGCGAGTTGTTGAGCCGGACGTAGCGGATGGCGTCATAGCTGCCTTCGCCGGCGTACTCGTAATTGGCCGACTGAAAGATCGGCAGGGACACGGCCCCGAGAATGCGCGGTTCGGGTGTGCCGGCATGCACCAGCTGGGTATCGATGCGACGGTAGGTCTTCACCGCAGGCACTCCTTCATCTGACGCGATACCATAACGGCAAATTGTGCCTTCTCGAGGGTATTGGAATGAAGCCGCCCGCCGCGCTGCTCTGCGCCGCCCTGAGTGTCGCCAGTTGTGCCGCCACCTTCGCCCCCTCCCTGGCGTTTGCTTATACACCGATCACGCCCAGCATGAGCGATCGGACGGTTACACTGACGGGGCACGATCTCAGCATCGACGACATCGTCAGGGTGGCGCGCCACGGCGCGCGGGTCGAGCTGAGTCCCGAGGCGCGCACGCGCGAGGCCGACGGCTACGGCCTGCTGATCGAGGCCTCGGCCGAAGGCATTCCGGTGTACTGGTTCAATCGCGGCGTCGGGCAGCAGCGCGAGACGGTGCTATTCGACGGCGACCCGCTGTCGGACAAAAACCGCCCGCTGATCGAGAAGATCCAGGCGCAGCGCTTCCGCGAGGGGGCCGCCACCGGTGTCGGGCCGGAGATCGACGCCGAGGAGATCGTGCGTGCCATGATGGTGGTGCGCGCCAACGCCATGGTCTACAACGCGCCGAGCCCGCAACTCGCCCAGATGCTGCTCGATCTCTTGAACAAACGCGTCACTCCGGTTGTGCAATCGCGAGGCTCTCTCGGAGAGGCCGATCTGGCGCAGCTCAGCAATGTCGGGCAGACCATGATCGGCGTCGGGGATGCGTACTTTGCCGGGGAGCGCATGCCGGCGGCCGAGGCCCTCAGACGCGCCGGGCTGGCGCCGCTGCATCCCTTCGGCGCCGACGACAATGCGCTAACCAGCAGCAACGCCTACGCCACCGGCCAGGCCGCGCTGCTGGTTCACGATGCCGAGGCCGCGCTGCAATGGGCCGACATCACCTACGCCATGGATCTCAACGGCATGAACAGCAGCATCACGCCGCTGAGCCGGGTGGTGCAGCAGGATCGGCCGGAACCGTGGCTCAACTGGCATGCCGCCCGCATGCGCGACATGATCCGTGGCAGTTACCTGTTCGACGCCGACCGCAACCGCATCATCCAGGACCCCGAAAGCCTGCGCGCCTCTTCGATCCGCCAGGGTTCGGCCTGGGAGCAGTGGGGCGCATTGCGCGATGCGGTAACCTTCCAGGCCAACAGTTCCGATCACAACCCCGCGGTCAGCGTGGGCTCGAGTCCGCAGGATTCGTGGGAACTGTCGACGCCGCAGATGATGCGCTACTACGTGCGCGGCGGCGCCCGCAGCGGCGGCCAGCACGGTTACATCGTCTCCAATGCCAACTGGGATCCGTACCCGATGGCGAACCAGGTGGAGAGCTTCGTGATTGCGCTCGGCAACATGGATATCGCCGTCACCTTGCGCGTCGAACGCCTCAAAAATCCTTTCTTTACCGGGGCCACCGCCGCCTCGGTGATCCAATCGGCGGACGAGAATCAGTTCGACTACAACCCGGTGGATCTGCAGCAGGAGATCCAGAGCCTCATGGCACCGCTGGCGCCCTCCGGCAGCGCCATCGTCGCCACGGTCGAGGATCTGCAGTCACAGACCCGCATCAAGCTGCAGCGCGCGCGGCAGGCGGTGTCGGTGACCATGGATCTGCTGGCCTTCGATCTGCTGGAAGGCAGTCTCTGGATGGATGTGCGCGCGAAGCAGGATCCGAAGCGATCCTTCGGCCCGGCGGCGACCGCTGCATGGCAGGCGTTCCACCAGGCCAACGCGGGCTCGGCCGCATCGGCCGCATCGGCCGCATCGGCCGCATCGGCAATGCAGTTCCTGCGCATGCACCCCGCCACGGAGTTCTTTGCGGCCGACCCGCCGCCGTCGCGCTGACTCGAGACCACCAGGCTCAGGTGCCCGCCGCCGCGCTGCGCGCCTGCGGCCGAACTTCGTAACCTTCGGCCTCGGGCTCGTCGTCGACCATCTGCGGCGGAAAGCCTTCGCCGAGCACTTTGACGCCGCAGGCTTCCTCCAGTCGTCGGATGATGTTGGGCGACAGCTCGCGCGGACCGTAGCGGCGCTGTCCGTCCTTGAATATGTCCAATACCAGCGGTGACAGCTCCAGCGGTACACCGAGCGACTGCGCGAAGGCGTCGAACAATCCGACGTCCTTGATGACCAGGTCCATGGTGAAGCTGATGTCGCGGCTGCCGTTGAGAATGACCTGCGACTCGGTCTCATGCACGAACGAGTTGCCCGACGAGATGCGGATCGCCTCGTAGGCCGTGTTCATGTCCATGCCGGCCACCTTGCAGACCGTCAGCGCCTCCGCCAGCGCTGCGAGGTGCACGGTGCAGAGATAGTTGGTCACCACCTTGAGCTTCGAGGCGGAGCCCAGTTCGCCGGTATGCAGGATGCGCCGGCCCAGTACCTTCAGGATTGGCAGTACGCGCTCGAATGCCGCTCGGCTGCCGCCCGCAAAAATCGAGATGTTGCCGGTCTCCGCGCGGTGGCAGCCGCCCGACACCGGGCAATCCATTGCCAGGCCGCCGCGCGCTTCGACCAGCGCCGCCAGGCGGCTGATCTCGGTCGCGTCCGTGGTGCTCATCTCCAGCCACACCGCACCCGGCTTGAGACCCGCCAGGACCCCGTCCGGCTGCTCCAGCACGGCGGCGGATGCCGCCGGCGACGGTAGGCAGGTGATGATGACATCCACCGTTTCGGCCATCTGTCGCGGTGAGACGGCCCGCGAGGCCCCGCGACGCACGAAAGCCGCCTCGAGCTCAGGGGTAAGGTCGCGGACGGTCAGGTCAACGCCATGGCGCAGCAGGCTGCCAGCCAGCTTGCCCCCCACGTTGCCAAGGCCGATGAAGCCGATTTTGCTATTGTGCATACAAAGTGCCACCAAGGCCGATGGGGCGCGTCGAAGAACGCGGAAATGCCAGCATGAGCGTCAAAGCGGTTGAGCTCGATCCGATCGTGGACGCGTCGGCGCCCTCGGCGCTGGTGCGCTGGTACGCGTTGTTGGCCATGGTTCTGGTCTACACGGTCAGCATAGCAGACCGTTACGTGATCTCGACCGTGCTCGAGCCAATACGGATCGAATTGCACCTGACCGACTCCGGCGTCGCCTTCCTGACCGGCGTGTCGCTGTCGCTCTTCTACGTATCGTTCGGCATCCCGCTATCGCTGCTGGTCGACCGCTGGAACCGCTGCCGCATCATCGCCTTCTGCATGACGGCCTGGTCGGCGTTGACGGTGCTCTGCGGGCTGGCGACTAACTACTGGCAGCTGCTATTTGCCCGGATCGGCGTCGGCATCGGCGAGGCCGGCGGCACGCCTGCGGCCAACTCGATCCTGTCGGATTACTTTCCGGCGGACCGGCGGCCGATGGCGCTGACGGTGTTCGCGCTTGGCGCGCCAGTCGGTGCCTACGTGGGCTATCAGCTGGCCGGGCACATAGCCGATGCGTTTGGCTGGCGCACGGTGTTTCTGGCGCTCGGGGTGCCGGGCATCCTGTTCGGCGGCCTGGTATATTTCACGGTGCGCGAACCCAAACGCGGCCGGCTGGATGCAACCGAAGTCGACCAGCCCTCGCTGCTCGAAACCCTGAAATTTCTCTGGAGCCAGCGCGCCGCCTGCCACGTCATGATGGGCACGGCGGTGACGGCGCTTTGGGGCTGGGGACTGACCTGGTGGACCCCAACGTTCCTGACACGTAACTACGGCCTCACCCTCGGCCAGGCGGGCGACATCACCGGCCCGGCGCATCTCTGGGGCGGCATCGCCGCCACCCTCGGCACGGCCTGGCTGCTGGGACGCCCGTTCATGTACGACCCGCGCCGCGTGGTGATCTTCCTCGGCAGCGGCATTGCTTTCGGCACGGTGCCCTCGATCGTGATCTTCTGGACCCACTCGCTCGAGCTGACCAAGATCATGTTCTGGCTGTTCATCCCCTGCATCTATTTCTACATCGGCCCCGGTTTCGGCATCCTCAACAACCTGTCGCCGCCACGCATGCGTGGCCAGTTCTGCGCCATCGTGCTGCTGCTGGCCAATGTCGGCAACCTGATCATTGCGCCGCAGCTGGTCGGTTTCCTCAGCGACCTGATTGCCGCCCATCACATCGACAATGCGCAGTCGCTGCGCATTGCGCTGCTGTGCCTGGCGCCGACCGGGTTCTGGTCGGCATGGCACATGTTCAAGAGTGTCCGCACTCTCAAAGAAGAGCAGGAACGCGCGATCGGCGCGGCCGGAACCGCATGAGATGCCCCGCCCTGCGCTTGAGTTTGCTGGGGCTGCTGCTGGCCACGAGCGCATGTCACAGCCATGCCGACGGCAAAAAGCTGCGCCTGATCACCTGGGCCGACTACGCGCCGGCGGACGTCGTGGCCCAGTTCGAACGCGAGACCGGCATCACCGTCAAGGTCACGCTCTCGAACAACGAGGAAATCATCTCCAAGCTGCACGCCACCGACGGCGCCGGCTTCGATCTGGCGCAGCCGTCGGTCGATCGCCTGACCGGCGTGCAGCGGGACTTCGGCATCTACAAGCCGATCGACGAGAGCCGGGTCAAGATGGATCAGTTCATTCCGGAGATTCTCGCGATTGCGCGCAAGAACGCCACGCTCGACGGCCACCTCTATGCGCTGCCGTATCTGTGGGGCACGGACGGTGTGGTCGCCAATACCAAGTTCGCCAAGGACGTCTCCGACTACACCGACGTCTGCCGTCCCGACCTCAAGGGCCGCACGTCGCTGCGCCTGCGCCGGCCCATCCTCATGGGCTTCGCCTTTGCGATGGGCAAGGACCCGTTCGCACTGTACGGCGACGTCAAGGCGTATACCGCACTCATGGAAGCGGTCGGCGACAAGCTGGCGGCATGCAAGGCGAACCTGCGCTTCTTCTTCGACAACAAGGATCAGCTGCTCAATGCCATGCGGGCCGGCGAAGTCGTCGATGCCGACATGTGGGACACCGGCGGCTGGACGCTCAACCGTGAAAACCCCGACATCGTTTACGTCGTGCCGAAGTCCGGCGCCTTGGGCTGGCTCGACACCTTTGCGCTGCCCTCGCGCGGCCGCAACGATGCCGCGGCTTATGCCTGGATCAACTTCACCATGCGGCCGGAGATCGCGGCGCGCATTACCCGGCATGTCGGTAACTGGACCGCCGCGCGCGGCACCGAGGATCTGGTCGATCCGCGCATGCGCGCCCAGTTCAACGCAAGCTTTCCGGGCGGCGCTTTTACCAACATCCATTGGTACCCGGCCATACCGTCCGGTCTCGAAGAGATCGAGGGCCGCATACTAGATCGTGTCAAAGCCGCGCAATAGATTAGATCAGCAGGTCCCAATGAGCACACCCGCCGCTAGCACTCCAGACCTGGCCGTCGAGCGCCTGGTCAAGCAGTTTGCCGACTACCGTGCCGTCGATGAGCTGACCTTCAAGGTCGAGCGCGGCAGCTTCTTTTCGATCCTCGGTCCCTCCGGTTGCGGCAAGACCACCCTGCTGCGCATGATTGCCGGTTTCATCGTGCCCGATAGCGGCACGCTGCAGATCGGCGGCCGTAACATGCACGCCGTCCCGCCCAACCGGCGGCCGGTCAATATGGTGTTCCAGCAGCTGGCGCTGTTCCCGATGATGTCGGTGGGCGAGAACGTGGCCTTCGGTCTGGCGCGCCGCGGCGTCGCCAGAGCGGAGCGCCAGCGCCGCGCCGAGGCCATGCTCGAGCGCGTCGGCCTGGCCGGCGCCGGACACAAGCGCGTCGATGAGCTTTCCGGCGGCCAGCGTCAGCGCGTGGCGATTGCGCGCAGCATGGTGCTCGAACCCACGCTGCTGCTGCTCGACGAGCCGCTCGGCGCGCTCGATCTCAAACTGCGCGAACACATGAAGATCGAACTCAAGCAGTTGCAAGCCTCGTTCGGCACCACCTTCGTCTACATCACCCACGATCAGTCCGAGGCACTGGTGCTGTCCGATTACGTCGCCGTCATGAACCGCGGCCACTTCGAGCAGGTCGGCACGCCACAGCAACTCTACTACCAGCCCGCCACCGCCTTCGTCGCCGCATTCGTCGGTGCCAACAACCGCGTCCCCGGCCGCGTCACGGGCCGCGACGGCGCGATCAGCGAGATCACCACACCCGAAGGCTGGGTGCTGCGCGCGCGCCAGGCCGGTAGCTGCAATCTCGGCGACACCGCCGCCGCCTTCATCCGCCCCGAGGTCGCAAGCATCGAGCGCACTGCCGACCAGCTGCCACCCGACACCCAAGTGTTCAGCGGCCAGGTGCAAAGCCTGCTGTTTGACGGCGCCAATTCCGCGGTCCTGCTCAACGAGGAGCGCAGCGGTTTCGAGTTCCGCGTGGCGCTGCCACAGACCGGGCGCCTGGCCGACCTCAAGGTGGGCGAACGCATCGCCTTTGGGTTCGACCCACAGCGCGCCATCTGCTTCAGCGGCCTCGCCAGCGGCATTGCTGCCGCACAGGGCGAAGCAGCCTCCGAAGGAGCCGGCGCGCATGCCTGAGCTGAAGGCCTCTTGGCGACGGCGGCTGATCCTGACGTGGTTGCTGGCGCCGGCGTTGCTGTGGCTGTTGACGCTGATCGTGCTGCCGCACGTCGAACTGGCCATCCTGTCGCTGCGGCGGCGGATGGCGCCGCACGTCTACCAGCCAAGCCTGCTGCAATTCGAGACTTTTTTCACCGAGCCGCTCTACTGGCAGGTGTTCGTGCGCACCGCCATCATTTCGGCGCTCGCCACGGCGCTGACCCTGCTGGTGGCCTTCCCCGCCGCCTGGGTCATCACCAAGGTGGCGCGCGGACGCGCCGGAGCACTGCTGTTCGTCGTCTGCCTGATCCCGTTCTGGGTCAGCGAAACCGTGCGCGCGCTCGGCTGGCTGATCCTGCTGCGCGAGTCGGGCGTGCTGCCCGCGCTGCTGGTGAAGCTGCATCTCACGGCGGTACCAGTGGAGCTGCTCTACCACGACGCCACCATCCTGGTCGGCCTGGTGTACACCTCGCTGCTGTTCATGGTGGTGCCGCTGGTCAACAGCCTCGAGAGCCTCGACAACGCGCTGATCGAGGCGGCCTACAACCTGGGCGCCAGCGGGCCTTCGATCCTGCGGCACATCGTGATTCCGCACGCGGCGCCGGGTATCACCGCCGGCTGCATCATCGTTTTCATGCTGACGCTCGGTAACTACCTGACGCCCACACTGCTCGGCGGCAAGAACTCGCAGTGGTTCACCGAGCTCATCTACACGCAGTTCATCGTGCGCTTCAACTGGGAACAGGGCGCCGCCTTCGGCTTCCTGCTGCTGGGCCTGTCGACCGCCATGGTCGCGCTGGGCCTGCGCGCCAGCGGCCAGCGCTTCGTCGATGTCATGCGGCGGAGCTGATGGCATGATCGCATCGCTCCCCCGTCCCGTCTGGCTACGCACCGCCACCGTACTGTACGTGGCGGCGTTCCTGATCTTTCTGTTCGTGCCGCTGGTCACGGTGGCGGTGTTCGCGTTCAACAATGCCCCCTACCCGGCGCCGCCGTGGCGCGGCTTCACGCTCGACTGGTTCCTGGGCAACGAAGCCGCGGGCCGCGTCGGCCTGTTCCGCGATGCCGAGTTGCTCGGCAGCATCTGGACCAGCGTGATCGTCGCGTTCTGGGTCACGACCTTGTCGGTCATCGTCGGCACCGCGAATTCCTTCCTGATGGAGCGATGGGAATTTCCGGGCAAGCAGGCGCTGTCGGTCCTGATGCTGACGCCGCTGGTGATTCCCGGCGTCATCCTCGGCATATCGATCCTCGCACTCTGCAGCCGCATCGCCGAGCTCGCCGACTACCTGTTCGGCTGGGACCTCGATTTCCTGCGGCCGGGACTGCCGCTGGTGGTGCTGGGCCAGTTCTCGTACGTCGCCACCATCACCACGCTCATGATCAGCGCCCGCCTCAAGCGCTTCGACCGCACGCTCGAGGAAGCAGGACTGAATCTGGGCGCTTCGCATGCCGCGGTACTGCGCACGATTACCTTTCCCTATCTGCGTCCGGCGCTGATCGGATCGGCAGCCATCTCGTTCCTGATGTCGTTCGAGAACTTCAATACCACTTTGATGCTGGTGGGTGCCGATGCGCCGCTGACGATCACGATGTACGGCCGCATGCGCGAGGGCGCCACACCGGTTCTCAACGCTGTCAGCCTGTTCCTGATGCTGGCCTCGGCCGCGCTGGCGCTGACACTGCTACGCGGCGGCAAGCGCGCGCAATGAAGCTCGTCGACATCCGCACCTTCGTGGTCGGCAATCCGCCGCCGCACTACGGCGGCCGCTACTTCGTGTTCGTCAAACTCGTCACCGACGATCGGGTCGAGGGCATCGGCGAGGCCTACTGCGTGCCGTTCGACCCGCACCTGGTCGCCAGGCTGATCGAGGATACGTTTGCGCGCTACCTCGCGGGCGAGGATCCGCACGACATCGAGCGTCTTTGGCGGCGCGTCTACTCGGCCGGTTTCACGCAGCATCCGGATCTCACGCTCATGGGAGTGCTGAGCGCGCTGGAAATGGCCTGCTGGGACATCGTTGGCAAGCAGGCCGGGGTTCCGGTCTACAAGCTGCTCGGGGGCCGCGTGCACGACCGCCTGCGAAGTTATACCTACATCTACGCGCGGCCCGGCGATCAGACCGACGTGTACATGGACCCTGTACTGGCCGCCGAGCGCGCGCACGAATACCTGGCGCAAGGCTTCACGGCGCTCAAGTTCGATCCGGCCGGACCCTACACGGCGTTTGATGGCAGGCAGCTCAGTCTGGTCGATCTCGACCGCAGCGAGCGCTTCTGCAAGCTGCTGCGCGAGGCAGTAGGCACGCGCGCCGACCTGCTGTTCGGCACGCATGGCCAGATGACCGCGGCCGGTGCGATCCGGCTTGCGCGCCGGCTGGAGCCGTACGAGCCGCTCTGGTTCGAGGAGCCGGTGCCGCCCGATGCCCCCGAAGAGATGGCGAAAGTCGCACGCGCCACCTCCATACCCATTGCCACCGGCGAGCGCCTTGCCACCAAGTACGACTTCGCGCGCTATCTCAAGGCGGGCGCCGCGGCCATCCTGCAGATGAACCTCGGCCGCGTCGGTGGCCTGCTGGAAGCGAAGAAGATCGCCGGCATGGCCGAAGTGCAGCATGTGCAGATTGCACCGCATCTGTACTGCGGCCCCGTGGTCGGCGCAGCCAACATCCAGCTTGCCACCTGCAGTCCCAACTTCCTGATCCTCGAGAGCATCGAGCGCTGGGACGGTTTCCACGCCCAGATACTCAGGAAGCCGGTGCGCTGGGAAGGCGGCTACGTCATCCCGCCCACCGAACCGGGTCTCGGCGTGGAGCTCAATGAAGAGGTCGCGACCAGTCATCCGTATACCGGCCAGGCATTGCACCTCGACATGGCCCGCGATCCGCTCTAGCGCCGCGCGCGCAAGCTTTGGAATCCTTCGACTACATCGTGATCGGTGCCGGCACCGCCGGCTGCATCGTGGCGAGTCGCCTCGCCGCACGCCGCCGCGTGCTGCTGCTCGAGGCCGGCGGCACCGACCGGCGGTTCTGGGTCGCTGTGCCGATCGGTTATGGCCGCACATTTGCGAATCCGGCAGTCAACTGGATGTACCAGGCCGAGCCGGACGCGGCGCTCGACGGCCGCTGCGCCTACGTGTCGCGCGGCAAGCTGCTCGGCGGCTCCGGCGCCATCAACGCCATGGTCTACGTGCGCGGTCAGCCGCACGACTACGATGACTGGCGCGCGCTCGGCAATCCGGGCTGGAGCTTCGAGGATGTGCGGCCGTTGTTCGAGCGCGCCGAACGGCAGATCCATCTCACCGATATCTCATCGTTCGCCCATCCACTGACGCACGCCTATCTCGAGAGCAGTCGTCGGGTTGGCCTGCCGGTCAGCGACAACTTCAACGGCAGCCAGATGGAGGGCGTGGGCATCTATCGCTTCACGACCCGGGGCGGTACACGAGACTCGACGGCGCGCAGTTACCTGCGGCCGGCGCTGCGTGCGGCCGGAAATTCGCTGCAACTGCGGCTGCACGCGCATACGCTGCGCGTGCTCGTCGAGCAGCGGCGGGCGGTGGGTGTGCAGTACCGGCATCGCGGCCGCACGCTCGAAGCCCGCGCCTCGCGCGGCGTCATTCTCTGCGCCGGCTCGGTCAATACGCCGCAACTGCTGCAGCTCTCGGGTCTGGGTCCGGCGCCCCTGCTGGCACGGCACGGCATCCCCCTGCTCAACAACATGCCCGCGGTCGGACGCAACCTGCAGGATCATCTGGCGGTATCGTATTTCTATCGCTCGACCATCCCCACGCTCAACAACGAGCTCCATCCCTGGCACGGCAAGCTGCGCGCCATTGCGCGCTACCTGACGACGCGCAGCGGACCGCTGTCGATGAGCGTCAACCAGGGCGGAGGCTTCGTGCGCAGTGACCCGTCGCAGCAGCATCCGAATCTGCAGCTCTACTTCAACCCGATGAGTTTCACGACCACAACCGGCCTGCAGCGGCGGCTGCTGAAGCCGGATCCCTTTCCGGCGTTTTTGATTTCGTGCAACGCCAGTCGCCCGACCAGCCGCGGCCATCTCGAGATCCGCTCGGCCAATCCGTTCGAGCAGCCCGCCATTTACATGAATTCGCTTTCAACCGAGCAAGACGTCGCTGAGGTTCTGGCCGGGACGCAGTTGTTGCGGCAGATCACGGCGACGGCCCCGCTGGGCGACTACAACGCCGGCGAGTTTCTCCCGGGCGCCGCGGCACAGTCGGATGCGGACCGCCTGGCGGATTTCCGTCGGCGCGCCTGGTCGGTATTCCACCTGGTCGGCACCTGCGCCATGGGTCCGGATCCGGCAAGCGCGGTGGTCGATGCACGTCTGCGCGTGCACGGCGTCGAGGCACTGCGCATCGTCGACTCATCGATTTTTCCGACCGTGACCTCGGGCAACACCAATGCCCCGACCATCATGGTGGCCGAAAAAGGGGCGGCGCTCATCGCCGAGGATGAACGATAATGCCGGTCGGGGAGCCCCGCCGGCGCTGTTGCGGTGCATGGCGGCCACGAGACATAACACGACCGACTCGAAACCGAGGTCCATATAAATGAGTAGCCCAGCCGCCATCGACTCTGCGGACGCGCATCGCCTGTCGCACGCGCTGCGGCCCCGGCACGTCACGATGATCACGATCGGCGGCATCATCGGCGCCGGCCTGTTCGTCGGCAGCAGCGTCGCAATTGCAGCTGTCGGGCCGGCCGTCATATTTACCTATGCGCTCACCGGACTGCTGTTCCTGCTGGTCATGCGCAGCCTGGGAGAGATGGCGGTCGAGATGCCGCAGGTACGCTCGTTCACCGAGTTCGCGCGTGCCGGCCTCGGCAACTGGGCTGGCTTCGCGGTGGGCTGGCTGTACTGGTATTTCTGGATCATCGTCATTCCGGTCGAGGCGATCGCCGGCGCCGGCATCCTGCATCGCTGGCTGCCGATGGTGCCGGTGTGGGAGCTGGGTTGCGTACTGATGGGGGCCATGGGCGCCGTCAATCTCATGTCGGCCCGTTCGTTCGGCGAGTTCGAATTCTGGTTCGCATCGATCAAGGTGATCGCCATCATCGTGTTCATCACCGTGTGTGCGTCCTATGCGTTCGGATTCACCTCCCCCACCGGTTCGACCTTCGGTAACCTGACGCAGTACGGCGGCTTCGCGCCATTCGGTGCCATGGCGGTGCTGGCTGGCTGCACCACCGTGTTCTTCTCGATGATGGGTGCCGAAATCGTCACCATCGCAGCGGCCGAATCGACCGAACCCGCCAAATCGGTCGCGCGCATGGTCTCGACCGTCGTTTGGCGCATCCTGGCGTTCTACATCGGCTCCGTGTCGCTGATCGTCAGCGTCGTACCCTGGAATACGATCAAGCCGGGCGAATCGCCGTTCACCCATGCACTCGATCATCTCGGGATTCCGTATGCCGGCGACATCATGTCCGGCATCGTTTTGACGGCCGTACTGTCCTGCCTGAACTCGTCGTTCTATGTGGCTTCGCGAGTCCTGTTCGTGCTGGCGGAGCGCGGCGACGCACCGCGCTGGCTCGTGGCGACCAACCGCCGCCACGTGCCCGCGCGTTCGGTGCTGCTCGCGGCCGCGGCCGGTTTCGCCGGCGTCATCGCGGCCATCCTGTCACCAGAGATCGTGTTCGGTTGGCTGGTCAAGGCTTCGGGCGCGCTGATCGTGTTCATCTACATGTCCATCTGCCTGTCGCAGATCCGACTGCGCCACGCACGCGAACGCGCCAATGCACCGCCGCCGTTGCTGCCGATGTGGTTCTTCCCGTGGCTGAGCTACCTGGCCATCCTGGCCATGATCGCGATGTTGATCGCAATGAGCACAGTACCGGATCTGCGCAGCCAGCTCTGGGCCAGCCTGATCAGCGTGGCCGTGGCCCTGATCGCCTATGGCGTCAGGCGCGCCCGCCGCATCGACGGCATTGCAACCGCTGACGCGGCGGCGGGTTCCCGCCGCGCCTGAAGTGCATGCAGCAGGTTAGGGTGCTGGTGATCGGCGGCGGCGCGGTTGGCTGCAGCTGCCTCTATCACCTGGCACGGCTCGGTTGGACCGACGCGGTGCTGCTGGAACAGAACGAGCTGACCTCCGGGTCCACCTGGCATGCCGCCGGCAACTGCCCGACTTTCTCGACCAGTCTCGGTATCCAGAAGCTGCAACAGTACTCGGCCACGCTGTACCGGCAATTGGCGGACGATCCGGCGTATCCGATCAACTACCACATCACGGGGTCGGTACGCCTGGCACACACGGCGCCGCGCATGGATGAGTACCGGCATGTGCTCGGCCTGGCACGGCTCAACGGCATGGAATACGAGCTGCTGACTCCGGCACAGCTGCGGGCACGGCATCCGCTGGTGGAGCTGGATGACCTGCTGGGAGCCCTGTGGGATCCGGAGGATGGCGACATCGATCCCGCGCAGCTGACCCAGTCGCTGACCGCCGGTGCGCGCCGGCTCGGCGCGCGCGTGCGGCGCTTCGCACGGGTCACCGGCTTGCGGCAGCAACTGGATGGGCGT
>JBAUYT010000192.1:0-5568 GCA_049584935.1 Steroidobacteraceae bacterium
GGTAGCGAATCCCGCCCTCTATCGCCGTAAGAGGAATGTAAAAAAACTCTTACGTAGGCGGCAATATACCTGCCCGATTCCAAGCTGAATAGTGTCCGGGTCGTGAGCGGCAGCGCCCGCTGCGGTCACTTGGGGACCGCTCGAAGAGTAGGGCTCCAGCCCCTTACGGCTGTCTATATCGCCAAGGCTGGGTTGAGCGTGAGAGGGCGGGGACAAGTCAGTGACGTGGTCTGAGGTGACGGTGGAGGCTACCGCCGTGCCTATGCGCCTCACTGAGCTCAACGCTTACGAGATTGATCTGACCGTGCCGGACACCTTTTTCGGCAATCACTTCCTCGGCGAATTGCCGTACTGCCTTGGCCGGTCCCCTCAAGCTTACCGTTTCGAGGCACTGGTCATGATCCAGATGCACGTGCATGGTGGCTGCTGTCAGCTCATGATGGGCGTGGTGCAGCGTGGCCAGACGCTCGGCGAGCTGGCGCTCGTGGTGGTTATACACGTATGACAAGCTGGCGACGCAGAATCCGTCGCTGTTCTCTCGGGACTGCTCATGCCGTTGCAGCAGCTCGCGCAATATGTCCCGAACTGCCTCACTGCGGGTCGAGTAACCGCGTTGCTTGATGTGGCTATCGAAGGCCTTCGCCAGCGCCTTGTCGAGCGATATCGTAAAGCGATCCATAGTGACTCCGAAGCTGATTGAGGGACCTGAAGGGCAGCCGGGACCGACCTTCTTAATGGTACCGCCCCGGGCGCCGAACTGCCCCCGCCATCCGGTCGGACGCAGGACCTGCCTGGCCACAGAGCAACGCCTCTTGGGCGTAGCAGGTATAGTTGCGCCATGATGTTGGCCGATGCCTGAAGCCGCAATGACCCGTAGCGTCCGAGCCCGCCGAGGATTGTGGTTAGCACTTCTGCTACCCGCTTTTGTGCTGCGCTCGCTCATTCCGATGGGCTTCATGCCGATGTTCGGGCCTGGATTCTCCGTCGGCATCATGCTGTGCGACGGCTACGCGCCCGTACCGGATTCGCCGATGGCGATGGACATGCCGATGCGTGCTGGCATGGCCATGTCCGTGGAGGCCGCCAGGCAGTCGGGAGAGCCTCAACACGGCGACGATCGATCCGGTCGCGGCTCGCCCGCGCAGCAGAACCACAGCGCCTGCCCCTATGGCGCAAGTTCGGTGTTCGCCGGCGCGCCGGCATTGGCTGCAGTCGGTCTGGCACTCGAGCGCTCGGTCGAGGCGGTGCTGCCGGCGCCGCAACTAGCTGTTTTTGCGACCATTGCGCGCGCGCAATCCCCCAGGGCTCCTCCGATTCACTCCTGAGCGAGAGTTTCAGTTCACAGCGCGGTGCCGTCGATCGACGGCGCCGCCTGTCGTCTGTCTTGCTTCAAGGGGAGAGTTTTCGTGGGTTCACGTTTACTCGCGTCGCTATGTGCAACAGCGCTCTGGGTGCCTGCCTGCCTACAAGCCGCCGTTCTCGGCAGCGTTCACATCACCGTTCGGGACGCCCAGGATCAGCCGCTCGCCGGCGCCCAGGTGGAGATCAAGTCGGCCTCCGCAGCCTGGACGCGCTCTGCTACCACCAATGCAAGCGGTGAAGCGCTGTTCGCGACGGTGCCGATCGGTGATTACGCACTCAGCATCAGCAAGCCAGGCTTTGCTGTGGACACAGGGCCGATCACGATCGTGTCTGGCTCGGCGATCACCGCCGCTGTGCGACTGAGCGCGGGACCGACGCTGCAACCAGTGACGGTCA
This sequence comes from Steroidobacteraceae bacterium, assembly GCA_049584935.1. Taxonomy (GTDB): domain Bacteria; phylum Pseudomonadota; class Gammaproteobacteria; order Steroidobacterales; family Steroidobacteraceae; genus FEN-1191. The sequence goes on from JBAUYT010000192.1 coordinate 1,759, forward strand.
GTGCTCTGGCCGATGCGAGTACCGAGACGGCCACTCCGACCACGCTCATCAATCGGGATGATATCGAATACACGCCGGGAGCGGACCGCACCAACAGTCTGGCAATGATCACCGACTTCGTTCCAGGCACGTATTTCGTCCACGACCAGCTGCACGTCCGCGGCGGCCATCAGACCAGCTGGGAAGTCGATGGGGTCGAGATTCCAAACACCAATATCGCCGACAACTTGGGCCCCCAGATCGATCCCAAGGATATCGATACGCTGGAAACGGAGCGCGGTAGCTACGAGGCCGATCAGGGGGATCGCACCTATGGCGTGTTCAACGTCGTACCCAAGACCGGGCTCGGTCGGGCTAACGAGGGCGAACTCATCGCCAGCGGTGGCAATTTCGGCCAGACCAATGACTACGCCAGCGTTGCCAGTCACAGCGGTGATCTTGCCTATTACGTCAGTGCCAACGGCAATCGCAGCGATCTCGGATTGCAGACCCCGGTGGCACCGATTATTCACGATGCCGAAGACGGCTACGGTGGCTTCGGAACTCTCATCTATGACGCCGGTACCTCAGACCAGCTGCGCCTGGTGAGTTCGGCGCGCCACGATGACTATGAGATCCCTAACACACCCGGGCAGATCGCGGATGATCTGCAACGCGAGACCGATGCCTTCAGCATTCTTTCCTGGGTGCACACCCTCGAGTCCAACACCGTGCTGACCAGCTCAATCTTCTTCCACTACAACCAAGCCAACCTGGACGGAGCGCCGAGCGATTTCCCCATCAGCACGACCGATCAGCGCTCATCGGTCTATGTCGGTGGCCAGGAGACGCTGCACTTCGCAGTCGGCGACAACGAGATTCGCACGGGCCTACTGGGCTTCTATCAGCACGATACGCAGCTCTTCGACGTATTGTTCAATGACGGCAGCAGCTCTCCGTTCGCACAGACGCTAAGTCCGTCGGGCGGGCTGGTGGCAGCCTACGTCGAGGATACCTACCGCTGGACGCCCCGCTTGAACCTCATGGGCGGATTGCGTGAAAGCTACTTCACATCTACGGGCGTCACAGAGAATGCCACCAATCCGCGCTTGGGCTTTACCTACCGGATCCCGGGGATCGAGTGGGTCTTGCGCGGCTTCTACGGAACTTTCTACCAGGCCCCGCCGCTCGCCACCGTCTCCGGTCCTCTCCTGGCCTATGCCCAGAGCAGCGACTTGGGCTTCATTCCACTGCGTGGCGAGCGGGACAGGGAATGGCAGGTCGGGCTTGCGATTCCGGTCCAGGGATGGACCTTTGATATGGATTACTTCCGCACTCGGGCAACGAACTTCTTCGACCACGATGCGGTGGGAAACTCGAATATCTTCCTGCCTTTGACCGTACAAGGGGCGCTGATTCACGCCACAGAGTTCACCCTTCGCTCCCCGCGGTTCTGGGGCGTCGGCCAGGTCCATCTGGCCTACTCGAATCAGGTGGCGCAGGGCATCGGCGCGGTCAGCGGCGGCCTGACGGACTTTAGCCCACCAGCGGGATACTTCGGCCTCGACCACGATCAGCGCAATACGGTCAATGTCGGCTTTGATGCCAGACTACCCTGGAGGGCCTACGCATCGGCCAACCTCTACTATGGGTCGGGATTCTCCAATGGCGAAGGGGCGCCCAGTCATCTGCCAAGCCATGCCAGCCTGGACCTGAGCCTCGGCAAGGCGCTGCTCGACAATTTGTCCGCCTCGGTGACGGTACTGAACGTCGCCAACAAGCACCTCTTGATTGACAACAGCCTGACCTTCGGCGGCTTCCACTACGATAATCCGCGCGAGATCTATGGCGAGATCCGCTATCGGTTCGGCCGCTGAGATGTCGACCGACGAGCCGGAGCCACCTGAGCCGCATTGCCGCTAGAATGCCGGGGAGGGCATATATGAACCAGAATATTGCAACGATCATCGCCCAGATTCGGCAACTCGAATCCGAGCTCGAGCTGGAGCTCGCCCGCGGGCGCCTCGATCTGGCCTTTACCGTAAAGGAGGGCGTGGTCCGGTTCGAGGAACGCATACTGAAGCGGCATCGGCAATTGAAGTCGAATCTGGCCGCATACATTCTCAGGGCTCGACCGTTGATGATCCTCTCGGCGCCGATCATTTACATCTTACTGGTACCGTTTATGCTGCTGGATCTATTCATCTCGCTGTACCAGCTCACGTGCTTTCCAGTGTATGGAATTCCGTCGGTCCGCCGAGGCGATTACATCGTGTTTGACCGCGCTCACCTTGCATATTTGAACTTGATCGAAAAGATCAATTGTTCCTATTGTTCGTACGCCAACGGCCTGATTGCATACGTTCGCGAGATTGCCTCGCTCACCGAGCAATTCTGGTGCCCTATCAAGCATGCGCGGCGGGTCGCGGCGACGCACACCCGCTACGCAAGGTTTGTCGACTATGGAGACGCGGAGCAGTACCACGAGGAGCTCGAAACGCTGCGAAAGCAGCTGCAAAAGGGAAACGGGGAAACACCGACCCCACTGTGAACCGCCACCGCTTCGTTGAATGCATCAGCCGAAGTAGCCAGGCAATTCTCATCCGCCGGGATGAAGAGCTTTGTGCTGGCTTACTCCGTCACCATCTCCGCTCTTCAGGCTGCGGAAAACAATGGTCGATACGATCGTGAGCGTCCCCAGTGCGACAAGGGCTTCATGAATGCCGTGAATCATCGGCGTCGGACTGGCCCGTGTACCGGGAACGAACAGCGCGGTAGTCAGACCTGCGGCCGCCACGCCAAAGCTGATCGACATCTGCTGAAACGTGCTCGCGATGGAACTGGCGGCACTGGTCTGCCTTTCCGTGATGTCCGCGTACACTAGGGTATTCATGCTCGTGTACTGGAGCGATGTGAATGCTCCGTAGAAGAATGCCTGCAACACGATGAGCCAGACAGGTGTTCCTACACCGATAGTCGCAAAGGCGATCAGAAGCGCCCCGAGAATCAAGGTATTGGAAATAAGGGCCGCTCGATAGCCGATGTTTGCCAGAATTTTCGGCATCACCAACTTCATGCTCATCGCGGCGGCTGCCTGTGGCATAACCAGTAGTCCGGATTCAATCGGTGTGAAGCCCAATCCCACCTGATATAGCAGTGGCAGGAGGAACGGGACGCCACCGATGCCCAGGCGAGTGAAGAAGCTACCGCTCACAGCCGTCCGGAATGTGCGAATGGCGAATAGTCTAAGTTGCAGCAGTGGGTACGCAAGCGTGCGGGCATGCAATCCATACCCCGTGAGCAAGGCACAGGACAACGCCAGCAGCTCCGACATTTCCAAGGCACTCAACGTGTGCTCGCCGAATATCTCCAGCACGTACGACAGCAGTGCGACCCCGGAACCGAACAGGATGAGCCCGACGACATCCAGAGGATGAGGCCTGGCTTCGCGATAGTTGGGCATATGCCGATACACGAGCAGCAGGCCGGCCAGTCCGATCGGGATATTTAGAAAAAAAATGAGGCGCCAGTGAAGATAGCCGACGATGAGGCCGCCAGTGATAGGCCCGAGCATGGGAGCTACCAACGCCGGTATGGCAACGAAACTCATGGTGCGCAAGAGATCCGACTTGGCGAAAGAACGCACCAAAGTAAGCCTGCCTACTGGGACCATCATGGCCCCGCCGGCGCCTTGCAGGATGCGGCATACGATCAGCAGATGAATGTCTGACGATATGCCGCATAGAAACGAGCCGAGCGTAAACAGGCCAATCGCCGACGCAAACACGTATCGGGTGCCGAACCGGTCCGCCATCCAGCCACTGATCGGAA
>JBAUYT010000193.1:0-5779 GCA_049584935.1 Steroidobacteraceae bacterium
CGCGACGACGGCAGCGTCGGATAGCCGTGCGGCCAGCGTCACATCCGCCGACACGTCCAAGGGCGGGGACACGCTGCGCGTCCCGGCAGGATTGAAGAGCGCGCCGCCGCCGGTCAGCGAGGAAGGCATGGCGCGCGCGCACGCCAGTCCCTCGGTGCGCAAGTTTGCGCGCGAGCTGGGTGCGGACCTGGGACGCATCAGTGGCAGCGGCCAGAAAGGCCGCATCACCGAGGAGGACGTCAAGGCCTACGTCAAGTCGATGCTGGCAGCGGGTGGCGCCGGCATTGGCGATGCTTCCGGAGGCGGCGGCGCCGCGAGTCGGCGGCCCTGGCCGACGGTGTCCATGCCCGACTTTGCCCAGTTCGGCCCCATCGAAATCAAGCCGCTGAGTCGTGTGCAGCGGATCTCCGGGCCGCGTCTGCATGCCAGCTGGGTCAACCTGCCGCACGTCACGCAGTTCGACGAGGCCGACATCACGGCGCTCGAGGAGACGCGCAAGGGGCTCAAAGACGAGTCGGAGACTGCCGGCGTCAAGCTGACGCCGGTGACCTTCATCGTGCGTGCCTGCGTCAAGGCCTTGCACGAGTTTCCGATGTTCAACGCCTCGCTCGACGAGCGCGGTGAGAATCTGATTTTCAAGAAGTACTTCCACATCGGCTTTGCCGCCGACACGCCCCACGGGCTAATGGTGCCGGTGATCCGAGATGCCAACCGCAAGGATATCTACGAGCTCGCGCGCGACATTGCGACGCTGTCGCAGAAGGCACGCGCCGGCAAGCTCGCTGCAGCCGACATGCAGGGCGGTACCTTCACGATTTCCAGCCTCGGGTCTCTCGGTGGAACCGGGTTCACTCCCCTCATCAACGCGCCGGAGGTGGCCATCCTGGGCGTGTCGCGCTCGACCACGAAGCCCGTCTACCAGGATGGCAGCTTCGTGCCCCGGTTGATGCTGCCGCTATCGCTGTCCTACGACCACCGCGTCATCGACGGCGTCAACGGTGCGCGCTTCATGAACTTCGTGACCGCCGCGCTGGCCGATGTTCACGGCCTGCTGGAGGCGGTGCCATGAGCGCCGAGGTGCTCTGTCCCGATCTCGGTGATTTCAAGGATGTGCCGATCATCGACGTGCTGATCAAGCCCGGCGATACCGTTGAGATCGACACGCCGCTGGTCACGCTCGAAACAGACAAGGCCACGATGGACGTGCCGTCATCGGCCGCCGGCCAAGTCGCCGAGGTGCTGGTGAAGCAGGGCGACCGCGTGTCGAAGGGCACACCACTGGTGCGGCTCGAGTCGGCCGCGGCTGCCGCCGCGACCGCCCCGGCCCCGGCGCCGACCAAGGCATCCGCGCCGGAGCCAGCAGCAGCGGCGACGGCTGCGGCAACGCCCGCAGGTGCGCGCAGCGCCACCCGGTCCGGTGCTTCGCCGACACCAACGAAGGCGGCGCCTGCTGCACCCAGGGCCGCGCCTGCAGCTCCGGAACCGGGGGCCTCGCGCAGTGCGGCGCTGGTGGTACTCGGCGCGGGGCCCGGTGGTTACACCGCAGCCTTCCGCGCGGCGGACCTTGGGCTCAAGGTCACGCTGATCGAGCGCTGGGAGATGCTCGGTGGCGTGTGCCTCAACGTTGGCTGTATTCCGTCCAAGGCGCTGCTGCATGCGGCACGTGTCATCGAAGAGACGCGCGAGATGAGCGCGCACGGCATCGTGTTCGGCGAGCCGCAGCTCGATTTCGCCAAGCTGCGCGGCTGGAAGACCAGCGTCGTCAAGCGCCTGACGGGCGGTCTTGCCATGCTGGCCAAACAGCGCAAGGTCGAGGTGGTTCGCGGCGAGGCAAAGTTTCTCAGCCCGCAGGTGCTCGAGGTCAAGGGTCCGACCGGCACGCAGACCATCCGCTTCGAGCAATGCATCATCGCGGCGGGATCCGAATCGGTTCGGCTGCCGTTCGTGCCACAGGATCCGCGCATCATCGATTCGACCGGCGCGCTCGAGCTACCCGAGCAGCCTGGTCGATTCCTGGTGATCGGTGGCGGCATCATCGGCCTCGAAATGGCCTGCGTCTACGAGGCGCTCGGCGCCAAGGTCAGCGTGGCCGAGCTGACGGCGCAGCTGATGCCCGGATGCGATCCGGACCTGGTGCGGCCGCTCGAAAAGCGCATTCGCGCGCGCTACGGCGAGATTCTGCTGAACACCCGCGTTACCGCAGTGGCCGCCGGCGGCGATGGCATCCAGGTGACCATGGCGGCGCAGGACGGGGCCACCATCAGTCGCGTCTACGATCACGTACTGGTCGCCGTGGGGCGCTCGCCCAACGGACGGCGTGTCGCGGCCGACAAGGCCGGCGTGCAGGTGGACAAGGTCGGATTCATCGCCACCGATAAGCAGATGCGCACCAATGTGCCGCACATATTTGCGATCGGCGATGTGGTGGGACAGCCGATGCTGGCGCACAAGGCGACCCACGAGGCCAAGGTGGCCGCCGAGGTGGCGGCCGGACAGAAGAGCTATTTCGATGCGCGCGTTATTCCGTCGGTGGCGTATACCGATCCGGAGGTGGCCTGGGTGGGCCTGACCGAGACGGTGGCCAAGGCGCAGAACATCGCCTATGAGAAGTCGGTGTTCCCGTGGGCGGCGAGTGGCCGCTCGCTCTCGATCGGGCGCGACGAAGGATTCACCAAGCTGCTGTTCGATCCGCAGACGCACCACGTACTCGGCGGCGGCATCGTCGGCACCAACGCGGGGGAGCTCATCGCCGAGGTGGCACTGGCCATCGAGACCGGCAGTGACGCGGCCGATATCGGCCTGACCGTGCATCCCCACCCGACCTTGTCGGAAACCGTCGCCATGGCCGCGGAGGCGTTCGACGGCACGCTCACTGACCTGTATCTGCCGAAGAAACGCTGATGCCGGCTAGCGCGGGAATTTGATCCGAAAGCGGCTACCGCGCCCCGTTTCGCTATCGACCTCGATTTCAGCGTGATGGGCCGCGACGATCGAGCGCACGATCGAGAGTCCCAGGCCGGCGCCGCCGTCCTCGCGTGAGCGAGCCTGGTCCACGCGGTAGAAGCGATCGAAGATATAGGGCAGGGCCGACGCCGGTATGCCGACACCGGTGTCCTGGATCTCCAGGATCCGGTGTTGGTCATTCTGTAGTGTCGCCAGGGTCACTGACCCGCCGCGCGGCGTGAAGCGGATGGCGTTGTCGAGCAGGTTGACGATCACTTGCTTGAGCCGTGCGCGATCGCCACGCACGACCATCGGTTGCAAATGCTGCGTCTGCAGCTGAATTCCGCGATCTTCGGCCATCAGACGCATTTGTTCGGCTGTGCCGGCCGAGAGATCGGCAAGGTCGACTTCGAGCCACTCGCGTTGTGCTTCGCCCACGTCCAGTCGAGACAGCACCAGCAGGCCGGAAACCAGATGCTCGAGCCGCGCCACTTCCTCCAGCACGCTGCCGAGTCGATCCCTGACTTCCTCGCTTGCGATGGGCGAGGTGCGTACTACCTCCTGAAGTTCGCCCTTGACCACCGCCAGTGGCGTGCGCAATTCGTGCGAGGCATCGGCCAGGAATCGGCGCGAGGTCTGCATCGATTCGCGTAACCTCGCCAGCATGTGATTGAGCGAGATCGACAGGCGCTCGATGGCATCGCCGCTCGGGACCACCGGAAGCCGCGCTTCCACGTCCTGTACCGCCATCTGCTCGGCGCTCTGCGAGATCCGGTCTACCGGTCGGAGAGCCCAGCCCACCAGCAGATAGCCGCCGCTGGCAGCGCACACCACCAGCACGGGGAGCAGCAGCCCCAGCAGGCCCAGCAGGTGTTCCTCGACCGTCTCGACGGGCTCGAGTGAGGCTCCGAGCTCAATCAGATAGCGGCCCGACCGGGTATCCAGCGGCGTTGCACTGATCATCAGCGACTGGTGCGCCGGTGTCTCGACGCGGCGAGCGCTGCTCTTTGGCGGCCACGGGACCGGCAGGGGCGGGACCGCGGCGGCGTCGAAGCTGCGGTTGGCCGGCGTTCCGGAACGGTATACCTGCTCGTCGGGCGCACGCGCGACGCGTACGAAGCGATTGTTGAACTCGGGTGCGACGCGTGTTTCGATGGCCTCGCCGATCGTCGCCGAGGTCGTGTCAGCGGGGGCCTGCTGCAGAATTTGCTCGATCTGCGTCGAGCGGCGCCGCAGCGAGTCGGCCAGTGTCGAGCGCAGGTATTGGCCCAGGCCATAGAACATGGTGGCGCCCACCAGCGCGAACGTGCCGCTGAGCAGCAGCGCATACCAGACGGCGAGGCGGAAGGCCAGGGAGCGGTGATTCATTCCGGCGCGCTGACCTGCGCGATTTCGGCCTCACGGACGCAGTAGCCGACTCCACGCACCGTATGAATGAGCTTGACCGGGAAGGGCTCATCCAGCTTGCGACGCAGATAGCGGACGTAGACATCGACGATGTTGGTGACCCCGACGAAGCTCTGGTCCCAGACGTGCTCGAGAATCATGGTGCGCGAAAATACCCGGCCAGGCGATGACAGCAGGTACTCGAGCACGCCGTACTCCTTGGCAGTAAGGTCGATGCGCTGTCCGCCGCGTCGTACCTGTTGGGTCAGGCGATTCAGCTCGAGATCTGCGAGCCGCAGAATATCGCTGCGTGGCGCAGGCGTGCGCCGGAGCAATGCCTTGACTCGCACCAGCAACTCAGCGAAGTCGAACGGTTTGGTCAGATAGTCATCGGCACCGGCCTCGAATTGTTCGACCTTGTCGCGCGTGGCGTCGCGCGCAGTCAACACCAGAACCGGGAGCGTCGGATGGGAGCGGCGCACGCGCCGCAGCAGTTCACCGCCGCTGACGTGCGGTAGCATCAGATCCAGAATGAGCAGGTCGTAGCAGTAACTGTCGACATAGCTCTGACCCTCGCGACCGTCGGCGGCCAGGTCTACAGCGAAACTCTCGGCCCGCAGACCGCGCGCGACAAACTCTGCGAGCTTTCGATCATCCTCTACGATCAGCAACCGCACCCGTGATCACCTCTGCAGGACAAACGATTCGTCGAAGATTAAGGGCAGCCCGATTAGAAGCCCGTTAGCCCGAGATTAGGAAACTCTCATGCGAGCGCAGTTTGCGATCCAAACTAGGATAAAATCAATGATTTAGGGTTGGCATATTGAATCTGCTGCTGCGGCTTAATCTGGCGTTGGGCGTTGTATTCGGAGTGGGCGCACTGGCCAGCGGGCTGGTGTGCCTGTCCGTGCTCAATGCCAATGCCCAGCGCGAGGCGCTGGAGCAGGCCGCGCTCATGATAGACAGTGCGCTCTCGATCCGCGACTACACCGAGCGTGAGATCGTGCCATTGCTGCACACGCAGATGCAGAGCCAGTTCCTGCCGCAGAGCGTGCCTTTCTATGCAGCCACCCAGAACTTCCTGCGCCTGCACGAAACCCGCCCGCTGTACGAATACAAGGAGGCAACGCTCAATCCGACCAATCCGCGCGATCGCGCCACCGACTGGGAGGCCGACCTGATCGAACGCTTCCGCAACGACGCCCGTGCGCATCAGCTCAGCGGCGAGCGCGATACGCCCATGGGACGCTCACTCTATCTGGCGCGGCCGATCCACGCCGAGGCCAGCTGCATGGTCTGTCACAGTCTCGCCGCCGCAGCACCGACGAGCGTCATCGCCCGATATGGCAGTGCCAATGGCTTCGGCTGGCAGGTCGGCGAGGTCATTGGCGCCCAGGTGGTGTCGGTGCCGGTGGCTATGGTGGAGGCAAATGCGCACGCCGCGCTGCAT
>JBAUYT010000194.1:0-13438 GCA_049584935.1 Steroidobacteraceae bacterium
GGTCGGGTGCTCAGCGGCTACTGCGGTGGCGATACCGCGGGCGGAGCCGCGCCATCCGGAGGCATCGGCGGCGCCATCAGCGGCTGCGGGGCGCCGGGCGGGATGTATATGGCGCGGCCCTGGCCGGTCTTGGCGTAGATGCCGAAGCCGCCGCCCACACCGACACCGACAGCCGAGTGCGCGCCGTACGAGGTGGAACCGACACCGGTCCCGATCGATGCCGTCTGGCGATCGGAGAAACCCTCGAGAATGACAGCATTGGCGCCGACCTGCGCAGCCTCCTGTTTGAGCCGCAATACCACCTTTTCGAAGGCGGCCTGACTGCCCGGATTCACGCTCTTGCCCGAGGCGTGCAGGATCGCAATGTCCTGGAACTGCGGCGGCGGTGCCGACAGGATCAGCACCTGTTCCGGCGGGATTGGCGGCCGCGCCGTGCCGGTCATGACGATGGCTTGTGGAGCTGAAGCGCAGGCCGCAAGCGCGAGCGCGGCACAGAGCGACAGCGGCAGTCGTGGCTTCATGGCGTGTACCTTGAGCGGCGGGCTCATCGCGCGCGCCGGTCGCGGGTCAGAGCCAGTAGACGAAGATGAACAGGCCCAACCAGACCACGTCGACGAAGTGCCAGTACCACGAGACAGCTTCGAAGGCGAAGTGCCTGGTGGGCGTGAAATGGCCCTTGAGCGTGCGCAGCCAGATTACCGTCAGCATGATGGCGCCAATGGTGACGTGCAGGCCGTGGAAGCCGGTCAGCATGAAGAACGTGGAGCCGTAGATACCGGTCGACAGGCGCAGTCCCAGCTCCCGCCAGGCCTCGCCGTACTCATGCGCCTGCAGCCCGACGAAACTGAAGCCGAGCACGAAAGTGAGCGCCAGCCAGAACTTCAGCGCGCCGCGGTGGCCCGCGCGCAGCGCGTGATGCGCAATCGTGACCGTGACGCTGCTCGAGAGCAGGATGATGGTGTTGACGGCCGGCACTCCGAATGCCGGCACGGTTTCGAAGGTGCCGTCCGCGCGCGGCCCCAGATGCGCCGGGCCGTTGGTCGGCCAGGTGGGCGAGTAGTGTTGCCAGAGAAACAGCTTGGTGAGCGTCTTGACGCCGAGGCCGCCGACCCAGGGCACCGAGAACTGCCGCGCGTAGAAAAGCGCGCCGAAGAAGGCTGCGAAAAACATCACCTCGGAGAAGATGAACCACATCATGCCCATGCGGAACGAGCGGTCGACCTCGAGGTTGTAGACGCCGTGCTGGTTTTCGTCGATGACGGTTCCGAACCAGACGAAGAACATCGTGGCGAGCAGGATGGCGCCGGGCAGGAAGACGTAGCCGGCGGTCCATTCGTTGAGATAGCACACTCCTCCCGCCATCAGACAGAAAAGCGCCACCGAGCCGAGAATCGGAAAGTAGCTGTTGTGCGGCAGGTAGTACTTGCTGGAGTCAGCTTGGGCTTGCGACATCAGTCTCCGTCCTTTGCGTTACTTTCCGACATTACTGGGTGGCTTTGCTGCGCCCCGCCGCGGCGGCGATGCGACCCGGAGTGGCCGGCACGTCGTAGAAGGTGTAGGCCAGTGTCAAATGGTCGATATAAGGAGGCAGCGCAGGATCGACGAAGAACCGTACCGGCATGATGCGCTGCTCGTCGCGCGCGAAACTCTGGGGCGAGAAGCAGAAGCACTCGGTCTTGTGGAACCAGGCGGCTGCCTTCGACGGTACGATGTCCGGAACCGCCTGCGCCACGGTGTCGTGCCCCGTGAGGTTGTGAGCCAGGAAGTCTCCTTCGTAGAGCTGTCCCGGATGCACGCGGATCGACTGCACCACCGGATAAAATATCCAGTTGCCGACGGTCGGCAGGTTGGCCATGAAATCGATCGTCACCCAGCGCGACTGCACGGTCGTATCGGAACGCAGCTCGGCGGCGCGCAGCAGGCTTTTCTGGTTGCCGAGCCCGGTGATCGAACAGAGCACGTCGTAGAGTGGTACCAGCGCAAAGCCGAAAGCGAAGCTGCCGGCAACGAACACCGACAGCTTCCACACCAGGTTACGATGCTGGCCGCTCATGCATGTCCATGCGTGAGCGCGAACGCAATGTAGGCCGCGTAGAACGACAGCGCCACCAGGCCCAGCAACAGTGCCGAGCGGCGCATGTGCCGCCGCTGGCGGGCGATGATGCCGAGCGGGCTGTCCTGGGCCACGGGTGCCTCAACCATGGGTGTCGTGCGCAGCCGCGCCCCTGTTGATGACATCCATCGACGGCGGCTCGGCCCAGCTGTGATACGGCGCCGGCGAGGGCAGTTGCCACTCCAGGCCGAACGAGCTCTCCCAGACGCGGTCGGTGGCCTTGACGCCGCCGCGTGCGGCCTGGACCAGCACGATTACGAACAGGATCTGCGCGGCGCCGAAGGCGAAGCCGCCGATGGACGAGACCATGTTCCAGTCGGCGAACTGCGTCGAGTAGTCGGGGATGCGGCGCGGCATGCCAGCCAGGCCGAGGAAGTGCTGCGGGAAGAACAGCACGTTGACGAAGATCGTCGACAGCCAGAAGTGCCACTTGGCCAGCGTCATGTTGTACATGTGGCCGGTCCACTTGGGCAGCCAGTAGTAGACGGCGCCCATGATGGCGAACAGCGCTCCCGTGACCAGCACGTAGTGGAAGTGCGCCACGACGAAGTAGGTGTCCTGGTACTGGAAGTCGGCCGGGGCGATCGCGAGCATGAGGCCCGAGAAACCGCCGATCGAGAACAGGAACAGGAACGACAGCGCCCACAGCATGGGTGGTTCGTAGCTGATCGAGCCCTTCCACATGGTGGCGGTCCAGTTGAACACTTTCACGCCGGTGGGGATGGCGATCAGCATGGTCGAGAGCATGAAGAACAGCTCGCTGGCCAGGGGCATGCCGACCGTGAACATGTGGTGCGCCCAGACGATGAACGACAGGAAGGCGATCGACGCGGTGGCGTAGACCATGGCGTCGTAGCCGAACAGCGGCTTGCGCGAGAAGGTGGGGATGATCTCCGAGATGATGCCGAAGGCCGGCAGGATCATGATGTAGACCTCGGGGTGCCCGAAGAACCAGAAGATGTGCTGGAACATCACCGGGTCGCCGCCGCCGGCCGCGTTGAAGAAGCTGGTGCCGAAGAAGTGGTCGGTCAGCAGCATCGTGACCGCGCCCGCCAGCACCGGCATGACCGCGATCAGCAGGTAGGCTGTGATCAGCCACGACCAGACGAACAGCGGCATGCGCAGCAGGGTCATGCCTGGCGCGCGCATGTTCATTATGGTCACGATGATGTTGATCGCGCCCATGATCGACGACGCACCCATGAGATGCACCGCGAAGATCGCCATCGGCAGTGCGTCCCCGGTCTGCAGCATCAGCGGCGGGTACATGGTCCAGCCGCCGGCCAGGGCGCCGCCAGGGACCAGGAAAGTGGAGAGCAGCAGCGTGAAGGCGAACGGCAGAATCCAGAAACTGAAATTGTTCATGCGCGGCAGAGCCATGTCCGGCGCACCGAGCTGCATCGGCACCATCCAGTTAGCCAGTCCGACGAAGGCCGGCATGATGACGCCGAAGATCATGATCAGCGCGTGCATGGTGGTCATGGTGTTGAACAGCGCCGGATCCAGGAACTGCATGCCGGGCTTGAACAGCTCCAGGCGGATCAGCATGGCCATGGTGCCGCCGACGAAGAACATGATGCAGCTGAACACCAGGTACAGCGTGCCGATGTCCTTGTGATTGGTGGTGGTTACCCAGCGCTTCCAGAAGCCGTGCGGCTTGTGGTCGTGATCATCGTGGGCGGCGGCGTGTTCGGTATGGGCCATGTGAATGTCCTGCTGAGATTCGTTTGTCGAGGCTGCTGCCAGCCTCAGGCTGCGGGGACGCCTACCGGAGCGGGCGCGTTGTCCGCAGTCGGGCTGGGTGCAGAGCCGGCCGGCGCCGGCAGCGTCTGACCCGGGGTCGGCCCGGATTGCTGCTGCTGAGCCTGCTGCTGTGCCCGCAGCCAGTCTTCGAAGTCGGCCTTGCTCCTGACATCGACCACGATGGGCATGAAGCCGTGATCGCGGCCGCAGAGTTCGGCGCATTGACCGCGGTAGATGCCGATCTTGTCCGGGTCCGTCTGGAACCAGGCCTCATTGATGAATCCCGGAATGGCGTCCTTCTTGATGGCGAACGCCGGCATCCACCACGAATGAATGACATCCTGGCCTGTGATCAGCAGCCGCACCTTGACTCCCGCCGGCACTACCAGCGGGTGATCGACCTCGAGCAGGTAGTTGGGCACGGTAAACGGATCGATGCCCGAATTGAGCTCACGCGCCTCGTCACTGCGGCGGTCGAGCGTCGACAGCACCGTGACGCCGGTGCCGACGTACTCATAGCCCCACTTCCACTGGTAACCGGTGACGCGGATGGTGAGCTGCGCCCCGGCGGCGTCCTCGGTCTGCACCAGGGTGCGCGCGGCGGGCACGGCCATGCTGATCAGGATCAGCACCGGCACGATGGACCAGATGACTTCAACGCGCGTGCTGTGCGTCAGACGGCTGTCGGCGACGGCGCCCGCCGACTTACGGAAGCGCACCATCGAGTAGATCATGACGCCGAACACGACGATGGCGATGCCGACGCACCACCAGAACATCAGCATGTGCAGGCCGTAGATCTCTCGCGAGAGCGCGGTGACGCCCGGAGTCATGTTGAGCGTCCAGGCTGCTTGGGCAGCTGGCGCCGCCAGCGTCAGGAAACCGACTGCAGACAGGGCCGCGCACAGGCGCGCGTACTTGGCGTTCGATCTGGTCATTATGCTGGCCTTAATCCCTATATTTAAACGTTGGAGAGCGGGGGCGATTCGTTGACGCGTCCGATGGATCGCATCAGTTGCCCGGCCAAGGCCCGCCGCTCCTCCTCATTCAGGAACCCACCTACCTCGCAGGCACGACCGTGCGACTCGATGGTGAGTCGGCTCGGATGCAGGCGATAGTCAGCGCGGCGAAGTGTAACCCGCGCCCAATGCCGCGTGAACTCAATCTGCTGCACCCGCGGGCCATCGCGCGTCTCGACGCGCACCAGGTCGTCGGTCAGCAGGATGGTCTGGGAGAAGTGCCGGCGCCGCATGCTGACCTTGAGGGCCCAGCCCAGCACCAGCATTTCAAGGCCCGCGAACGGCAGGATGGGCCAGAGTCCTTTAAGCGCGAGGACCCCGGCGATAGTGAACGACACCGCGCAGATACTCGCAAAGAACAGCGCTGCGGACTGGGGCCGCAGCGAACAGTTCGGCGCGATCTGGATCATCAATACCTGGTTCACTGCGCTTGAGCCGTGACGCGCAGATCATACAAAAACTTCAGCGCGCGGCGCGAAAGTTCGACATTAAAAACTCCGCCGCCGCGGTGAGCGCTGCCGCGTCCCGGTCTGCATCCGGAGCGCGCCCCAGCAGGCCGAGCGGCGGCGCGGACAACCGCTGCTTGAGCGTATCGAGGTTCTGGCGGAGCGCCTGCATCGATGGATCAATCATGTTGCCGACCCAACCAATCAGCGTTGCCCCGGCCTGCTCGATTGCGTCCGCGGTCAGTAGCGCGTGACTCAAGCAGCCGAGCCGCAGGCCCACCACCAGCACGACCGGGAGTTCCAGCGCCACGGCCACATCCGCCATGGTGGCGCGCGGGCCGATGGGCGCCATCCAGCCGCCCGTGCCCTCGACGACGACGGCATCGTGCCGGCGGGCAAGTCGCCCGTAAGCGGCCACGATGAGGTCAAGATCGACGAATATGCCGGCCTTTTCCGCCGCAATGTGGGGGGAGACCGGTGGATCGAAGCAAAACGGGTTGATGTCTCTGATAGAGGTCTCTGCGACACTGACTGGGCTGCTATTTATCACGATAGAGGCCACATCTTCGTTGATCATGACGCCATTCGTACGGGTAGTGCCAGTGGCTACCGGCTTCATGCCGATGGCCAGCCAGCCGGCGCTCTGCAGCGCGCGCAGCAGCCCCGCCACCAGCCGGGTCTTGCCCACGCCGGTGTCGGTGCCTGCGACGAACATGCCGCGCGCTGTC
Organism: Steroidobacteraceae bacterium; assembly: GCA_049584935.1. Classification (GTDB taxonomy): domain Bacteria; phylum Pseudomonadota; class Gammaproteobacteria; order Steroidobacterales; family Steroidobacteraceae; genus FEN-1191. The sequence goes on from JBAUYT010000194.1 coordinate 6,050, forward strand.
ACGGGCGCGGCCGTTTGATCGCGCTCAACGGGATGGCGACCTCGCCGCTGCGCGCGCGCTGGCGCGAATGCATGCCGGCGGCGGCGCCGAACGCGGCACCGGCAATGACCTCGAACGTTGCCGGCACCCCCTGTGCTGTGCGCAGTTGTTCATAAGCAGCGAGCATCGCCGCAAGGCGGCCGCGACCCGTGAGTCCGCGCGCGCGCGCGCGCATGGCATTGCGCGCGCCAAGTTGCTTGAGCTCATGCATCAGCGTCTGCGCGTCGGGGTAGTGCCTGCGGTAGTGTTCGACGTCGAGCACCGGCTCGGCAAAGCCGGCACGAGCGAGCGCATCGCCCAGTTGCGGCATGTCCAGAAACAGGCTGACGTGACGGTCGTCATCCGCAACCGCCCAGGCGCCGCGCAGTTCCTGCAGGGTGTCGGGTCCCAGCGTTGAAAACAGCAGCAGCCCTCCCGGCTTCAGCACCCGCGCCAACTCGCCGAACACCTCGAGCGGTTGGTCGCACCATTGCAGCATCAGGTTGCTGTAGATGAGATCGATGCTGCCCGCGGCAACTGGCAGCTGGCGCGCATCCGCACAGACTCTGGTTGCGCGTGCCTGCCAGGGCCAGCGCGGTCGCGCCGCAGCGCGCAACATCGCCTCGGCCAGATCGACCGCGACCACCTGCGCGCGCGGGAAGCGGCGGCGCAACTCGGCCGTCGCCTGGCAGGTGCCGGCGCCGAGGTCGAGTATGTGCTGCGGTGCCAGCGAGAAGAACCGCAGGCGGTCGAGCAGATCGGTGCGCACCTGGCGCTGCAGCCACGCTGATTGCTCGTAGTGCCGGGCGGCGGCGGCGAACGATCGCCGCACGGCGCGGCGATCGAGCGCGAATTCAGGCTCCGCCATGACCATGGCCGGCACTGTATCCGGTTCACCCGACACGGGCGGCCTTCCGCGCAAAAACCTCTGCCAGTGCAGCGAGCAGTGTATCGACCTGCGACTCATCGTGCGTTGCCGAAAGCGTTACGCGCAGGCGTGCGCTGCCCCGGGGCACGGTCGGTGGCCGGATGGCGCCGATCCAGAAGCCACGCTCCATCAACGCTTCGCTGAGTGCCAGCGCGCGGGCGCTGTCGCCGACGATCAGCGGCTGTATGGGCGTCTGCGAGCTGGCCAGCGGCAGACCAAGTGCCGTGGCGCCCACGCGGAATCGCTCGATGAGATCGCGCAGCCGCTGCCGTCGCCAGGGCTCGCACCGCACCAGCCGTAGCGCCGCACGGGTCGCCGCGGCGACCACGGGCGGCAATGCCGTGGTGTAGATATAAGTGCGGGCACGCTGGATCAGCGTCTCTATCAAGATCTCGTCGCCGGCGACGAAAGCGCCGAAGCTGCCGAGCGCCTTGCCCAGCGTACCCACCAATACCGGCACCGCGGCCGCGTCTAGCCCCACGAGTTCGAGGCTGCCGCCACCCTGCTCACCGAGCACGCCGATGCCGTGCGCGTCGTCGACTACCAGCCATGCAGCGTGCGCACGCGCCAGTTCGGCCAGCCGCGCGAGTGGTGCCATGTCGCCATCCATGCTGAATACGCCGTCGGTGACGATGAGGCGAGCACCGCCATGGCTGTCGAGCAGCCGCGCGCACGCGGCCGCATCGCCGTGTGCATACCGGCACAGGCGTGAACCCGCGAGCTGCGCGGCATCGATCAGCGAGGCGTGGTTGAGGCGATCGGCCACGATCAGCTGGTGGCGCCCGGTAAGCGCACCGATGACACCGAGGTTGGCCAGATAGCCGCTGGAGAACAGCAGTGCCCGCGGACGCCCGACGAACTCGGCCAGCTCCGCTTCGAGTTCCGCATGCTCGCGCGAATGGCCGCAGACCAGGTGCGCGGCACCGGCACCAAAGCCGTAATGCTGCATGCATTCGCCGGCAGCCGCGATCAGCAGCGGGTGCGCGCGCAGCCCGAGATAGTCGTTGCTGCAGAAATTGAGCAGTACGCGACCGTCGACGCGGACACGCTCGGGATGCCCGGCGTCCGGTACGGCTTCGACCTTGCGGCGCTGCCGACGCTGCTGCTGCTGCTCCAGCGCTTGCAGCTGGCGCCTCAGCGTGCCCGGATCAAGCCGCTCCATGCGGTGCGCCGGGCGGCTCGGCCGAAAGCCCGAGGCGCGCGAACAGCGTCTGATCGCGCGCCACTTCGGGGTTCCCGGTCGTCAGAAGCTTCTCTCCATAGAAGATCGAGTTGGCACCGGCGAGGAACGCGAGGGCCTGCAGTTCGTCGCTCATCTCGGTTCGGCCGGCCGACAGCCGCACCCTGGCGCGCGGCATCATGATGCGGGCCACCGCAATGGTCCGCACGAAATCGAACGGGTCGACGGCGACGGCGTTCTGCAGCGGCGTTCCCGCTACGCGCACGAGCTGATTGATCGGCACGCTTTCCGGGTGCTGCGGCAGGGTCGCCAGCGTCACCAGCAGGTGTGCACGATCACGCTGCGATTCCCCCATGCCGATGATGCCGCCGCAGCAGACGTTGAGCCCGGCGGCGCGCACGGCCTCGAGGGTATCCAGCCGGTCCTGGTAGCGACGGGTGGAGATAACCTGGCTGTAATACGCTTCCGAGGTATCGAGATTGTGATTGTAGTAATCGAGTCCGGCGGCCTTGAGTTCCCGGGCCTGCTCCGCATCGAGCATGCCGAGGGTGGCGCAGGTTTCGAGACCGAGCTCGCGCACCGCACGGATCATCGCGCTGATCTGTTCGAGATCACGCCGCTTTGGCGAGCGATAGGCCGCGCCCATGCAGAATCGGGTGGCGCCGGAGGCCCGCGCCGCGCGCGCCGTCTCGACCACCTGCGACAACGGCAACAGGCTCTCCGCAGCGACCCCGGTGTCGTAGCGAACGCTCTGGGGACAGTAGGCACAGTCTTCGGGACAGGCGCCGGTCTTGATCGATAGCAGCGTGCTCATCTGCACGCTGTTGGGTTGCTGCCAGCGGCGGTGAACGCACTGTGCCTGGAAGATCAGATCATTGAAGGGTTGCGCGAACAGCGCTTCGGCCTGGTCGACCGACCAGTCGTGTCGAGGTTGGAAATCTGGCATGGCCGCATCTTCAGAGTGGACCTCCGCACTGTCAACCGAGACTGAAGCGTAAAGTCGACGAATGATCGATAAATGGCCTTTATCCCTTGACAGCAAGTGAAAACTCTGGGAGAATTCAGCCATAGGAGATTTCCATGGCAAAGCCCCGATTCACCTTCGCCCAGTTCAAAGCCGAGTACCCGGACGACGATGCCTGCCTGCTGGCGATCCTCAAGAGGCGCTATCCGAGCGTGGACGCCTGCCCGAACTGTGGCGTGGTCGGCCCGCTGACCCGGATCTACGACGTGGACAAGGCTACAGGCGAGCGTCGCGGCCGCCGTGCCTTCGCCTGCAAAGAGGGCTGCCATATCTACCCCTGCGCCGGGACCGTCTTTGAGCACAGCAGCACGACCCTGACGAAGTGGTTTCACGCCATGTACCTGATGACTGCGACCCGCAACGGCGTCTCGGCCAAGGAAATCGAGCGCCATGTCGGGGTGACCTACAAGTGCGCGTGGCGCATGGGGCACCAGCTTCGCCTGCTGATGGCTGCTAGGGAGCGCGCCAACAACCCGCCTCAGATGAGCGGCCATGTCGAGATCGACGAAGCCTATGTCGGCGGCTACCGGCGCAAGAAGTTCGCCAGCGACAAGCCCACGGCCGGCAAGACCTGCATCATGGGCATTGTGCAGCGTGGCGGCCCCTTCAAAGGCCACGTCGTACCGGACAACCGCAAGCAAACCCTGCTGCCGCACATCTTCAAGGACGTGGCGCTCGGAACGACCGTCAGCACCGATACGTGGGCTGCCTACGGCAAGCTAGGCCAGCACGGCTACAAGCACGGCGCGGTAGCCCATGACCGCTACGAGTGGGTACGGGGCGAGTTCGGCACCAATAGGATCGAAGGCTTCTGGTCCCACCTGAAAGCCGGCCTGCGCAGCACGCACATTCACGTTTCCCCGAAGTACCTTCAGAACTACGTGGACGAATTCGCCTGCCGCTACAACCACCGGCATGAGCCGGCAGAAATGTTCCGGCGCGTGCTGGCGCAGATCAGCAAGCCCGCGTAATCACAAGCGAATTGGATCGCGCAGGTACACCTACACAACCCACGCTAAATCTCTACTGGACAAAATGACAGTACTGATTGACGCTTGCGTCAGGTATCACTCTTTTTTGAGTCAGGAGAAAATCATGACCTTCTCTGAAGGCGACGCCGTTGGAATTCGATGCACCATCCAAGCCGGCCCGTTTCCTGATGAGAAACTGATAACTGTTGAAACCAGAGACGGTGCAATGTCCGGTTTTGTGAAGGCTTCCAATCTAGTGTCGGAAGATGAAGAACATAGTGCCGTTATGGGAACCGTGATCGCCGTTAGCGATGATTACATCACCGTCAAAATCGCTGGCTCATTTTTCACCACGGCGCTCGGAATGGCTTTTGTGCGCGGCAATAAACTGACGAGACTAGCCGCCTAGGGGAGTGAATGATCCTGTCCCAGCCGGAACTGCGACAGGCAGTCGCGGCCGGCGAAATCAAGTTCGACCCCCCATTGGAAGATACTCAATGGGGAGAAGCATCCATTGATCTTCGCCTAGGCACTCAGTTTACCCAACTTCAACCAGTGCCAGGACTGAGACTTTCTGTCGCTGGTGGGCTTGGGCAGGTCAGCGGATTCTGGAAAACCATGAATCTGCCGCTTAGAAATGAATTCGGACAGAGGGTCCCTTTCTGCCTTGAGCCGGGCGAATTTATTTTGGCGATGACGTATGAGAGCGTCACCGTGCCGAAAAATCTGATAGCTCTGGTTGAAGGCAGAAGCACTTACGCTCGCATTGGATTGAGTATGCACCAGACGGCTCCATGGATTCAGCCAGGATGGTCTGGTCGCATCGTGTTAGAGATAAAAAACCACGGACCTATCAGGGTTGATCTCACCCCAATATTAGACCGTCCCTGTCAGCTATCTTTTTTTCAACTGACCAGCGCGTTGCCCAAGGCGCTAGCCTATGGCGCTAAGGGCGGCGATTCATACACCGACCAGAAGCATCCTTTAGAGCACAAGAAGAAGCGGCCCAAGAAGTAACTGTGGAGCTATTTCTTTTCTACGCCCAAGATCGCATCCGTGAGAAGCTGATCGAACCTCGCCTCATGCGAGGCGGATTTCGGCTTGACGCGAATCGATTTCTTTTTCCGAGTCTTCTTCTTGCGCTTCATGGCGACTAGTAGGGCTCCAATCGAGTGAAATCTACTGGCCCTTCAGCCTCAAGGGCTAACGCATCAAACCGGAATACATCGCCGCGCGGGAAAGACACGGGAAATGGTGTTGTGCGTCCCGCCCGCAGAGTTTCATATTCATCGTCTGAAACTAACTCTACTCGCCCCTGATTGCTGCCCCAAACTCGCAGCACAGCGGCCTCGTTCCGCCAGCAACGCACAATGACCTTTTCACCCTTGGTTACCTCGTCCATTAAGCTCACCATGGCAGACTTTTTTGGCATCTCCTAAAAAAGTCTAGTTTCGGCACTTGAATTACGGCATTGGTATTGGCATGATGCCTCATCAGTTACGGCATTACTTAAGGCATGACCATGGCCAGTGAAACCGAAGAAAACGCAGTCCCGCCCTACGTGGCCTACAAAACCTTCAAAACCCTGCTGCGCATGATTGCTCCGGCCATTCCTAGCCGCATCGACAAGCACGTTATGCCGACATTTTCTGGCGCGACACAGAGTCAGGTAATTCAAGCGCTGAAATACCTAAAGTTGATAGATGAAATTGGGGTCCCTACTGAAAAGCTGAGTGGACTTGTAAAGGTCCTTGATAATAAAGAGGAATTCTTAGAATACCTATTCAATTTGATTGATGAAAGTTATCCATTTCTACGTGGCTTTGACCATACATCTGGCACAGACGGTCAGCTAAATGAGGCATTCGCGAAAGTCGCATCGGGCGATACGGCTCGCAAGTGCAAGAGTTTCTATCTCGCTGCTATGAAGGATGGGGGAGCCGTCCTGTCTCCATACATCAAGGAGCCCGGTCGGCGGGGTCCGGTCCCTGGCAGCAAGCGCGCTCGACCGGTGAAAGAGAAGGGCGATACCAGCAAGGTGCATAGCGAGGATCGGGCGGAATACGTTGTACACCGACCTCCCCCATCAGCATCGAACGTCCATCCTGCTCTGCAAGGCATGCTTCAGGAGCTGCCGAAGTCTGGTTCTGAATGGGGAACTGCGCAAAAGGATGCCTTCACGAAAGCCTTTCGCACAATTCTCGATGTGATTTACCCATCACCGGCGGCGTGATGGTTCGGGTCTAAAATCGATGGGGCGGGTGACGGTCACAGCGCTGGATTCCTACCCTTGTGCTCCGGGTCCGATACCCGGCCGCTCCATCTGCTCTCGACTACTCAATTATACCCGCTAATTTTGACCGGACGCGGCGGAGTCTCAGGCGTGCACTTGTTCTACATCGATGATTCGTCAGAAGGCGGTGAACACGCTTTTTGCGCAATAAGCGTTCCAGCCGGTGCATGGCGAGAGACCTTTGCCGCAATCAAGGCATGGCGCCAGCAACTAAAGCAGACGGATGGGGTTTATATGCGCAAGGAGTTACACGCGACCGAGTTCGTCGCCGGTAGGGGCAAGGTCTCCGATCGGATTGTGCCGAAGGGTCGGCGCTGTCAGATATTCCGTGATTCTCTGTCACTATTGAGCACCATGCCGCAGCTATCGCTGTTCTCCGTAGTGCTTCGACGGCAAGACTGGGCGTTTGAAAGACTGCTCAATCGAATCAACAGAACAATGCTTGCGCAAAACACTCAAGCGATATTGATTTCCGACGAAGGCAAGGAAGGTGATTACACGAAGCTCGTCCGCAAAATGTCGGTGCACAATCCAATTCCCAGCCAGTTCGGAGTTTGGAAGGGAACTGGCTCTGAGACGCGGAACATTCCGATTGAGCGAATTATTGAGGATCCGATTTTCCGACCATCGGACCGATCCTACCTTCTGCAGATGGCGGACTTCTGCGCCTTTTCACTGATCCGATACGTGAGAGGTGTACGTCAGGGGAAAGAGAAGTACGGATTGCATACGGCATTTCCACTCTTGGAGCCGATCTGCTTTAAGGAAGCCAACCCCAAGCATCCACTCGGCATCATCGGAAAATAATTGGGGCCGCTCTCGCGGCCCCGAGCAGAACCTACTTCCGCCATAAAGATGGTGTCAGCCCTGCATCTCCCATAGTGCAGCCAACAAATCCCAAAATCAATTCATATATAATAGTCATACATTCATATAGTTATGTGAAAAAAATCTGTAGTGCAGCCAATAAATCCC
>JBAUYT010000195.1:0-5064 GCA_049584935.1 Steroidobacteraceae bacterium
GAGCTGCGCGGTCTGCGGCGCGCCATGGCACAGAGCATGACGGCCGCGCGCGACAACGTAGCCGCCTGCTCGGTGTTCGACGATGCCGATCTGCAGCGCTGGGGTGCGGGCGCCGACTATTCGGTACGGGTACTGCGCGCGCTCGCCATTGCCGCCCGAACCGAGCGCGCGCTCAATGCCTGGTACGACGCCGCGCACGAGCGTCGCTGGCTGTTCCCGCACCTCGACGTGGGTCTTGCGGTGGATACGCCGGATGGCCTGATCGTGCCGGTCATCCGGCAGGTCGATACGCTGGACGCCGCGGCCGTGCGCCTCGAGCTCGATCGGCTCAAGCGCGGCGCGCGCGCGCGCACTCTCAAGAACGAGGAGCTGCGCAATTTCACTTTCATGCTGTCGAATTTCGGCAGCATGGCCGGACGCTACGCCACGCCCGTGGTCGTGCCGCCCGCGGTCGCAATCCTCGCCACCGGTCGCGTGCGCCAGCACGAGCGGCGCATGCCGCTGTCGTTGAGCTTCGACCACCGCGTGGTCACGGGCGGCGAGGCAGTCCGCTTTCTCGGCGCGCTGATCGCCGATCTGGAGCTTGCCCAATGAGCATCGCTACACGGTTGACCAACGCGCTGCTGCGGGCCTGGCAGGGATCGGTGCCGCACGAAGAGTGGCAGCGCCTGGAGCCCCGTGCGCTGCGCGCCGACTGCACCTCGCAGCTCGAGTTCGGCCAGCGGCGACGGCGGCAGCAGACTCTGCTGCGGGTGCTGTGCGCGCCCGCGGCGGACACCAGCTACTCGGTCGTACAACTGATCACCGACGACATGCCGTTCCTGGTCGACACGCTCAGCATGACCCTGACGCAGGCCGGCTTCTCGCCGCAGATCATCATCCATCCCATCCTGCGCGTGCAACGGGACGCGCGCGGCCAGCTGCAATCGCTCGATCAGAATCTGCAGGCGGAAGGCGGCCAGCATGAGTCCTGGCAGTATCTGCGGATCGACCGCGTCAGCGACGCCACCGAATGCCAGCAGCTGCAGCGCAAGCTGCTGTCGGTGCTGGGCGACGTTCGCCGTGCCTGCAAGGACTGGATGCGCATGCGCAACCAGGTACTGCGGCTGTGCGCGGACATCAGCCGCAATCCGCCGCCGCTGCACGCGGACGTCATCGCCGAGAGCCGCGCGCTGCTGCAGTACATGGAGGCACACCACTTCACCTTCCTCGGCTATCGCGACAACGTGTTGCACCGGCACGGACGTCGGCTAGAGCTGCTGCCGGTTCCGGGTACCGCACTCGGGCTGCTGCGCCGGCGCCGGCGCAATCCGCGCGAGAGCGGTGTGCCGCTGGCCAACATCGAGCAGGCGCTGCGTTCGGGCGACCTGCTGGTGATCACCAAGGCGAACATGCGCTCGACCGTGCACCGTCCGGCCTATCTCGACTACGTCGGCGTCAAACGCTTCGATGCGCGGGGACGCGCGGTCGGCGAGGCGCGGATTCTGGGACTCTGGAATAGCGCCGCCTATCACGCCGATCCACGCCAGGTGCCGTGGCTGCGGCACAAGCTCAAGCGCATCATCGAGCACTTTCCGTTTGCGCCCAACAGCCACGATGGCAAACGCCTGCAGCAGATCCTGCAGAGCCTGCCACGCGACGAGCTGTTCCAGGCCAGCGTCCCGGATCTGATCCGCACCGCGCGTGCGGTGCTGGTGCTGCAGGAGCGCGCCCGCGTGCGGCTGATCCTGCGACGCGATGAATTCCGGCGCTTCTGGTCGTGCCTGGTGTACCTGCCGCGGGAGCGCTGCGACAGCGAGGCGCAGGCCCGCACCGAGCAACTGCTGCGCACCGCGCTGCAAGGCACCGAACTCGACGCCAGCCTGACGATCGGTGACGAGCCACTGGCGCAGCTGCACATCCTAGTGCGGGTCGACCCGCTGAGCGACCCGCGCGTCCGGGTCGATGAGCTCGAGCAGCAGATTGCCGAGGCACTGGTGTCCTGGCGCGACCGGCTGCGCGCCGCGCTCGCTACGCGCTTCGACGAGACACAGGCCCGTACGCTCGAGCGCCGCTACCTGCCCGCCTTTCCGGCCTCCTACCGACAGGATGTCGATGCCGCCCAGGCAGTCGACGACATCGTCGATCTCGATGGGCTCGATCGGGCCCCCGAGCTCATGCAGCTGCGCCTCTACCGCCCGCCGCAGCAGCCGGCACACCGGGTCCACCTCAACATCATCCGGCGCGGCGAGGCGCTGTCGGTCTCCGACGTGCTGCCGACGTTCGAGCACTTCGGATTGCGCGTCATTGCCGAGCGGCCTTACCGGCTGGAGTTCGCCGGCGGCGCCGTCATCTGGATTCAGGATTTCGAACTCGAGCATTACGCCCTGCGGCGCGTCGTGGTCGCCCGCGTAGCCGCCGGGCTGATTGCCGCGTTTCGCGCCGTCCGCGCTGGCGAACTCGATGATGACGGGTTCAATCGCCTGCTGATCGAATCCGAGCTGGGCATCCGGCAGGTGACCGTACTGCGGGCCTGCTGTCGTTACCTGCTGCAGACCGGCATTCCGTTCAGCCAGAGCAACATGGAGCGCGTACTCGCCTCGCACGCCCGCACCGCCCGCGCGCTCTGCCTGCTGTTCGAGCAGCGACTGGCGCCACGGGCCACGCGCGGCACGCGCCAGCGGGCTGCCTCGCTCGAGCAGACCGTCCGCCGCGCGATCGAGGCCGTGGTAAGTCCGGACGAGGACCGCATCCTGCGTGCCTTCCTGGCGGTCATTCGCGCCACGCTGCGCACCAACTACTATCGCCAGGATGCCGCCGGCAAGCCGCGTGCATGGCTGGCGCTCAAGCTCGATCCCAGCCAGATACCGGGGTTGCCGCAGCCACGGCCGGCGTACGAGATCTTCGTTCACAGTCCGCAATTCGAAGGGGTTCATCTGCGCAAGGGCGCCATCGCCCGCGGCGGCATCCGCTGGTCCGAACGGCCGGAGGACTTCCGCACCGAGATCCTGGGCCTGATGAAGGCGCAGCACGTCAAGAACACCGTCATCGTGCCGGTGGGCGCCAAGGGTGGCTTCGTCGCACGGCGGCTCAGCACGCGCGCGCCGCGCGAGCAGCAGCAGCGCGAGGTGATCGAGTGCTACCGCGCCTTCATGCGCGGCCTGCTGGACGTCACCGACAATATCGGAGCCGGCGGTCGCGTCACGCCGCCGCCACAGGTGCACCGGCTGGACCGTGACGATCCCTACCTGGTGGTCGCCGCGGACAAGGGTACCGCCACGTTCTCCGACACAGCCAACGCGATAGCGGCCGAATTCGGCTTCTGGCTCGGCGACGCATTCGCCTCCGGCGGCTCTGCCGGCTATGACCACAAGAAGATGGGGATCACCGCCCGCGGCGGCTGGGAGTGCGTCAAGCGCCACTTCCGCGAACTCGGCCGCGACATCCAGCGCGAGGCATTCACGGTGGCCGGTATCGGCGACATGTCCGGCGACGTCTTCGGCAACGGCCTGCTGCGCTCGCCACATATCCGGCTCGTGGCCGCATTCAATCATCAGCACATCTTCCTCGATCCGAAGCCGGATGTGGCCGGCAGCATGCGCGAACGCCAGCGGCTGTTCCGACTGCCGCGCTCGGGCTGGAACGATTACGATCGGCGCCGGATTTCGCGCGGCGGCGGCATATACGAGCGCTCCGCCAAGACCATTCATCTTTCCCCGGAGGCGCAGGGGCTGCTCGACCTGGCGCAGCCGCGCGCGAGCCCAGTCGAAGTCGTGCGTGCCATCCTCTGCATGCGGGTGGATCTGCTCTGGAACGGCGGCATCGGCACCTACGTCAAGGCATCGAGCGAACGTCACGGCGAAATCGGCGACCGCTCCAACGACGCGGTGCGGGTCGACGGCCTGCAGGTACGTGCGCGCGTCGTCGGCGAGGGCGGCAACCTCGGCTTCTCGCAACGCGGCCGGGTCGAGTACGCCGCCTGCGGCGGCCACCTCAACGCCGATTTCATCGACAATTCCGCCGGGGTCAACACCTCGGACGTCGAAGTCAATCTGAAGATCCTGCTGGATGCGCCCGATGCCGGCTCGCCGATTGCCCGCAGCCGGCGCAACCGCCTGCTGGCGGCCGCCACCGATGAAGTGGCGGAACTGGTCCTGCGCAATAACTACCTGCAGAGCCAGGCCATCAGCCTCATGGAGCAGCGCGCGCTCGAGGACCTGAGCGAACACCAGCAGCTGCTGCGCTGGCTCGAACGCTACGGCGAACTCGATCGCGCGGTCGAGTTCCTGCCCGACGACGAGGAGATCGAGCAACGCCGACGCGAAGGCCGGGGGCTGACGCGGCCCGAGCTGGCGCTGCTGCTCTCGTACGGAAAGATCGCGCTCAACCGCGCGCTCTCGGACAGCGGCAGTGCCGCTGATCCTTACCTCGCGCGCGAACTCGAACGTTACTTCCCGCAGGCGTTCCGGCGACGATTCGCGCGACGTATCAAGCGCCATCGCCTGCGGCGCCAGATCATCATCACGGCCACCACCAACAGCATCGTCAACCGCATCGGACCGGCACTGCTGATGCAGTGCGCCCAGGACGGCGATGCCGATGCGGCCGACGTCGCCCGCGCCTATACGATCGCGCGCGACAGCGCCGACCTGCGCCGGCTCTGGGCCGAACTCGAAGCGCTCGACGCGCGTATCAAAGCCACCGACCAGTATCGCGCCCTGCTGGAAAGCAGCGCCTACCTGCGGCACCTGACGCGCTGGCTGCTGGCGCACCGCCGGGAATACGGCGAAGTGGGCAAATCGGTCGCGCGCCTGCAGCCGCTGCTGCGCCAACTGGCGCAGGTGACGCCCACTGTACTCGAAGGACTCGATCGTTCGCGCTACCTCGAGCGCTGCGCCAGCTACGCCGGCATGGGACTGCCGCAGCGGCTGGCGGAGAGTCTGGCGGCTCTGGAGCCGCTGCAGGTGGCGCCGGATCTGGTGCAGCTCATGCGCAGCGCCGGCGCCGGCGCCCGCGCGGTAGCGCGCGCGCACTTCGGACTCGCCGCGCGGCTCGGCCTCGACTGGCTGCACGCCGCCATCGGCC
>JBAUYT010000196.1:0-21294 GCA_049584935.1 Steroidobacteraceae bacterium
GGGTCACTTTCCGGGAGATCCGATCGTACCGGGTGCCGTGCTGCTGGATGAAGCGTTGCACAGCATCGACCCGCAGTCGGCGCACTGGCGCATCAGCAGCGTCAAATTCCATCGGATCGTACGGCCCGCCGAGACGCTGCAACTCGATTGGCGGCGCGATGGCGGGCAGCTGCGGCTCGAAATCCGCGCAGGCGAGACGCTCGTCATGAGTGCGACGCTCGAGGCACCCGCACCATGACCGATGCCGCCGCGCCGTCTGCATGGCGCCGCAGTCCCGAGCGCGGCAGCCCACTACTGCTGCGGACCATGGCGTGGCTGTCGCTGCGGCTCGGGCGCCGGGGTGCGTTGCCGTTTCTGCACCTGATTGCGTGCTACTACTTCGTGTTCGCTCCCTCGCCGCGACGTCACATGCGCGCCTACCTGCGCCGCGCGCTCGGCCGCGAGCCGCGCGCGCGCGACCGCTATCGCCTCATTTTCAACTTTGGGACCACGATCCTCGATCGGCTCTACCTGCTGGCTGGCCAGCAGTCGTTGTTCGATATCACGCTCGAAGGCGAAGCGCTGATCCGCGAGGTCGCGGCGTCCGGCGGCGGCGCGTTGCTGTTCGGCGCACACATGGGCAGCTTCGAAGTACTGCGGGCGCTCGGCCACCGGCAGCCCGGCCTCAAGGTAGCGATGGCCATGTACGAAGACAATGCCCGCAAGCTCAATGCCGTGTTGGCGGCTGCCAGGCCGCGCGATCCGCCCGAGATCATCGCGCTCGGCCACGTCGATGCGATGCTGAAGATCCGCGAGCGGCTCGACCACGGCGTACTGGTCGGCGTGCTGGCCGACCGGACCCTGGGCGACGAGCCGGCGCTTGCGGTCGAGTTCCTGGGAGCCCGCGCGCGCCTGCCGCTCGGGCCGATGCGCGCGGCCGCCCTGCTGCGACGACGCGTGCTTTTCATGCTGGGCCTGTTCCGCGGCGGGTGCCGCTACCGCATCCTGTTCGCGCCGCTGGCGGATTTCTCCGACGTTCAACGCGGCGATCGGGCAGCAGCCATCGAATCTGCGGTGGCGCGTTACGGTGCGCTACTCGAACAATATTGCCGCAGCGACCCGTACAACTGGTTCAACTTCTTTGATTTCTGGTCGGACGGTGCGAGTGTGCCCAGTTGAGCGCCCGGTTGGCCGCACTGCTGCAGATTGCGCTGGCGCTGGGCGGCATCGCGGCCACTGCAGCGGCCGCCAATACCGACACGGATACGCTCGGCCGGCTCATGCAGTTGCTGTCGCAAAGGCAGCACGGCGTCGCGGAGTTCGAGCAGACCGAGTACCTCGCAGCCCTCAGACAGCCTGCGCATTCGAGCGGAGTCATGACCTACGCTGCGCCCGATCATCTGGAAGAGCACACATTGAAGCCGCGCGAGCAGAGCGTCACACTGGATCACGGTACGTTGACGCTGCAGAGTGGTACGCGACGGCGCACGCTTCGACTGGACGACTACCCGCAGATCGCTCCACTGATCGACAGCGTGCGCGCCACGCTTGCGGGCGACCGTGCCGCGCTCGAGCAGCGCTTCGAGCTCCGGTTTTCGGGCGATGTCGCTCGCTGGCAGCTGCTGCTGCATCCGCGAGATCCCAAAGTGGCTGCTGTCGTCGATCACATTCGCATCAGCGGCGAGCGCGACGCCATCCTGCAAGTCGAGGTGCAGCAGAGTGACGGCGATCACTCGCTCATGACCATACAGCCGCGCGAATGAAACCGGCCCGGCTGACGGCGCTCGCGATCTGGCTGCTGGCAGTCGCCATCGCGCTGGTGATCATCGCGCGCGCGCGTTTCAGCGCCGACCTGTCAGCGTTCCTGCCGCGCGTCCCTTCGCCGGCGCAGCAGCTGCTGGTCGATCAGCTGCAGAATGGCCTGGCCGCGCACCTGATCCTGATCGGCATCGAGGGTGGTGGGGCGGCGCAGCGCGCCCAGACGGCGCGTGCCATGACGGCGGCTCTGGGCGGGCAAGCCGCCTTCCTGGCGGTCAACGATGGCGATGCCGCGGGCGAGCAGCGCGACAGCGCCTTGGTATTTGCGCACCGCTATGCCCTGAGCCCTGCCGTGACCGCCGATCGCTTCAGCGAATCAGGCCTGCACCGGGCGCTGCAAGCCAGTCTCGACCTGATCAACTCCCCCGCGGGCCTGCTCGGCAAGTCGCTGCTGACCCGCGATCCGACCGGGGAGACGCTGCAGATCACCGACGAGCTGGCGGCGGCGGGGGCGCCCCACAGCGAGCAGGGCGTCTGGAGTTCGCCCGATGGCGCCCGCGCGCTGCTGCTAGCCGAAACGAGCGCATCGGGCTCCGACACCGACGGGCAGGCGCTGGCGCTGGCACAGATTCGGAGCGCATTCGCTGCCGCCGCGCCGGCGGGTGCCGGCCTCAAATTGCTGCTGAGCGGACCGGCCGTATTTGCCGTGCAGGCACGCGCCAGCATCGAACGCGAGGTCAAGCGGCTTTCGCTCATCAGCAGCGCGCTGATCGTCACACTGCTGCTGATCGTCTACCGCTCGGTCTCGACGCTGCTGCTGGGGCTGGTGCCCGTGATCTCTGGGGCGCTCGCCGGGGTTGTGGCAGTGGCACTCGGCAGCGGCGTGGTCCACGGCATCACGCTCGGCTTTGGCACCACGCTGATCGGCGAGTCGGTCGATTACTCGATCTACTTCTTCGTGCAGTCGCAGCCGCGGTCGACCGGCGGGCTGCGCGTGCCAGCGCACCTCTGGCCGACAATCGGATTGGGCATGCTGACCTCGGTCTGCGGCTTTGCCTCGCTGCTGCCTTCGAGCTTTCCAGGGCTCGCGCAACTGGGGCTGTATTCGATCGCCGGTCTGATTACGGCGGCAGTCGTTACACGCTGGCTGTTGCCGCGCCTTTCACCGCAGCACCCGCGCATGCGCAACCTGGCGCCACTGGGCCGCATGGCAGCGCGGCTGCGCCTGGTGCCGCCGGGTTCCGTGCTGGCAGCGGTACTGATGCTGCTGGCGGTCGCGGCTGCCGCAGTGCTGTATGCGCATCGCGGCGCGCTTTGGAATCGGGATCTTGCCGCGCTCAGCCCGGTGGCAGCCTCGGCGCAGGCGCTCGATGGCGAGCTGCGCAGCGAGCTGGGTGCACCCGATATCAGCAACCTGGTCATCGTCAAGGGCGCGGATCAGGAAACCACGCTGCGACGCGCCGAAGCGGTTTCCCGTCAGCTCGATTCACTCGCGGCCGCCGGTGTCATCGAGGGCTATGACAGCCCGGCGCGCTACCTGCCGAGCCTGCGGACACAGTCAGCCCGGCGCAATAGCCTGCCCGATACGGCCACGCTGCGGCAGCGCCTGCGCGCCGCCACGAAGCAAACGCCGCTGCGGCCCGAAGCATTGGGGGATTTCGTGGCTGCGGTCGATGCGGCCCGCAGCGCGCCGCCGCTGGATCGCGCGGCGCTGGCCAATACCTCGCTGGCACTGGCGCTCGATGCGCTGCTGTGGCAGAAGGACGGACGCTGGTATGCGCTGCTGCCGCTGCGCGCCAACCGTCGCGGCGCCGGCAATGGCGACATCGACATCGAGCGCGTACGAGCGGCGCTGGGCGGCCAGCCGGCGGGCAGCGTGATTGCGCTCAATATGAAAGAAGAAACCGACTCACTCTACGGCGGCTATCTGCGCGAGGCCGCACGGCTGTCGCTCTGGGGTCTCGGCGCCATCCTGCTGCTGCTCGCGCTGGTGCTGCGCAGTCCGACCCGCGTGACGCGCGTCATGGCACCGCTGGCCCTGAGCGTGCTCGTAGTGGCCGCCGGGCTCATCGGCGGCGGCGTACCGCTGACGATCCTGCACCTGATCGGTCTGCTGCTGATCGTCGCCGTCGGATCGAACTACGCTCTGTTCTTCGACCGCCGCGCACACAGCGCTGCCGAGGCGCTGCCGCTGACGCTTGCTTCGCTGCTGATCGCCAACGCAACCACGGTCATCGGCTTTGGCGTGCTGGCCTTCTCCAGCGTGCCCGTGCTCAGCGCGCTCGGTACCACGGTGGCCCCGGGTGCGCTGCTGGCGCTGTGGTTCGCGGCGGCGCTGGCGCCGCGGGCCTCGTTTGTGGAGACTGCGCCCGCAGGTTGAGTGCATGGAAACGATGCTCATCGAGGCTGCTGTCGGCGCGCACGCGCCAGGCTGCATCGTGCTGCTGCCCGGGGCGATGCAGGGGCTCGAGGATTTTCGGCGCGCGGGATTCGATCGGGCGCTGCGACAACGACGACTGCCGTTCGAGCTGCTGCTGGCTGCGCCGGCACCCGCTCATTTGAGCGACCGCAGCTGGATCGAAGCGCTGTGGCGGCAAGTCATCGAGCCGCAGCGGCAGAGGCGACGTCGGCTCTGGCTCGGCGGCATCTCGTTGGGCGCCTTCAGAGCGCTGCGATTCGCCGCGGAATTCCCACAGGGCATCGACGGACTGTGCCTGCTGGCGCCCTATCTGGGCAGCCGCATCGTTGCGGCCGAGGTCGCGCGTTGCGCGAGCCTGCGGGACTGGCAACCCGGCACATTGGCAGCCGAGGACGACGAGCGGCGCGTCTGGGCTTACGTGCGCGATCTGCGCCCGCCCGCGCCCGAAGTGTTTGTCGGCCTGGGCCGCGACGATCGCTTTGCCGACACTCAGCGATTGCTTGCCAGGGCGCTACCCGCCTCGAGCCGCGTCGAAGTCGACGGCGGCCACGACTGGCCTGTATGGCGACAACTGTGGGGGATGTTTCTCGATCGTCAGCCGCAGCGTGCTCACGAGGCGATGCTGGCCTTGCCAGTGCCGCCAATACCATCGTGAAGATGACCGCCTTCACCTGGCATCTCACCCCGCTGCTGAAGATCTCGGTGGCGCTGCACCTCGTCGCGGCCGCCATCACACTGATCCGCCCACACTGGTGGCCCTGGACGCTGGCGACCGTCATAGCCGATCACCTGCTGTTGACCGCGCTCGGCCTTTGGCCACGCAGCCATGGTCTCGGCTCCAACTGGACGCGCCTGCCTTCCGCGGCTGCCGCACGCGCCGAGGTATGCATCACCATCGACGATGGCCCGGACCCCGAGGTGACACCGCAGGTCCTGGCGATCCTGGCCGAGCACCAGGCACACGCCACGTTCTTTTTCATCGGCCAGCGGGTCGAAAGATTTCCGCAGCTTGCACGGGCCTGCATCGAACAGGGCCATGCCATCGAGAACCACAGTCAGCGCCACAGCTATCGCTTTCCGTTCTTTGGACCAGGGACGCTGCGCGCGGAGCTGCAGCGCGCACAGCGAAGCATCGAGCAGGCCTGCGGCGTGGCGCCGAAGTTCTTCCGCGCACCGGCCGGTCTGCGTAATCCGCTGCTCGACCCGGTGCTGCAGCGGCTCGGCTTGCAGCTCGCCAGCTGGACCCGCCGCGGCTTCGATACCGTCAATACCGACGCCGCCGCCGTGCTCACCCGGCTGACCGCGCGGCTGACGGCCGGAGATATCCTGCTGCTGCACGACGGCCATGCCGCGCGTACCCCTGGCGGCCGGCCAGTGGTGCTCGACGTGCTGCCGGCGCTGCTCGCTGCCATCCATGAGCGGGGTCTGCGCGCGGTCACGTTGCGCCAGGCGGCCGCCTAAGGTCCGCCCGCGTGGCGGGCGTATACTGGCAGGCATCACGCATGACGCCGCTGCCCATCCAACATTTCACCGCGACCAGCTGCATTGGCCGCGGCCAGGCGGCGATGCTCGAGTCGCTGCAGCAGGCCCGCAGCGGCCTGAAGCCGTGCGATTTCGAGACCGTATCGATCGATACCCAGATAGGAGAAGTGGCCGGCGTCGATGACGTCAGACTGCCGCCGGCGCTGGTCGCCTACGACTGCCGCAACAATCGTCTGGCTCAGCTCGGACTCGAGCAGGATGGCTTTGCGGGCGCGGTGCGCGCCAGTGCCGCGCGCTGGGGCAGCGACCGGATCGGTGTCTTCATCGGTACCAGTACTGCCGGCATCCTCGAAACCGAGATCGCATTCCGGCAACGTGATGCCGTCACGGGCGAGCTGCCGCCCGGTTTCGACTACCGCCACCATCAGAACTCCTTCTCGGTCAGCGACTACGTGCGCCGCGCGCTCGGGCTGGAAGGACCGGCCGCCTCGCTCTGCACGGCCTGCTCCTCGAGTGCCAAGGCGTTCGCAACCGCGCAGCGCATGATTGCAGCCGGACTGATCGATGCCGCGGTGGTCGGTGGCGTCGATTCCCTCTGCCTGACCACACTGTACGGATTCCATGCGCTGCAGCTCACGGCGCCGGGCGCATGCCGGCCGTTCGACCTGCACCGCAACGGTCTTTCGATCGGCGAAGCGGCGGCCTTCGCCCTGCTCGAACGCAGCGCCTCCGCGGCGTCCGCGCCCGGACCCATTTTTCTGCTCGGCTACGGCGAATCGAGCGACGCGCATCACATGTCGAGCCCACATCCGGAAGGCGCCGGGGCGCGCGCGGCGATGCAACGTGCGCTCGATACCGCCGCGCTGTCGGCAGCCGAGGTGGACTACATCAACCTGCATGGCACCGGTACGCCAAGCAACGATGCGGCGGAATCGATCGCAGTCAATAACCTGTTCGGCGACCGTACCCCCTGTAGCTCGACCAAGGCGGCCACCGGCCACACGCTCGGCGCTGCTGGCGCACTCGAGGCCATCATCTGCGCGCTGGCGCTGCGCCACCAGCTGCTACCGGCAGGCCTCAACCGTACCGAACCCGATCCGAAGCTGCGCGTCAACTACCTGACGCGGCCAGCCCGTTCGTCCGTGCGCACCGCGCTCTCCAATTCGTTCGGCTTCGGCGGCGTCAACTGCGCGCTGCTTTTCGGGTGCGGCACCGGATGACCGCACTGACGGTCGCGATCGAAGGGATCGGCATACGGGGTCCCGGGCTGCCTGACTGGCCTGGCTGTTGCGCGGTGCTATCGGGAGCCGCACCCTATGCGCGGGCGCGCACGGTGCTGCCGGCGCCGGATGTGCTGCCACCGCCCGAAAGGCGCCGCGCAGGCCGGGTCGTCAAGCTGGCGCTGGCCGTTGGCGCCGAGGCCGTGCGTCACTCCGGACGGGATGCACGCACGCTCGCCAGTGTGTTCAGCTCCTCGGGCGGCGATGGCGACAATTGCCATGAGATCTGCGTTGCACTGGCGCAGACGCAACGATTGATCTCGCCGACTAGATTCCACAACTCCGTACACAACGCCGCCGCGGGTTACTGGAGCATCGCCTATGGCTGTACCGAACCGTCGATCACGCTGAGTGCCTATGACGCCAGCTTTACTGCGGGTCTGCTGGAGGCGGTGACGCAGGTAGCGCAGACGTCGCGGCCGGCGCTGCTGATCTCCTACGATGCCGACTACCCGCCGCCGCTGCAGTCACAACGGCGTATCGCGGACGCGTTCGGCGTCGGCCTGGTGCTGGCGCCCGTGGACGCGGGATCATCCTCCAGCGGCGCCGGCGCGCTCACGCGCATGCGCGTGAGTCTGAGCCGCGAACCGGCCGACCGGCTCGACTGGGCAGAGTTCGAGGCCCTGCGGCTCGCGATTCCGGCAGCTCGCTCGTTGCCGCTGCTGACGCGGCTGGCGCAGGCGCGCAGCGGCCGCGTGTTGCTCGAATACCTCCAGGGCCAGAGCCTAGCGCTCGAGTTCGATCCATGAGGCTCGACCACGGCTGGATTGCCGCGCATGTACCGCACCAGGGGCGCATGTGTCTGCTGGACACGGTGCTCTCCTGGGATCCCGACTCGATCCACTGCAGCGCCAGCAGCCATCGCCTGCCCGATCATCCGCTGCGCGCTCACGGCCGGCTCGGCGCCGCCTGTCTGATCGAATACGCCGCGCAGGCCATGGCGGTACATGGCGCGCTGCTGGCCAGTGCGCCGGCGCGGGCGACGCCGGCCGCCGCCATCGGCATGCTCGCCAGCGCGCGTTCGGTCGAACTGCTGATCGCAGATCTTGACTCGATCGCCTGCGATCTGTCGATTCGCGCACTGCGCCGCCACGGC
The DNA here is from genome assembly GCA_049584935.1 of Steroidobacteraceae bacterium. Taxonomy (GTDB): domain Bacteria; phylum Pseudomonadota; class Gammaproteobacteria; order Steroidobacterales; family Steroidobacteraceae; genus FEN-1191. Next base: position 8,015 of record JBAUYT010000196.1, read on the forward strand.
GATGCACGCGGCGCGCTGTATGAGTTCGAAGTTGGCAGCGACACGCGCCTGCTGGCGCGTGGCCGAACCAGCGTGCTGCTCGAAGCGGTAGCGCGTGGCCCACGCGCACCGGCATGAATGCGACGATGCGGCGCGCGCTGATAACGGGCGCAAGCGGCAGCATCGGTGCCGCCATAGCGAGGCGCCTGGGGAATGCTGGGCTCGAGCTGATCCTGCACGCGCATCGCGGCAGCGAGCGCGTCGCGGCGCTTGCGGCTGAGTTGCAGGGCGCCGGCACGGCGGCGCAGGCTCTGTGCTTCGACGTCACTGATGCTGCCGCGGTGCGCGCAGCGCTCGAGTCGTTGCTCGAAGCAGGGCCCATCCAGGTACTGGTCAACAATGCCGGTATTCACGATGACGCCGTGCTGCCCGGCATGTCGGCGCAGCAGTGGCATCGCGTCATCGACGTAAGTGTCAACGGCTTCTTCAACGTCACGCAGCCGCTGCTGTTGCCGATGATCCGCACGCGCTGGGGCCGCATCATCAACATTTCCTCGGTTGCGGCACTGACCGGCAACCGTGGGCAGGTCAACTACGCCGCCGCCAAGGGGGCGATCAATTCCGCCACGCGCTCGCTGGCGCTCGAACTCGCCAGTCGCGGCATCACGGTCAATGCTGTGGCGCCCGGCATCATCGACAGCGACATGAGCGCCGGCCACTTCGATGCGGCAACCATCGCCAGGCTCGTGCCCCTGCAGCGCAGCGGCCGCGCGGACGAAGTGGCCCACCTGGTGGCGTTTCTTGCCGGCGAAGCCGCCGGTTACATAACCGGCCAGGTGATCTCGATCAACGGCGGCATGATTTGACGCTGTTGGCGCGGTATATTGACAGCATGAGATCGTCCCGCGCGTTGACCTGGCTGCTCGCCGCGGCGCTGCTCGTGCCGCTGTGCCCGGCGGCACAGGCGGCCGGCTTCTGGCCCTTCAAGAGCAACAAGGGCAAGCATGCGGCCGTAACGATGCATGGCGCCGAACATCACCAGCTCAAGCCGCTCGGCAATCAACTGCGTGTGGTCAAACCCATCGGCGGCAACCGCAAACCGCCCAAGACCATTGTCGCCAAACGGCCGCCCTGAACGCGTTGTCAGCGCGATAGCTGATCCTCCGCAGACAGCGCGGCAAACGCCGGCGGCGCAAGCTTCCAGCGACGATGTGTCCAGATCCAGTTGGGCGGATCGCGCCGGATCTGGGCCTCGAGCAGGCGCGCGTAACGCGCCGTGAAGGCCTCCGGTTCCAGCTGCTCCCCGGCAGCCAGCACGCGCTCGAATCTGATCTCATAGTAACCGCGCTGCACCCGGCGCATGCCCGCGAACACCGTGGCATACCCGGTCATGCGCGCGAGTTCTCCGGGACCCGGGTAGAACGCGGTCGCGCGACCCAGAAATTGAACCCAGTGCCGGCCGGCGCTGGATGACGGGATCTGGTCTGCCATCAGCGCAACCATGTGCACCTGATTGCGCCCCCGCGCCACCGCTCGCACCAGCTTCTTGGCGGGAATCATGCGCGCGCCGAGGCGGCTGCGCAGCTGCAGCAGCAGCCGATCCGCCGCCGCACCGTGCAGCGGCTTGTACGCAGCGTCGACCGGGGTCGAGCTGTGCGCCACGATGCCCTGCAGCTGCCATTCCCAATTGCCGAGGTGCGCCGCCAGCAATATGACCGAGCGCCCTGCCGACAGCTCATCCTGCACCAGCTCGATGTTGCTGAAGCGCACCCGCCTGCGCAGCTCCTCGGCGGACAGTGCCGCGAGCTTGAGGCACTCGGCGATGATTTGACCCAGCCGCCGGTAGTAGCTGTTCAGGACGGCATCGATTCGACGCGCGTCGAATTCCGGAAAGCAGCCGCGCAGGTTATTGCGCGCAATGCGTACGCGATAACGCAGCACATAGCGCAGCAACAGCGACAGCAGCGCGCCGAACACATACAGCGCTCCCAGGGGCAGACACGCCAGCGCTCTCAGCCAGAGCGGCATCGGTTTCATGGGCCAGAGTGTAGTATGGTTTCGTCATGCTCTGGATCAAGGCACTGCACCTGCTCGCGGTCATCGCATGGCTGGCAGGATTGTTCTACCTGCCGCGGATCTTCGTGCATTACGCCGAAGGACACGCTCAGGGCGAGGATGTGCGGCGGCTCGTAATCATGGCACGCAGGCTGTATGGCTTCATGAGCATCATGGCGCTGCTCGCCCTCGCACTGGGGCTGTGGCTCTGGCTTGGTTTCCACGACGGGGGCCTATGGCTCATGCTGAAGCTCGCGTTCGTGCTCGGACTCATCGGCTACCACCTGGCCTGCCGGGCACTGCTCGGCCGCATGCGGTGCGGCGCGCCCATGCCCTCGAGCCTGGTGCTGCGGCTTTTCAATGAGGGCGCACTGCTGCTGGTCGTGCCCATCGTCCTGCTGGCGGTGGTAAAGCCGTTCTGATCCGGCGCCTCGCTACAGCGTGCGGCTGAACAGGGCCCGCGCCGGCGACTGCCGCGCGAGCCGGGCGTCGAACGCCATGCAGAGATTGCGCAGGAATGCGCGGCCGAGCGACGTCACGCGGCAGCCGTGATCGGTAAGTTCGACCAGGCCGTCCGCTTCCGGCTCCGCGAGTCGCCGCTGGAGCTGCGCCAGAAACGGCGTGTAATCGCCCGGCGCGTCCCAGCGAGTTTCGAGGCGCGTCATCAGGCGCAGGATGTGGCGCCGGAGCACCAGGTCTTCGCCGTCGAGGATGTGACCGCGATGGATCGGCAGTTCGCCCGCCTCGATGCGCTGCTGATATTGCCGCAGATCCTTCTCATTCTGCGCCAGCGCGCCGCCGGCATCGCCGATGGCCGATACTCCCAGTCCAATCAGCGGTAGCGTGGCGCGATCGGTATAGCCCATGAAATTGCGATGCAGACTGCCGGACTGCTGCGCCAGCCACAACGCATCCGTCTCCAGGGCGAAGTGGTCGAGGCCGACCTCGCGATAGCCCGCCTGCTCGAGCCGCTCCCGGCTGCGTTCGTAGAGCGCACGGCGCTGCTCAGCCTGGGGCACGTCGCCGTCAGTAAAGCGCCGCTGCCCAGGCCTGATCCAGGGCACGTGCGCATAGCCGTAGAGTGCGATGCGATCGGGCCGCAGCCGACACACCGCCTCGACGGTGTTGTCGACGCTGGCCTCGGTCTGCAGCGGCAACCCGTAGATCAGATCGAAATTGACGCTGTTGAAGCCGAGCTTGCGGGCCGAGCGCGCCACCTCCGCGACGCACGCCTCGCTCTGCACGCGATTGACGATGTCCTGCACGCGCGGGTCGAAATCCTGCACGCCGATGCTGAGGCGGCGGAATCCATGCCGCGCCAGCACGATGAGCTGCTCCAGCGTGGTCACGCGCGGGTCGACTTCGATCGAGCCGACGGCACCGGCGCGCAGCAGCGTGCGTGCCTCGAGACCCGACAGCAACGCCTCGAGCTCGGCCTCATCGAGGAAGGTCGGTGTGCCACCGCCGAGGTGCAGCTCATCGAGCTCCAGGCGGGAGCGACCGAGCGCCCGCAGATAGATATCAAACTCCGCCAGCAGCGTGTTGAGGTATGGCATCACGATGCTGTGAGTGCGCGTGATGCGCGTATTGCAGCCACAGAAGGTGCAGAGCGAGCGGCAGAATGGAATATGGACGTAGAGCGATGCCCCCGGTGCGCCACTCGCCGCGTCCAGCGCGCTCGCAATGTGCGCCAGCCAGTCGGCCTGAGCCGGCGTGCCGTCCCAGTATGGCACCGTGGGATAACTGGTGTAGCGCGGCCCGGGTACGTCGTATTTGGCGATCAGTGCGTCTGCAAGCTCGATGGTCATCCGAACATCTCCCGCTGCACCTGCAGCGCCAGCTTGATATTCGACTCGGGTGTAGCCTGCAGCACGCCGTGGCCCAGGCCGCAGACCCAGCCCGAGCGCAATGCCGCCGGCTGCTGCAGCAGGCGCTCAAAGCTCTGGCGCAGTTGCGCTTCGAGCGCGGCCGGCGGCAGCAGCAGCCATTGCGGATCGATGTTGCCCTGGACGCTGCGACGACCAGTCTGCGCGCTCAGTACCTCGATGAGATCGTGGCGCCAGTCGATGCCGAGGCACTGCAGATCGATGTCCTGCAGCGCCGACCAGTGCGCCGGGCCGGTGTCGCGCGAGTAATAGATCACCGGCGTCTGCGGGCACTGCGCGCGGAACGCGCGCACGACCGCCGCCAGCGGCGCCGCCGCGTGCCGCACGAACTGCGCAGGGGTCAAGGTACCGGCGGCCGTGTCGAAGATGGCGATGCAGTCCGCACCGGCGCGCGCCTGCAGTGCCATGTTGGCCGCCAGCAGGTCGCAGAGGCGCTCGTTGAATCCCTCATAGAGGCCATCCACGAGGCCGTCGAGACCGGTGCGCGCGAAACCTTCGTGCGAGCCCGCAACTGCATAGGCATACAGCGTGAACGGACCGCCGACGAAGCCGATCAGGCTGGTCGACGCCGGCAGGCGTACGCGCAGCAGTTCGAGTGCACGGGCCTGGAAATCCATGTGCGCCGCGCGCGGCGCGCCGCCACAGAGCCTGGCCAGATCGGCCGTGGTCCGCAGGTGCCAGTCGAGCTGCGGCCCCGGTGCGTAGCGCAGGCCCATGCCCATGGCCTCGAGCGGGAACAGCAGGTCGGAGAACAGAATCGCAGCATCGAAGCCGAATTCTTCGATGGGCCCCAAGGTGACTTCGGTCGCCAGCGCCGGGTTGCGGCACAGATCGATGAAATGGTGCCGCGCGCGCAGCGCCTGGTAGTGGCGGTGATAGCGTCCGGCCTGGCGCATGAACCACACCGGCGGCCGCCCGGTATTGCGGCCGGCCAGCGCCTGCAGCAGCAGGGGCTCACTCACGGCCGATCTCCGTCAGCAGATAGCCGACACCGCGAATGCTGCGGATCACGCGCGGGTCGGCCGGATCCGCCTCCACCAGCTTGCGCAGCCGCACGATGAAATTGTCGACCGTGCGCGAAGTCGGAAACTCGTCCGCCGACCAGGCGCGGTCGAGGATCTCATCGCGGCTCACAGCCTTGCCGACCCGCTCGGCCAGCAGCCGCAGCACCGCGCACTCCTTGTGCGTCAGGGTCAGCGTCTCACCGTCGACCGTGGCGATGAAGCGCTCGAAGTCCACGCGCGCGCGGCCGATCCGTACCTCGCCGCGTATCTCGCCCGGCACCTGCGCCAGGTCCTGCGCGCGCTTGAGGCAGTTCTGGATGCGCAGCAGCAACTCGCGGAAATGAAACGGCTTGGCCACATAGTCGTCGGCGCCGAGCTCGAGCCCGCGGATTCGGTCCTCCGGATTGGCATGCGCGGTCAGAAACACGATTGCAGTCGCCGGCGCACGCGTGCGCAGCTGCCGCGCCAGGTCGAAGCCGCTGCCGTCGGGCAGTCCGACATCGAGTACCGCGAGCTGAAAATTCGCTTCGGCCATCGCCCGGCGCGCACTCGCAAGTGAATCTGCGCGCGTGACTGCGAAGCCCGCGGCCTTGAGCCGCTCGGTCAGCGTTTCGGCTACGTTGCGTTCGTCCTCGAGCAACAGCAGCCGCGGACTGCCCATCGTGGTCGCCATGGCGCTCACTGCAGCGGCCTCAACGGCTGACCCGCAGCCACAGTTCGGCCTGAAAGCCCTGGCCGGGTGCGGTATCGAAGCGCGCACGGCCGCCCATGCGCTGCATCAGACGTCGCACCAGGTACAGGCCCACACCGGCGCCGCTCGAATGTGGGCCGCGCCCGAACAGGCGTCCGAGCTGGCCCGTACCGGGCGCCACGCCCTGGCCGTTGTCGCTGTAGGCGAGCAGCAGCTCCTCCCCGCGCGCGGCGGCCGTCAGCCGCACTCGCACCGGCTCGATGCGTGCATGGCGCACCGAATTCTCAACCAGGTTGCGCAGGATCATGGTCAGCGCCGCGGCGTCCGCCTGTACCGGCGGCAGCGTGGGATCGATCTGCGTCTGCAGATCCAACGCGCCGCCGTGCGCCTGCGTCAGATCTTCGAGCGCGCGCGGCAGCCAGCTCTGCAGCGGAATCGATTGCTCGCGCAGCGAGCCCCCGCCCTCGATCCGCGCCAGCTCGAGCGTCTTGTCGACCTGCGATTCGAGCCGGTGCGAGTCCTCGAGCAACCGGCGCGCGAGTTCGGCGCGCTGCTCGCCTTCGGCAATCGCCTCGGCCTGCAACCGGATGCTCGTCAGCGGCGTGCGCAGCTCGTGCGTGACCGAGGCAAAGAACGCCTGCATGGCGCGTGCGCGCCGATGCTCGCGCCAGTACAACCACGCCAGCAGCAACGACACCGCCAGCAGCAATGCCAGCGAGCTGGTCGATTCGCCCACCAGCATGAGCCGCGTGCGCGACCATTGTTCCGCAGCCAGGCCCGGGCTGCCGCCGCGCAGCGCTTCGAGTTCGGCCAGCTGGCGCGCCTGCCGGCTGATGACCGTCGCCCACCACATGACCAGCACCAGCTGCAGCGACAGCCACAGCGCCGCCGCTGCGGCCAGCAGTCGCGCGCGTCGCATCGGCCGCGTGCTGAGCCCGCCCTTGCCTGCGCTGGCCTTCACCGCTGCAGCCAGGAGCGCCATTGCTGAACTGACGGAAACATGGCCAGATTCTGCACTTGTACGTGCCGCAGGTGCTCGTGCGTCTTGCCGGGGCCGCAGGCGTGATGCACGCCCGGCCCCAGCAGGCGCCGCCAGCGCTCGAACTGCGCGCCGCTGTGCCAGTAGCAGTGGGTGGTCTCGGACGGCGGCGCGCCGGCCTCGGCGCCCGCGGCCAGGTGGCGATAGGTGGCCAGCGCCTGCCCCGCGCTCCAGCCCGCCAGCGCCGCGGCGTGCGTCAGCACGGTCCAGTGCGGCGGTGGCGGCAGCTGCAGCAGCGGCTCGCGCAGCAGCGATTCGAGCTGCGAAAATCCGAGACCATCGGCGCAGCCCTCGACCCAGACATTGCGTTCTGCGAGGGAACGCCAGGTGGCCACACCCGGCACATAGACCCGGGATCCGGGCCGAATGCAGGTCGCCAGCTCCGTGGGTAACGCGCGTGCATGGGCGACGAATAAGGCATCGACCGACGGCAGCCGCCGCTGCGCGGCCGCGACGCCTTCGGCCAGCGGCTCGATGGGCGCGCGCTGCGCCAGACTGCCGTCCCAGGCATGGACGATGCCGGTCGGCGCGCCCAGCGTCGCCGCCGGGGTCCAGCGCAGTTCAGGCTCGCCGCCGCCTTCGCGCAGGTAGAGCAGCGAGCCGAGTTGCGGCAATTCGATCTGCGTGGCGCCAAAGGTCTGATGGCACCCACCGCCATGCTCGGCCAGCAGCCGGCGCTCGGCCTCGATAGCGCGCCGCGTCGGCGCATGATCGATGTCCTGCAGCAGGCGCAGAATGCCGCCGTCCTCGGCGCGGCATTCCACAGCCAGCGCCCCCTGCGCCGGCGCCGCCGGACACACGGACAGCGGCAGCAGCATGCGCGGCAGCGGCAGGAACAGCTGCTCGAGCAGTGCGCGGCCGGCCTCATCCGCCCACAGCCGCGCCAGTCCGGCAAATGCGAGCACGATGCCGTCGAGCTGGCGCGGTGCCCCGCGCGGCTCGTGCAGGCGTCGCAAGCGGCTGTCGACATTGCCGCGCAGCTCGACCAGCCGGATATCGACCGCTTCGCGCCCGGCATGAGGCAGAGCCTGTCGCAGAAAATTCGGCGCCAGGCTCATGCGGCGAGGAGAGGAAGTGCCGAGGGTGATGCCGCAGCCAGCCACCAGCCGCGCCGGCACGTCGGCGGCGAACACCGCAATGTCGTTCGGCTGTTCGCGCTGCGGCACTGCCGCCAGGCGCAGCCGCGGCGTGCGCTCGAGACTCAGGTCCTTGTACGAATGGACGGTAAGGTCGATCGCGCCCTCGAGCAGCGCATTATCGATCTCCGCGGTGAAGAACTCCTTGCCATCGACCGACGACAGCGGCCGGTCCTGGATGCGGTCGCCGCGCGTATCGATGCCGACCAGCTCGACGCTGAGCCCCGTGTGCAGGCGCTCGAGACGCTGCGCAACGGCGGCACTTTGAGCCCGTGCCAGCAGCGAGCGGCGCGTGCCCAGCTTGACGAGACGGGTGGACATGCCTCAAACGAGACTGAAGGCCGCGAGATCTTCCCAGCTGTGCGGGTGCGAGGCGTTGGCGCCGAGCAGGCGCAGCAGCGCCTTTTCGGCGCAGGCACTGCGGGCGCGCTCGATCTGCCGGCGGCGCACGTCCGAATGCACCTGCAGCATCCCGAACAGTGTACCCAGGCTGACAAAGCCGGGCAGATCGCTCCAGGGGGCCGCGCCGTCGGCTCCCGCGCCAAGATGCACCAACCGGCCGCCGGCTGCGCCGCGGCTGCGCCAGGCGGCCACACGAGCCGGATCGCGTACGGGATCGGGGGGCACGCACAGCACCACCTGGGCCGCCTGGCGCCACGCGGCCTGCTCGGCCTCCAGGCCCTCTTCGATGACGCGCACCGGGCGATGCGGCGCACGCTTGGACAGCTCCAGCGCCAATTCCCGGGCTCTGGCCGGAGTGCGATTCCAAATCCACAGTTCCGCGCCGGTCAGCCATGGGCCCACCGACTGTGCGAGCTGCCCGGCGCCGACCAGCAGTGTCGGGCCCTCGTGGGCTTCCTCACCCAGGAGCCGTCGCACCTGGGAGCCGTAGGAGACGCCGCCCAGGTTGGCGAGATGCTGAGCCCTGATTTCCTTGGCATCCTGAAATAGCTGTTGCATCCAGGGAGCCAGCTGCCGCGCGATCCCGGATGGCGCTTCCGAGAAGACCCGCCAGGCCTGCTTGATCTGGCCGAAGATCTCCGTCTCCGCCACCAGCTTGCTCTCGAGGCCACAGCAACAACGCAGCAGGAAGGCATAAGCGGCGGTACCGGCAAAATGCTCGAGCGCGCCGTCGGCCGGAAATCGCATCCGGGTGGCTTCCAGCGCATCGGTGCCCAGCAATACGCCTACCCGCCGCTGGCAGGTATCAATGAAGAAGGCATGCGGGGCGGCAACTTCGGACGCCATCGACGGGCCGGACCCGGGCCCACGCCAGTGCAGCACGTTGAGACTGCGCAACTCCATGATCCGCAGGCTAGCGGGCGCCTATTTGCCAGTGTCATGGCCGTGTCACAGGCGGCGGGAAATCGCATAGGCACTTACCGCAATAGCGACCTGGCACTCGGGGTGTATGCCTTCGCCGACGGTGTTATGGTCACGATCGGATCCCCGGGGAGAACTTAAACAATGAACGAGCCGATGAGCGAGGATCGCGGCAGCCAGGTTGCGCTCCAGAATCTGAATTCGGTCCTGACCGCGGACGAGAAACTCGAGGCTTGGGCAATCCAGCGACGCCTGTTTGCGCTGAGCCACCGGCGCATCGCACTCGGCGCCACCAGCGGGCGATTCCTGTCGGTCGCGCGGCCGCTGTTCGGCGGTTTCGATCTGACCGATATCCGCTGGCAGGATCTCAAGGAAGTGCATTTGCGGGTCGGGATCCTCGGGGCGAGCCTGACCCTGACGGCCTACACCGGTTCGGATCTCGCCTCCGCGTCCGGGCCCACGCGCACACTGGTTTTCGAGGGGCTGCGCAAAGACCAGGCACAGGCCCTGTACCGGATCTGCCAGGCGCACGATCAGGCCTGGCGGGAGAAGCGCCGGGTGCGGGATCTCGAGGAGCTGCGCGCCCGCTCGGGCGGCATTCAGATCGGCGCCGGCACACCCGCTGCGACCGGGGGACCCGCTGCTGGCGAATCCGATGCGGCCAGCCGCCTGCGCAGCGCCAAGTCGATGCTGGAATCGGGGCTGATCACCGACTCCGAATACGAAGCTCTGAAGGCCAAGATCATCAGCAACGTTTAGAGGGCGCCCGACCGCTACTGCGGCCGCATCCCGGCCTTGTCGACCCTCTTGTAGCCTGCCGGTACTTCGAACGCCGTACCCGGAACCGCGCTGGTGGAAATCGCGACCGTCTCGGTGCTCATCTGGAACATCTGCACCATGCCCGGCGGCGCCTGGTTCTGGGGGGCCTGCTGCTGCGAATCATCTTTCTTGTGCAATTTGTTGAAGAGACCCAGGGCCGCTCCGCTGATCGCGGCACTGGGCGAGGTTGGCAAGGCGGTGCCGGAGCTCGAACTCGAACTGGAACTGTCTGCGCCACCGCCGCTGCTGCTGTTGCTGCTGTCCTTGCACTGCGGGCCACCGAACTGCATGGCAAACACCGATTTCATCGGGTAACCCTTGAGGCTGCCGGCCTGCTTGATCGCCTCGCCCCAGCCGCTCTGATAGCGGCTGAATACGCCGGGGGAGTTGGTCTGCATGCTGTCCGCCAGCACCCCGCTGAGGTTGAGCTTCTGTGCGTAGGCGGTCCAGAAAGCGCGCGTCTCGGCGGTTCCGGGGACGTCGGCGGCCAGCCATTCATCCAGCAGGAACACGAAATCACAGCTGGTGCCCTGGGTCGGATCCGTGCAGGTAGTCGTGACGGTGACGGTTGCACGACTGGCGTCCGCCCCGGCTATGGCGGCGTGTTCACCGGTCTGTTTGACCTCGGTCTTCGGCGGCGACCATTGGCATTTGCTGTCGTCGACCGGGGCACCCGAGGGCGCCTGCTTCTGCTCCTGTGCCTGCTGGGGGTTTTGCGCGCCTTGCATGGCGCGCGTCATCTGATCCCGCATCTGCTGGAAGGTCTCTTCCGAGTATTGCTGCTTGGCGACGTCGACCTCATCGATGGTTTCGGCGTCGAGCCGGATGATGCGCACTGTGTTGACGTTGCCGCCCTTAGCCAGTGCCCGCAGCAAACGTGACTTGAACTGGCTCTGCTGCTCGGTGCGCGCCTTGTCGCCGGAGATAGTGGTGCTGGACTTACCTTCCATGGCGCCGAGCTTTGACGGGCCGAAGCCATCGACTTCGACCTGCTGCTGAATCGTGATATCTGCCTGTACCAGGCTGGCCGTGCCGGCCGCCAGAGTGGCTCCCACCATGGCCACAACCCATTTCCCTGCGCTGCGACGTGTCGGCATCCTGCTCTCCCTGCGTGAGCCGTGAGCGTATCGCACTTGGTGCGCCGTCCGCGAGAGTCGCCGGCGGCGTTTCCTTGTCTTGACCGCAGGCGTACTCTATCTGGCGGTTGGCCGCGTTCTAGGGAGAGTGATTAGGAGGATACTGCCATGAGACACACTTCCCGATGGATCACCGCCGGAACCCTGGCGGCGCTGACACTTGCCGCCGCTGCCAGCCAGGCCGGTAGCGGCGCCACGACCCCTGCCCAGCCATCCGCCTGGCAGCATCATCAGGCAACCTTTACGTATATGGGGTTCACTTCGGCCTACAGCTGCGACGGCCTCGAGGGCAAGGTGGGCAGCATTCTGCGGTTCTTCGGCGCCAAGAACCCGCAGGTGCAGGCCTCGGGTTGCCCGCGCGGACCTGACTCGCTCAGCCACATAGTCGACGTGAAGGTCGATTTTGACACGCTGCGTGCAGCGGCTGACGGTACGCCGCAGAGCGCCATCGTGCAGGCCCGCTATACACCGTTCAGACTCGACTCCCAGCGTCCGTTCTTCATGGATGAAGGCGACTGCGAGCTGATCCACTCCATGAAGCCGATGCTGGTCGCCAGCTTCAGCTTCCAAAACCTGTCGTATGGCGCCTCCTGCACGCCTCACCAGGTGACCCTTGCGGACTTCCGGGTGGACGGCGAGGTGTTGAAGCTGGCCCAGGAGCACGAGGGCTGAGCCCGACGGCCGGCGCGACCGCCAGCACAGGCGTACGGGTGCTGCTCGTGCGCCATGGGCACGTGCCCGGGATCGAGCCCGAGCGTTTTCGCGGTGGCGCCGCTCTCGAGCTAACCGATCGCGGACTGGAACAGGCGCGCCTGACCGCAGAGCGCATCGCGCGTCAATGGCACCCCGCCATCGTATATACGAGCCCGCGCACGCGCTGCATCGATACCGGCCGCTGCATCGCCGAGCGATGCCGCATCGAAAGCCGTGTACTCGAGGACATCTTCGATCTCGACTACGGCGACTGGACCGACCACTCCCACGAGGAAATCCGCGCCGCGCACCCCGCCGAATACCGCCGCTGGCGGGCGCAGCCGCAGCTGGTGCGTTTCCCCGGGGGCAATTGCCTGCAGGAAGTGGCCACGCGCGTGGCCGACGCGCTGCGCTACGTCGTGCGCACGCATTCCGAAGGCACCGTCGTGCTCGTGGGGCACGACAGCGGCAATCGAACGCTGCTGCTGCACGTGCTTGGTTTGCCGCTCTCGGCCTACTGGAATATCCGCCAAACACCCTGCGGCATCAGCGAATTCGTCGTCTCCGCCGCTGGCGTTCAGGTGGAGCGCATGAACGACACGGCGCACCTGGAGTCACCGGATTAGCGGCGCCGATCCTGCGCCAGCGGCGCCTCGAGATTGCAGCTAAGTTCACTGATGAATTTCGAATCGACCGCGCTGCCGGGCCAGCCGACGGATAGCTGATGTAGGAGTCGTCCGACGACGACCGGCCCCGCGCTCAGCAAGCGAATGTCGTGGGCGCTTCCATGGCACTCGACTCGATTCAGCGAGCATTCAACCTGCGCGACCTAGCCTGTCCTTACACAAAAGGCTATGGAGCGGATCTCATGGAATTGGATCATCTGACCGCGATTATGGTGCTGGAGCCGGACGTTATTGTGCGCTCCGAGATCAGTGACTATCTGCGTGAGTGCGGCTACCGCGTCATCGAAGGTGTGAGCGCTCAGGATGTGCGCGACATAATTCACTCAGGTACTCGTCTCGATGCCATTTTGACGGAAGTGCATCTGATCGGAGCCAGCAGCGGCTTCCAATTAGCAACAGAGGTCCGACAGACATGGCCTGAAGTAGCGGTTATTCTGGTGTCGAGCATCAAGAACGTAGTCGAGAAGGCGGGTGACTTGTGCGGGCGCGGCCCCATCAAGAAACCTTATCGACCGGAAGAGATACTACGGCGCATTCAGGTACTCATGGAGCGCCGACAGCACCATACAAAGGCCTCGGGAGCAAAGGATTAGGGACGTGGAAGAAGCGGTGCCGCAACTGCCGGGAAAACAAGCAATCAAATCAACCATCCTCATCGTCGAGGACCACTTTCTGACTCGGTGGTCGGCGGCTGAATATCTGCGTCGCCGGGGTTATAAAGTGCTGGAAGCAGTGAATGTCACCGAAGCGATAGGATTGATCGCCGCAGGGACTCCCATCGACGCGGTTTTCTCGGATGTGGAGCTCGGCGGAGAGCAGGGAGGCCACGAGCT
>JBAUYT010000197.1:0-2343 GCA_049584935.1 Steroidobacteraceae bacterium
GGATTGCGCAGCACCACCGCCTCGGCCGCCACGCGCGCGGCCGACGGTGACTGTTCGACCGGCATGGAGGCCAGCAGCGCTTCGAAGCGTTCGCGCAGGCCCGGCTCGTACTCCGGATGCGTCAGGATGTAGAGATCGTTATGCAGGATCCCCTGCAGCACGCGACGGCCCACCTCCATCGGATCCATGCCGGCAGGCAGGACCTTGGTCTTCATGAATTCCTCGCGCGCGGCCTGGTCGGGCGCGCGCGCGGCATAACCGCTGCGCGCGTAGTGCGCGGGCCGGGTGCGCTCGATCTGATGAATGTTGGTGTTGACCAGGCCCGGACAGAAGGCCGAGACGCCGATCCCGTGCGGCGCCAACTCGGGCCGCAACTGCTCCATGAGCGCGACCACCGCATACTTGCCGGCGTTGTAGATGCCGGCGGCACCGGCGGCGAACAGCCCCCCCATCGAAGCGGTCGTGACTACGTGCCCGCCTTCGCCGTGTGAGCGGATGCGTGGCACGAACTCGTGGATGCCGTTGAAGACCCCGTCGAGATTGACGCCCATGACCCAGTCCCAGTCGTCGTAGCTGGCTTCCAGCAGCGAGCCGGTCATCCCGACACCGGCGTTGTTGCAGAGCACGTGGATCTTGCCGAACACCTGCTCGGTCTCCACGGCGGCATGCGCCATCGCCTTGCGGTCGGCAACGTCGGCGCGGATGGCGTGCACGCCCGGGTTGGGTTGACGGAACAGCTGCAGCGCCGATTCGAGATGATCTTCGCGCACGTCGGCCATGACTACGCGCATTCCCGCAGCCGAGAACACCCGCGCCATCCCCAGGCCCATGCCGCTGCCGCCGCCGGTGATGAACGCAACCTTGCCGCTGACATCTTGCATGGCTTGCCCGATTAAGCTGTCAGAACTTTTTCCGGGAGATTGCGCTGCACGCGCCCCGCCTGACCGCCATTGCGCGGCATGCGCAGCAGCAGCAGCACGGCACCGCCGGCCAGGCACCAGACCGCCAGAAAGTAGAAGCTTGAACCATAGCCATGGCCGGCGTCGTAACGCCAACCGACGACATAGGGCGTAACCGCGCTCAGCGTGGTGTTGATCGCAACCGCGAGTCCCGCCACCGACGCGAATGCCTGAGTGCCGAAATAGTTGCTGAGCACGGCCATCAGGCACACCAGCCCGCCGCCAAAGCCGATGCCGAGGCAGATCGCGAATATGAGCACGGATTCGTGGCTGCGCGCATTGACGACCATTGCCAGGCCGAAGCCGAAACAGAGCTGGAATGCGGCCCACAGGTAGCGCGGATCGATCCGATCGCCGCAAACTGCAATGACGAGCTTGGCAATCAGTCCGCTGACCGCAACGATCGATATGGCCTGCCACGCTTCGGTCGGCGAGTGACCGAGGTCGCGCAGGTGCATGAACCCGTGCGCCAGGAACAGCGTGTAGCCGCAGCTGACCCCGAGTAGCGCAAATACCATCAGCCAGTACACCGGTGAGCCCAGCACCTGCCGGTACGTCCAGCTGGTAGCGGTCTTGAAACTGCGGATCGCGGTGGCCGCCACCGCAGCGCCGCCGCCGGCGGGGGACGCAGCTTCGCCATCAGGGAGCTGACCGAGGTCGGCGGGAGATTCCCGGACGAACAGCGCTGCCACGAGACAGGCGATCGCGGACAGCGCAGAAATGACCCACCAGCCCGCACGCCAGTTGCCATGCGCAAGCGTCACGACGCGATCGAGCAGGCGGCCGGAGACGAAGCCGCCGATGGCGCCCGAGGAATACAGGATCGACAGCACCAGTCCGCGTCGGCGCACGAACCAGCGCGCCAAGCCTGCCTGGGCCGCCAGCGCCGCGCCGGTGGCGACGCCCCCACCGACCAGCAGGCCGAACGCCGTGATAGCCGACCAGAAGGAATCGACTACGGTACCCATGAGCAGCGCGCCGGCAATCAGGAAGAGGCTGCCGAGCATGAGCGTGCGGCGCGTCCCGAAGTGGTTGACCGAAATGGCAACCAGCGGACCCGGCAGCCCCGACATGACCATGTAGGCGCTGAACAGCAGTCCGAGCGCACCGCGATCGAGGTGCAGCGCCGGGGCCATTAGTGCATTCAGGCCGCTGGCGCCGTATGCCGGAATGCCCAGATTCAGGAACATGATCAGCCAGCACGCCGCCAGCAGCTTCCAGCCATAGAACGGGCGCGCACTCATGTCATCTCATCCCCAGCGCGAGGACTCCGGTCCGGGCACGAACGCTTCGTGGGGACGACCGCTACGTGACCTTTGCAGCGCCGTCCGCACCGCCGGGCGCGCCTGCATGCGCGCCAGGAAATCGAGGATGCGGGGAGTGG
>JBAUYT010000198.1:0-43179 GCA_049584935.1 Steroidobacteraceae bacterium
GGCCTGGAGACACCCGAATATAGTTGGGTCGGACTCACGGCGCGCGCCGTGGGTACCATCGTGCATGCCGAACTGCGGCGCCTGGCATCGCAGCCTGAGCTGCCGCAGGCGGGCGAGCGGCAGCAGCGTGCCGGGCACTATGGCGCCTGGCTCAGCGAACTCGGCGTACCGGCTGAGGCACACGCAGGCGCTGAGGCGCTGGTCGTCGAGGCGCTCGAGCGCACGCTGGCCGACCCGCGCGGCCGCTGGCTGCTGTCGGCGCAGCATCCGGCCGCCGAGAGCGAATGGCGGCTCACCGGCACGCACGAAGGACGCATCGTCAACGTGGTGTTCGATCGCATGCTGATCGATGATCAGCGACAGCGATGGATCATCGACTATAAGACTAGTCGGCACGAGGGCGGTGAGCTGGCGCAGTTCATCGAGCGGGAAGCCGAGCGCTACACCCCACAGCTGCAGCGTTACGCCGCACTGGCCGCGGCGCTCGGCAACGAAGTGGTGCGCGTAGCGCTGTATTTTCCGTTGCTCGGGGTGTTCCGCGAGGTGTCGCCATGACAGCTAGAATGTTCCGGCTATGGAGAGCTCATGCCTGCCCTGGGCATCCGGCGGGCCCAGCAGCCCCAGCAGTTGTGCCAGCGAGGTATTCCCCGGATCGCGCGGCACCAGGCTGGCGTTGAGCTCGTAGCCGCCATGTGCGAGCTGCACATCGCCCTGCAGCGCGATCGGGCCGCCGATATCCCGCAACGAGCCGATGCTCGGCGCTCCCTCGGCGCTGTGCGGAAAACGCAGCTCGAAGCTGCCGAGGTCGATGGCCGGCCGGTCGATGTGCAGCTGCTGCGCAGTCGCCACGCCTTCGATGGCGACGAGCTGGTGCTGCCGCAGCTGCGCGTGTGCGATGGCGAGCTCGATCTGCCCGCTCCAGCCGGCGGGCAACGGGCTCGAAGCGCCCTGCAACGGCACCGCGGCAGTCAGCGAGTCGACGTCGGCGTCGCCGTTCGCGTGCAAGGTGATCCTGCCGCGGCCAGCGCCGCGCGGATCGTCGCTGCGCAGGTCGAATTGCGCCTGCCCGCGCAGCAACGGCAGCGCATGCAAAGTCCAGTGCAGATCGGCCAGGCTCACCGGGCCGCTGCGCAACTGCCCACACGCGCCCTGCCAGATCGTGCCGCTCGGATCCTGGCAGGCCAGATTCTGTGGCAGCAGCAGCGCCAGCACGCTGGCCGGCATGCGCACGATCACGGTCACCAGGAAGATGATCGCAACCAGGACGATCGCGAGCTTGGCGGACATCAGTGCGTGTGCAGCACCAGCGTGGCGTTGACCGTACCGGCGGCGTTGCCGGGTTCCACCACGGCCGAGTCCACCCGCACGCCATAGCTTTGGCGCAGCTGCGACAGCCAGGTCACCAGGCCGTCGAACGAGGTCTGCTCCAGCCGTACATTGAGGCCGCCATCACCGCTCGGCATGCTGCCGGCAATGGCGCGCTCGAGGCCGGCTTGCCGCGCCGTGCGGTCGACTACCACCACCAGCGACTCGTTCATGGGGGGGGGTGCGCTGTTGCGCAGGCCCGAGAGCTGCGGTGCCATCGATTGCAGCCAGAGCAGGTCGCCGCGCTTGCGCTCGACGCGCTGCTGGAGTTCTCCGACATGCCGCTGCAGCGGCAGCAGGATCGCGAGCAGCAGCAGGATGGCTGCGGCCACGATGCCGCCCAGCGCGATGCGCTGCTCACGGGCACTCAGACGGGCGTAGTACTGCAGCAGCGCCTGCATCAGTGGTTTCTCGAGGGACCGCCGCGGCGCATCTGGATGCGCCCCTCGTAGCCGCTGGCGGCCGCGCCGCCGGAGGTAAGCTCCGCCTGCCAGCCGATGCCGCGCAGCGCCTGGTCGACCCGCTCGAGGCTTTCGGCATCTCCGGCCCTGAGCTTGAGATCGAGGCCGCCATCCCGGTAGCTCAGAGCCTGCAGGGTGGCTCCGTGGGAATTGCCGAGCGCCTGCGCCAGCGCCGAGAGCGCTGGCATGAAGCCGGATCCGCTGGCATCTCCCTGGGCTGCAAGCAGGTGCTGTTCGATGCGTGAGCGCACGGCGCCCTGGCCGTTGTCGCCTGGCAAGGCGGTGCGCGCAATGGCGCCGATCTCCGCATCGAGCGCGCGCTCACTGCGATGCTGCTGCAGCAGCTGCAGCGACAGGCCACCGACGTGTACCGCGAACAGCGCTGCCGCCAGAATGGCCGCGAGCCGCCAGCCGCCGTTGCCCGATACCTGCGGCGCAAACTCCCCGCTCAGCAGGTTGATGTAGCCGCCTGTCGGCACCTGTGGCGCAAGCAATGGCAGTGGACCGGCATTGAGCAACTGCACCTTGAGACTGATGACCTGCTTGCGCAGCGCCTCGACCTCGCCCGAGCGCTGGTGCCAATCGCGCGGCGAAACGTAGAACAAGAGATTGTCGGCTGCGAGTTCGGCGCCAAGCGCGGCTTCGAGGGCGGCGCCGATGTCATCCGCGGGCAGCGCCATGGCTGCCCGGCCGGTCCGCCGCACCGCCAGCGTGTCGCCATCGAGCAGCACCACCGTGTGTCCGGGGTTCTCCGGCAGCAGCGACGCCTGCGCGCACACCGCCGCCACGTTAATGCCATGAGCGGCCAGATTCGCAAGCCATTGGTTCATCAGCGTGCGCGTGACCACCGCCACGGCGGTGCGTCCGCTGACATCGTCCCTGCCGCCGACGGCAAAATGCAAAGTATCGATATCGGCCGCGAGCTGCTCTTCGAGCGCAAAGGCAACCAGCTGCTGCGGCTTGACGCCGCTCTTCGGTGGCAGCTCCACATCGGTCAGCAATACGTCGCTGCTGGCCACCACCAGCGCCACGCGGCGACCGGCAGCTGCGGCGACCGCGTCCGCAACCGCGCCGCTGACCGGTGCATCGAGCGCATGACCGCCCGCATCCACCGTCATCCAGCTGCAGGAGCTTTCGCCGTTGCGCGGAAGCTGAAGGATGAGCCATTCCGCCATGACTATTCCGTGCCGAAGGTTCGAAGCACTACGTGGATCTGACCGGCGCCCTCTAGGTCGAGCAGACTGTACAAGCTGAACCGCGCAGTGCCAATAGTGATGACCGACCGCAAACGGAAATACTGTGAAGTCGCGCTCGTTCCGACAGCGGAGCCGGCGTTGGCGCTGGTACCGGTGCCGGACGTCGTGCCGGTTCCCTGCGTGCTGACACTCGACTGGAACGCCGTCAATGACGGAAAGCAACCTTCCTGCTGCCGTTGCGCCAGCAGCTGCTGCGGCGGAATGTTGCTGTACTCGGTCTTGCCGCTGAGCGCATCCAGCACCGGGCCCGGCGCGGTGCAGACGTTGATTGTGGTACCCGGCGGCAGCGCCGCGATGTACGGCAGCAGCCGGTTGTAGCGATCACGCCCGAACCCGGGCAGTGCCAGCAGCTCCGAGATGCTCGTCACCGGAAGATTCGGCGGGCGGTAGGGCGGGGTCTGCGACAGGTAGACGCTGTCCTCGGCGCCGTCCGGAAAATTCGGTTCATTGTCGGCGTCGATCCAGTCGGCGATCAGCCAGGCCCACTTGGTTTCGATGCCGAGCAGCGTCAGCAGCTGCTGAAACTGGGCGACCGCGGCTCTGTTGGTAGTGCCGTTGGATACGAGGTCGTTGATGTTGAATTTGCCCTGCTGGTCCTCGAGCTGCGCAAACTCCAGCGTGACTCCCGGCAGCAGCTGCATCGGGCCGTAGCTCTGCGCCCAGGGCTGATTGAGTGAGACCTGGCTTTGGCTGGAGGTTCCTCCCGCAGTCAGCAGGTAGGCGGCCATGGCCTCAGCCCCCTCGGCTGCGAGCAGACTCTGATCGGCGCCGAACACCGTCGAGGCGCGTCGCGCCGACATGGCGCTGGCGAACGCGATCGCAGTGGCGAGCACGGCCGCGATTGCGACCAGGATGATGGCGACCAGCAGTGCAACGCCGCGCTGGCCGACTGGCGACACGGGGCTCACCCCGGTCCCTCGATGTGGCGCATTAGCACGCCGAGATCGTCGAGTTCAATAGTCACTTCCACCGCAACGGGCAGGTAGCGCAGCACCAAGGTCTGCTGATCGGTGCCGCCGACCGTCTGCGCCGGCCACTGGCTCTGCCAGTTGTGACCGGCATCCATGAAGCGCATGCCGAAGTTCTTGACATGGTCGATTAGCTTGCGCTTGATCGGCTGCGTCGACAGCGTCGCGTCCAGCTCCGGCGTATATGAGCGCATGAGTGCGCCGTTTTCGATCGAATAGCTGACGCGCTGCAGTTCGGAGCGCGGCAATCCCACCGGGTTGGTCCAGCCGCCGCGCGTAAAGCTCACCAGTGGCAGCGCCGCGCCGTTGAGTGTGCTGATAGTGCCGAGCGTCGAAATGGTGGTGCTGTTGTCGCTGCTGCCACTGCTGCTGCTGGAATTGCTGAAGGTGGAAGCACTGCTGCCGCTGAGCGTCGCGCCGACATTGGGCGCACTCATGAAGGCCGGCAGGTAGCCATCGCCGGTCGGTTGACGGATCGGTCTTGCCTGCAGCAGTTCGATGTCCTGCTCGATGGTACGCATCCCCTGCTGCACGGCGATCAGGCGGGCCGATTGCTCGTCCACTTCCTTACGGCTGCGCAGGGCCTGGTCGAGCGCGCGATAGCCGATGACCGCGATGATCGCGCTGATGACGATGGCGACCAGCAGTTCGACCAGGGTAAATCCGCAGGCTCGACGCATGCTCAATTCCCACCCGGGCTCGAATTGCCGGGCGATGACAGGGACGAACCCGAGCCAGAGGTTGTGCCGATCGTCGTAGCAGGCGTGGTAGCGGTCCCCGGCGTGCGGCTGGTGCCCGGATTGGCTATGCCGCCGGAACTGCTGCTGCCGGAGGCCGTGACATTGTTGGCGCCGGACCAGGTGGGTACCTCGCCGCTGGCGGCTGCGAGCGTGGTGCCACGGAAGCCGATCACGGTGGTGATCCAGTCCGGTTCCTTGATGGTCGAACGGCTCGAGCCGGTGCCGCTCGGGGTGCGGCTGCCGCCGCTACTGCCGGTATTTATGCTGGTGCGGCGGACCTTGACCGTTACCTGTACCAGGCCAGGTATCTGCTGCACGTTGGTGACGATCTGCTGCCAGTGCCAGTCGCCATTGGCAAAGTTCTTGACATCGCCCTCGCTGGTGCCCATCTGCGGCGGCTGCAGGTTCAGCCGCACGTCGGCAATGCGATTCAGTGCGATCCACTGCGCCAGAGTCTTCTCGCGCAGCGCTGCCACGTTGGTGGCCGAGCCGCTCAGCGCTGCCAGTAGCGCGCCCATGCCGAAGGCGACGATGACCAGCGCTACCAGTACTTCGATGAGCGTGAAGCCCTGCGTCGCGCTGCGCACTTGCTGACCGGCACTCATTGCTTGGGCTCGATGATGTCTCCGACCTTGATGGTGCCGTCGCCGTTGTCGCTGCTCTGCAAAGTGGCGCTGCGATTGACGCCGTCGCGCATCATGGTGAGGGCGAAGGAATTGGTGTCACCGTTGGAGAACAGCAGGATCTGAGGCATGTTGTTGTCGGGTTGATCGCCCAACCCGCTGCCGCTGCCGCCGCTACTGCTACTGCTACTGGAGCCGGTACTGCCGCCACCGCTGCTGCCGCCCAGGCTGGTGAAGCCGCTGCCGAGGCCGCCGCTACTGCCGAAGGCACCGCTGGCGCCGCTGCTGAAACTGCCACTGCTGCTGAGTGCGCCGAGTCCCGCGCTACCGGCGATGGCACCGAGTCCGCTGCTGCTGCCGAGTGCCGACACCGTGCCGCCCGCTGGGGCGGCCGCAACCCGGCTGATCTTGAGAGCATTGTCATCGAGCACGATCGGATGGCCCTCGATCACGAGGTTGAGCGACAATCCCGCCGGCAGCTTGCGCGGCCGCAGCGTGTCATCGATCTTTTCGGGCGCCCAGCGCATCAATCGGTTGTCGTAGAACACGAAACGGTAGCCATGCTGGCCGCAGCGGATACCGTATTCGAGTGTCAGCATCGAGCCGCGTTCCCGGCCATAGGCAATCAGTGCTGCCAGCCGATCCCGTTCCTGCTGCATGCCGCTGTCGCGACCGGTCGCGCCGAGGCTGAGCACTGTCACGACCACGATCATGCCGATGAGGAACACCACCACCATCATCTCGATGAGCGTGAATCCGGACTGAGCCGGGCGGGATGCCTGGCCGCGCACGACGGGGCCCGTCGGGGCCGCGCCGGTCAGTTGCTGTCTAGATTCCAATTGCCGATGTCGGCGTTGACACCGGTACCGCCCGGCTGGCCATCGGCGCCAAAGGAGAACAGGTCGTAATCGCCGTGCGTACCGGGAATCTGGTACTGGTAGTCATTACCCCAGGGATCCTTGTTGAGACGCTTGAGGTAGCCGCCGGCGCGCCAGTTCTTGATGGTCGGGTCGTTCGGCTTGGCGACCAGCGCCTGCAGGCCCATCTCCGAAGACGGATAAACAAAATTGTCCAGCTTGAACATGGTGAGCGCGGTCTCGATGGCCTGTATGTCCTGTTTGGCCTTGGCGACGCGCGCGTCGTCGACACGGCCGAGGAACTGCGGCACCACTACCGCCGCGAGCAGACCGATGATGATCACCACCACCATGATCTCGATGAGGGTGAAGCCGCCGACGCGCTGCCGTCCGGCAACGCGCTGCCCTTGCGGCCACGCGCGTCCCCGCCAGCTGACGGTTCGAAGGGGAAAGGCGTTAGGCTTGCTGAAGGCGCTCATGGTGCTGGCTGCCGGCAGTGAGTGGGGTGCTGAACCTATCCGCCGATGATAACAAATGAAACCCGCTAGAACCGATGCTGGCTCACACTCCTGGCTGCGGTCGGCGAATTGCGACGGACGCTACGGGCTGGCGTTGCTCGCCGCGCTGGTCCTGCTGCTGGCTCCGTGCGCGGGAGGTCAGGCCGCGCGCGAGCTGCTGCGCTACCAGCGCGAGCCGCTGGCGCAGATGCAATGGTGGCGCCTCGCCAGCGCCCATATCGTGCACCTGAGCCCCGAGCACGCGCTGCTCAACTGCGCCGGGCTGGTACTGCTTTGGATGCTGTTTGCGCGCGAATTTACGCCGCGCCGCTGGGCCTGGATCCTATGCTGCGCCGCCGGCGGCATCGATGCGGGGCTGTGGTTCCTGCGGCCGGCGGTGAGCTGGTACCTCGGTGCCTCCGGCGTGCTGCACGGCGCGCTGGCGGCGGGCGCAGTAGCCTGGTATCGCCGCCGCGACGGCTTGGGCGCCGCGCTGCTGCTGCTGCTGATCGTCAAGCTAGCCTACGAGCAGTATAGCGGCGCGAGCCTCATCGAACCGGATCTGCCGCTGCTGCCGGATGCGCACCTGTTCGGAGTGCTCGGCGGCCTGCTCGGCGCTTCGCTGCCGCGGCCGCACGCGAAGCCGCTATAATCGCGCGCGTTTTTTTGCTCCGTGGGTGCGGGTTAGCATGTCGATCGCACTGGTATTTCCCGGTCAGGGGTCGCAATCGGTCGGCATGCTGGCCGCGTTTGCCGCGGCCCATCCCTCGGTGCGCGCAGTCTACGCGCGCGCATCCGCGGCGCTGGATTTCGACCTCTGGGAGCTGGTATCGGCCGGCCCCGCGCAGCGGCTCAACAGCACCGAGTTTACGCAGCCGGCCATGCTGGTGGCAGACGTGGCGATCTACGAAATCTGGCGTGCGCAGGGCGGGGCGGCACCGGCGGCGGTGGCAGGCCACAGCCTCGGGGAATTCGCGGCTCTGGTCTGCGCCGAGTCGCTGCCGTTCGAGGACGCCGTGCGCCTGGTTCGCTTCCGCGGCCAGATCATGCAGGCGGCGGTGCCGGAGGGCGCGGGCGCCATGGCGGTGTTGCTCGGCCTCGAGGACGCCGTCGTCGAGGCTGTGTGCGCCGAGGCCGGACAGGGCGAAGTGGTCGAGGCTGTCAATTACAACTCACCGGCGCAAGTGGTAATTGCCGGCCACGCAGCGGCCGTCCAGCGCGCACTGGCGCTGGCGAAGGAGCGTGGCTGCAAGCGTGCGCAATTGCTGCCGATCAGCGTGCCGGCGCATTCGAGCCTGCTGCGCGCTGCCGCCCATCGGCTCGAACAGCGGCTGGCACAGATCGAGGTACGACTACCGAGCTGCCGTTACATCAGCGCTGTCGATGCGCTCGAGCACGAGACGCCGGATGACATCCGGGCAACCCTGGTACGGCAGCTCGCCAGTCCAGTGCGCTGGCCGCAAACGGTCAGGGCACTGCTGCAGCAGGCATCGCTGCTGCTCGAGAGCGGGCCGGGCAAGGTTCTCACCGGCCTTAACCGCCGCATCGAGCGCAACGCGCGCTGCCTTGCGCTCGAAGATCCGGAATCATTGACTGCAGCGCTGGCCGCCAGCCGGGAGGAAGGGCATGCCTGAGCAGGATCTGGCACTGGTCACGGGTGCCTCGCGCGGCATTGGCCGGGCAATCGCGCTGGCGCTCGGCGGCGCCGGCGCAACAGTCGTGGGGACGGCCACCACTGCCGAGGGCGCGGGGCAGATCACCGCGGCATTCGGCCAGGCCGGGATCAGCGGCCGCGGGGCGGTCTGGAATGCCACCGATGCCGCCTCAACCGAGGCGCTGATGGCGGACATGGAAGCCGCGGGCGGCCTTCCCAACGTTCTGGTCAATAACGCCGGCATAGCGCGTGACGCATTGATTCTGCGCATGAAGAACGAGGACTGGGAGCAGACGCTCTCGATCAATCTGAGTTCTGTATTCCGACTCTCCAAGGCCTGCCTCAGGCGCATGCTCAAGGAGCGCTACGGACGCATCGTCAACATCGGCTCGGTGGTGGGGTCGATCGGCAACCCGGGGCAGGTCCATTATTCCGCTGCCAAGGCCGGGCTGGTCGGATTCACCAAGGCATTGGCGCGCGAGGTGGCCACGCGCAACATCACTGTCAACACGGTGGCACCGGGATTCATCGAAACCGACATGACCCGCGCACTCAACGAGGCCCAGCGTACCGCGTATCTGGCGCAGATCCCCGTGGGTCGATTCGGTTCGGTCGAGGAGGTGGCCAAGGCTGTGGCGTTTCTTGCCTCGCGCGAAGCCGGCTACATCACCGGGCAGACGCTGCACGTCAATGGCGGTCTCTACCTCGGTTGAGGCCAGGCTGAGCCAGACTGAGCGATGGCGCTGCTTCCCGCCGCAAATCCACTGAGGAATCAAGTACTCGCACTCACCTAAGGTGGCGAGCGCGCGGGGGTTCCCCTACAATGTGCCGCCCGTGCGTCCCGCCGGTCGGCTCAGCGGGGCCCTGACGGGGCCCTAAGAAGTCATCACGATAGAGGATTAACACAAGATGAGCACCGTTGAACAACAGGTGAAGGCGATTGTTGCCGAGCAGCTGGGTGTGAAGGCTGAACAAGTCACCAACGCCGCCTCGTTCGTCGACGACCTGGGTGCGGACTCGCTCGACACCGTGGAACTCGTCATGGCGCTCGAGGAGGAATTCGAGATCGAGATCCCGGATGAGGATGCGGAAAAGATCACGACCGTGCAGCAGGCGATCGACTACATCAGCGAGCGGCGCAACAAAGCCTGATCGCGGCGGCGCGCGGATCACGCGCGCGCCGCAGTCGCCATTTCCGACTTCGAGAGTTCCGTGAGCAAACGTCGAGTTGTCATTACCGGTCTAGGACTGATCAGCCCGGTGGGCGGCACCGTGGCCGACTCGTGGGCCGCAGTGCTGAAAGGCGAAAGCGGCATCGCGCCGATCACCCGCTTCGACGTGTCCGCCTTTCCGACGCGTTTCGGCGGCGCGGTTCGTGGCTTCGACGTCGAGCAATACATCTCGCTCAAGGAAGCCCGCCGGCTGGATGAGTTCATGCATTACGGCATCGCCGCTGGCATTCAGGCCGTGACGGATTCGGGAGTGGACTTCGAGCGCGTCGACCGGGACCGTTGCGGCGTCGTCACCGGCGCCGGCATCGGCGGTCTGTGGACCATCGAGCAGACACGACAGACGTATTTCGACTCCGGCTGCAATCCGCGCAAGATCTCGCCATTCTTCGTACCCTCGACCATCATCAACATGATCTCGGGACACCTGTCGATCCGCTTCGGCTTGCGCGGTCCGAATCTCGGCGTGGTCACCGCCTGTACCACCTCGACGCACTCCCTCGGGCTCGCGGCCCGAGCCATCCAGTATGGCGATGCCGACCTGGTGGTAGCTGGCGGAGCCGAAATGGCAACCACGCCCACCGGCCTGGGGGGCTTCGGCCAGGCCAAGGCGCTCTCGACGCGCAATGACTCGCCGCAGACGGCTTCGCGGCCCTGGGACCGGGACCGGGATGGTTTCGTACTCGGTGATGGCGGCGGCGCCATGGTGCTCGAGGAGCTGGAGCTGGCTCGGAAGCGGGGTGCGCGCATCTACGCGGAGCTCGCAGGATTCGGCATGAGCGGCGATGCCCATCACATTACCGCGCCACCCGATGATGGCGCCGGCGCGCGGCTCGCCATGGTCAACGCCATGCGCGATGCGCAGCTCAACCCCGACCAGATCGACTATCTCAACGCGCATGCCACCTCGACGCCGCTGGGTGATCGTGCCGAGACTCTGGCTATCAAGCACGCCTTTGGCAGCCATGCAGCCCGGCTTGCCATCAGTTCCACCAAGTCCATGACCGGGCACCTGCTCGGTGCCGCGGGGGTGCTCGAGGCCATCTTCAGCGTGCTCGCCATTCGCGACCAGGTGGCGCCGCCGACCACCAACTATCAGAACCCCGATCCGGCTTGCGATCTCGACTACGTACCCAATAGTGCCCGACACATGAAGCTCGATATCGCCATGTCGAATTCGTTCGGGTTCGGCGGCACCAACGGCACGCTGGTTTTTCGCCGCTACACCGGGTGAGCGGCAACGGCTACCTGAGCCACGCGCTGCCGTTCGGTCCCGAGGACCTGCGGCGTCTCGCCTACGCGGATCCAGCAAATTTTCCGGTGCTGCTCGACAGCGCAGCAGCGGGGCCCCTGGGTCGTTACTCGATTCTCGCGGCGTATCCGCAGGCGGCCGTCTGGCAGGACAGCGAAGGCATGCTGCAGCGATCGGGGGCGGCGCCCGCCGCGGCGCCGCGGCAGGGCTTCCTCGAGGCCCTGGAGCAGCTCTGGAGCCGGGAGTCGGAGCGGATGGCGCCCCGGGGAGCGGTGGGCGACTGCCCGTTCCGGGGCGGCTGGTTCGTCTATCTGGGCTACGAGTTGGCTGCGGAAATCGAGCCGAAGCTGGGGCTGCCGGCCGCCACGGCACAGAACGCACCGCGGGCGTTTGCGCTGCGCGCGCCCGCGGCGCTGATCTACGATCACGAGGCCGGGCAGGGCCGGGCGATCATCGAGCCGGGCCATGCGGACCTACCCTTGCGGCTCATCGATGCACTCGGGGCACTAGGCTCCAGCCCGATGCCGGGCGCCGCCAGCGATCCGGCCATCGGCGCGCTCGAGCTCGAGGAGGAGGATCCCGAGCGATTCGGCCATGCCGTCGATCAGGCACTCGAGCACATCCGCGCCGGGGACATCTACCAGGCCAACCTCTCGCGCGGCTGGCGCGCCGGATTTCGCGCGCGCCTGCAGGGCGATGCACTGCAGCAGGCGGGCGCGCGTCTCTACGAGCGATTGCGCACGCAGAATTCGGCGCCGTTCGCGGCGCTGGCGCGCTTCCAGGACTGGCATCTGCTCAGTTCCTCGCCCGAGCGGCTGGTGCGCGTGGCGGGACGGCACGTCGAGACACGCCCGATCGCCGGCACGCGCCCACGCAGCCGCGGCGCCGATGCCGACTGGCGCGAAATCGAGGCTCTGATTGCCCATCCGAAGGAGCGCGCCGAGCACATCATGCTGGTGGATCTCGAGCGCAACGATCTCGGACGCATTTGCCGCGCCGGCAGCGTGCGCGCCGACGAACTCATGCGCACCGAAAGCTATGCGCACGTGCACCACATCGTCTCCAACGTCTGCGGCGAGCTCAACGATGGCCTGACGCCGGTAGACGTGTTGCGGGCGGTTTTTCCCGGCGGCAGCATCACCGGCTGTCCGAAGTTCCGCTGCATGCAGATCATTGCCGCACTCGAACGCTCGGCACGCGGCGCCTACACGGGCGCGCTCGGCTACATCAATCACGATGGCTCGATGGACTTCAATATCCTGATACGCACCATCACCGTGGACGCAACCGCGCTCGAGTTCCGGGCGGGCGCCGGCATCGTCGCCGATTCCGACCGGCAGCTCGAACTGCAGGAGACCCGCGCCAAGGCGCGCGGCCTGATCGCAGCGTTGCAGTAATGCCGATACCCCCGAGCTGGATCAACGGTGTGCGAGGTGATTCGGTGGCGAGCACGGACCGCGGCCTGCAGTACGGCGACGGGCTGTTCGAAACCATAACTTGCGTGGCCGGGCAGCCGCGCTGGCTGCCGTTGCACCTGGAGCGGCTGCACCGCGGCTGCAAGCGCCTACAGCTGCCATTCGATCTCTTCGACGCGCTGGTGGCCGAGATCGGCGATCTGGCCGCAAGTGGCGAGCGCTGCATAGTCAAGGTGCTGCTCACGCGCGGGCCAGCCCTGCGCCGCGGCTATGCCCCCGGCGGCGACGAGACGCCGACGCGTATCCTGAGGCGCTACGAATGGCCGCCAGACGACCCACGAGCCGCCGAAGGCCTGCGCGTAGGCCTGTCGCCGGTGGTGCTGGGTGCCAATCCGCTGCTTGCGGGTCTGAAGCATCTGAACCGTCTGGAGCAGGTGATGGCGCAGGCGGCCATGCGCCCGCTGCCATTGGATGAGGTGCTGATGCTGTCGAGCGCCGGACACGTCATCAGCGGTAGCATGTCGAACGTGTTCTTCGCAGATGCAGACGGCCTGTTCACACCTTCATTGTCGGATTGCGGCGTCGAAGGAATCATGCGCCGGCGCGTGTGTGAAGCGGCCCAACGATACGGCAGGCCAGTGAACGTCCGGCAGGTGCTGCTGCAGGAGCTGGCGCAGGTGCAGGAAGCCTTCCTGACCAACGTGCGCTGGGAACTGCAATCGGTCGCCTCTCTTGCCGGCAGGTCGCTGGCAGGGCGTAGAGAGGCGCAGGCGGTCAGGAGGTGGCTCGATGCGACGCCTGCTTAGACGGCTGGCCTTGCTCGCTGCGCTGCTCGGCTGTCTGCTCGGCCTGTGGCTGCATCTCGAGCACCAGATGGATCAGCCGTCGGCGGCCGGGCAGCCAGTGCGTATCGAAGTGCTGCAAGGCGAGCCATTGCGGACGATCCTGGCGCGGTTGCAGCAGCAGGGGGCCTTGCGGCACCCGCGCGAGGTGGCCTGGTATCTGCGGCTGCATCGGCTGCAGCCGCGCGTGCAGGCCGGGAATTACGAGATTCCGCCGCATGCAAGCGCGCGTGCCGTACTCGATCAGCTGGTTGCCGGACGCGTACTGCTCGAGCAATTGACCGTGGTCGAGGGCTGGCGCTTTGCCGACCTCCGCCATGCCCTGGATACAGATGCGGCGCTGACGCACACGCTGCGGGGTATGTCCGACCAGGCAGTCATGCAGGAGCTGGGGCACGCGGATGAGGCCGCCGAAGGACGCTTCTTCCCCGATACCTATCGCTTCGCGGGAGGCACCCCCGACCGTCGCATTCTCGAGCTTGCCTATGAACGCATGCGGCGCGAGCTGCAGCAGGCCTGGGACACACGCGCCGCGGATCTGCCTCTGGCCACGCCCACCGATGCGCTGATACTCGCCTCGATCGTGGAAAAGGAGACCGGGCGCGAGGACGAGCGGCCCATGGTGGCCGCGGTATTCGTCAACCGCCTGCGGCGCGGTATGCGCCTGCAGTCCGATCCAACCGTGATCTATGGTCTCGGCGAGAGCTATGACGGCAATATCCATACCCGCGACCTCGAGACAGATACCCCGTACAACAGCTACACGCGCGCTGGCCTGCCGCCGACCCCGATTGCGCTGCCTGGCAGCGCCTCGCTGCGCGCGGCGCTGCATCCGGCCGATACGGACGTGCTGTACTTTGTCGCCACCGGCAATGGCGACGGCTCACATCAGTTCTCTGCCACGCTCGAACAGCATGACGTAGCGTTGCGCGCGTACCTGCACCGCATCGGCGCGGATGCGCGCGCGCACAAGCCGGCGACACCGTGAGACAGGCGGGGCATTTCATCACGCTCGAGGGCATCGAGGGTGCGGGCAAGACCACCTTGGCGCGCGCGCTCGAGGCGGCGCTGCGCGAGCGTGCACTGCACGTACTGCTGACCCGCGAACCCGGCGGTTCACCGCTGGCGGAGCGGCTGCGCAGCCTGGTGCTCGAGCGGGGCGAGGAGCGGATCGCGCCTTCGGCCGAAACGTTGCTGATGTTCGCGGCGCGCTCGATTCACCTGGAGAATCGCATCCGACCGGCGCTGGCGCAGGGACAATGGGTGCTGTGCGACCGCTTCACGGACGCCACCCGTGCCTACCAGGGAGCTGGCCGCGGAGTCGATGCGGCGCTGATCGAACAGCTCGCGCACGCCGTCCACGCCGACCTATGGCCGCAGCGCACCCTGCTGCTGGACCTGTCGGTGGAGCAGGGCTTGGCGCGTGCGCGCGCCCGGCAGGCGGCCGGCGACCGGTTCGAGGATGAGAGTCGAAAATTCTTCGAGCGCGTACGGCAGGGCTATCTGCGGATCGCAGCCGCAGAGCCCGGCCGGGTACGCATCATCGACGCGGGCCAGCCGCCCGAGCGGCTGCTGGCTGCGGCGCTGGCGACACTGGCGGATCTGCTGCCATGACACGCGATATTGCACTCGAACCGCCGTGGCTGCAGCCGCTGATCGGGCGGCTGCAACGTGCACGCACGGCCGGGCGCTTTCCGCCTGCGTTGCTGATACACGACCGCCGCGGCGCCGGTGGTTTCTGGCTGGCGCGCTTTGCGGCGCAACTCGCGCTCTGCCGGGAGATCGATGCGCCCTGCGGCCGCTGTCGCGACTGCCGTCGCTTCCTCGCCGGCCAGCATCCCGATTTCATCGACATCGAGCCGCTCGAGGATTCGAGGTACATCCGCATCGAGCAGATCCGCGCGCTGATCGAGGAGCTGTCGCTGACGGCGCACGGCGGCGGCGCGACCGTGGCCATCCTGCACCCGGCAGATACGCTGTACCCCAATGCCACGCACGCACTGCTCAAGACGCTGGAGGAGCCGCGCGCCGGCGTGACGCTGATACTGGTGACCAGCGTTCCCTCGCTGCTGCCCGCAACTATCCTGAGCCGCTGTCAGAAGCTGCGCATACCGCCGCCCTCGCGCGCGCAGAGCCTGGCATTCCTGGAACGGCAGGGCGCCGGCCCCTGGGGTGCCGTGCTCGATGCCATCGGTGAAGCGCCGTTCGAGGCACGCCAGCTCGATCCGGCCGAAGTTGCGGGACTGGCCGCCGATACCTTCGCAGCCCTGCAGGAGCTGGTTTCCGGCCGCGGCGAGCCCGGTCCGTTGGCGGATCGGTGGGCTCGCGGGGAGCAGTTCGAGCTGCGGCTGACCTGCATTGAGACCTGGCTCACAGCATGCATCGACCGTGCCGCCGTCGCCGGCGCCGAATTGCGGGAACTGCGCACTGGCGCGCACTTGCCAGAATCCAGTTGGGACATGAATATTGCAACATTGCTGCGACTGCTCGACGCGGTCTACGAGCTGCGCGCCTTTCGGCTGACCTCGATCAACCGCGTTGTCGCGATCGAGCAGTTGCTATGGCAACTGGCACGCATGCGCGCGGGAGCCGCAGCCGCAAGTTGACTCCGAGTTGAGCCCAAAGGGCAGAGGATCGCGCGGGAACCATGGCCAAGGACCCCAATTCCAGATCCGGCATCAACAAGCCGGGATTGCTGACGCTGACCATCAAGGACAAGAGCGCGCTGTATCTGGCCTACATGCCGTTCGTCCAGAACGGCGGCCTGTTCATTCCGACCAGCAGCAACTACCGGCTCGGTGATGAAGTTTTCATGCTGCTGAACCTGATGGGGGAGGACGAGAAACTCCCGGTAGCCGGCCGCGTCATCTGGGTCACTCCCAAAGGTGCACAGGGCAAGCGTACGGCCGGCATCGGCGTGCAGTTCTCCGACCAAGACCGGGGTCAAACGCGCAACAAGATCGAGAATTACCTGGCCGGCGCCGTCTCCGGCGATAAGGCCACGCACACGATGTAGTTCAGGGAGCGCGCCGCAGCCCGCCCTCGGCCGCATCCAGGCCGCCGCGCAGCACGTACGCATCGAAGCCGCGCTCCACGAGGATGAACGCCGCCGCGGAGCTGCGCCGGCCGGTATCGCAATAGACCACGTACTTGCGGCCGCGATCGAGTGTCGATATTTTCAGGCGGATGAAGTACAGCGGTACGTTGAGTGAGCCATCGATGGCGACGTTCTGGTGCTCGGACGGCAGCCGCACGTCCAGCCACTGGCCGCCGTGCGCGACCACCTCTCGCGCCTTGGGGTAGTCGAGCCACTGCACCAGTGGTTCGTTCATGAGCTCGCGGAAGTCCTTCTTGTTGAGCCGCATGAGCACGCCTTCGGTCATCATGGTGACCGTGGCGTTGCGTTTGGCTTCGGAGATGAGCGCCTCCTCGCCAAAGGTGTCGCCGACGCCCAGTTCGGCAAGCTTGAGGCCGCCGCGATTGAGCGGCGTCTCGCGCGTGACCAGGCACTTGCCGCTGACGATGGCGTAGAAGTAATCACCCTCGGTTCCCTGCTGGATGATGACCTCGCCAGTGCGGCAGTTCATGCGCTGCATGCGCAGGAAGATCGCCTGGATGTTGGCGGGCGGAATGCGATGGAAGGTCTGCGTCTGCAGCAGCGTAGTCATCCAGTCATCGCTCGAGCCACCGCTGAGCTGCGCCTGCAGCTCCGAGACTTCGTAGGTACCGGTCTGATCCCACGTGATCATCATGTCGAGCAGCTCGCTGTCGACCGATAGGTACTCGATGGGGTCGACCGCGCGCGCGCTCTGCCGGCGAGGCAATTTCTGCGACAGCGGATTGCGCGCCTCGGCGGTGCCGCCGCGAATCATGGCCACGGTATTTTCGCCTTCCCGCAGCTCGATCAGGCCGGCGATCAGCCAGTAGGTGTGCTTGTCCCGGTCGCCTTCCTTGAACAGCACACGACCGGCCGGCAGTTGCTGGATCGCTACCTTGCGAGACAGCGCGAGCAGGTTTTCCTTCTTCATGCCCTCCAGTGGCGAGAATTTTCGGAGTAACGCCACATCGACAGGCCTTTCTTCACTCATGCTCGAGCCCCGGAACCGTGTCCTCGCATCGTTCGATCAGAGGTGTGATGCTAACACAGCCTTAGGCGGCGTCCCGCAGCGCAACTTCACGCATTCGCAGCTGTTTCAGGCCTGCAGCAGGGTCCAGCCGGCATCCGCCCGGAAGCGCGGCCCGTAGCGTAACTCGAGCTCGCGCAGTCGAGCGGTGCAGGCCGAGAGCCCGCGCGTACGGGCATAGTTGATTGGACCGCCGCGAAACGGCGCGAAGCCGGTGCCGAATATGACCCCGGCGTCGATCAAATCGGTATCCGCGACGATGTCTTCGCGCGCGCAGGCGACGCACTCGTTCACCAAAACCAGAATCAGCCGGTCGGACAAGTCCGACGGCGGAGGCATGCGCGAATCGTCCCGCACGACCTTGCCGTCCTGCCAGCGGTAGAAACCCTGGCCGCTCTTGCGTCCCAATTGTCCGGTCTGCACGCGTTCGCGCAGCTTGGCCGTATAGGCGGGCGCCTCGCGCTGCAGCTCCCGGGTGACGATCTCACCGACGTGCAGCACCACGTCGAGTCCGACCACATCGCACAGTTCGATCGGTCCCATCGGCATGCCAAACTCTACTGCGGCGCGATCGATGGCATTGAACGGGATGCCTTCGCCGGCCGCGTGTAGCGCCTCGTGCAGGTAGGGAAACAGCACCCGGTTGACCAGAAACCCGGGGCTGCTGCGGCAAGGCAGTGGCAGCTTGTCGATGCGGCGCGCAAAGCTGAGTGCTGCATTGAGCACTTCCGCGCGCGTGTGCTGTGAATGCACTACCTCGAGCAACGGCATCTGTGCCACGGGATTGAAGAAATGCAGTCCGACGAAATGACCCGGGTCCCGCAGCGTGGCACTGAGGGTTTCGAGCGTGAGGCTGGAGGTGTTGGTCGCGAGCACCGCTTCTGCGCGCATCTGCGGCTCGGCGGTTGCATATAGGGCGCGCTTGGCGTCCAGGTCCTCGAAGATGGCTTCGATGACCACATCGGCCGCCGCCACGCCGGTGCCCGCCACGTCTGCCGTGAGACGCGCGAGCGCCTGCGTGCGCTCCGCCGGAGTGTGCAGGCGCTTGTCGAACAACGCCCGTGCGCGCGTCAGCGCCGGCTCGACCAGCCTGAGCTCGCGATCCTGCAAGGTGACGCTCAAGCCACGCAGCGCACACCAGGCGGCGATGTCACCACCCATGACACCGGCGCCGACGACGTGCGCCCGCTCGAAACCCGCACGGTTCTTGCCCGCCAGGCCCTTGAGCCGGTCCTGCAGCAAAAATACCCGGATCAGTCCACGGGCGGTGTCGCTGCGGATCAGTGCCGCGAACGATGCAGCCTCCGCCGCGAAAGCCGCTTGACCGCGGGCACCGTTGCGCGACCACAGGTCGATCATGGCGTAGGGGGCCGGATAGTGCTCCCGACGGGCGCGGCGGCCGACCTCACGCAACAATGCCACCCGCAGCAACGGCCGCAGCCCCGGCCAGCTCAGGGCACGATCGAACAGTGACGGCCGATGCGGTGGCGGCGCGGTCAGCAGTATCTGCCGCGCTGCTTCGTCCAGCTCCGCGGGCTGCTCGACCAGGCGATCCACCAGCCCGATCTTGAGCGCGCGTTCCGCGCGCACACTGCGCCCCGTGAGCATGAGGTTCATGGCCGCGCGCACGCCGAGCAGCCGCACGCTGCGCACCGATCCGCCAAAACCCGGGTGCACACCGAGCTGCACTTCAGGCAGCCCGATATTGAGCCGGGCATCGCCCAGCGCCACGCGGTAGCGGCAGGCGAGGGCGAGCTCCAGTCCGCCCCCGAGCGCGAAGCCATGGATGGCGGCGACGCTGGCAAAAGGCAGCGCCTCTATTCGATCGAAGGTGCGCTGGCCCTGGCGGATCAGCTCGAGTGCCTGGTCGCCGGTTTCGAGCGCCGGGAATTCCCGAATGTCCGCGCCGGCGATGAATCCCGACGGTTTGGCGGAGCGGATGACGAGGCCGCGCAAGGGCTGGCCCGCGAGCTGCTGCAACAGTCGGTCGAGCTCGGCCAGCACCGCCTGCGAGAGCAGATTGGCGGAGCTGCCAGGCTTGTCGATTGTCAACCAGGCAATCTGTTGCGCGTCCGTTTCCAGCTTCCAGCCGGTGGCCGCACTGGCATCGGTTTCAGTCATGAGGTCAGTTCGTACTCGCCGCCCGCGCTGCGGAATTTACCTCGAAATCGCAGACGAGGGGACGGTGATCGGAGAAGCGCACTTCGGGGATGCGGAAATCATTCACTTCGATGCCGGCACTGACCAGGATGAAATCGAGCTCGATGCGTGGCCGGCGGGACGGGAACGAGTGCAGTCCGTCGGCATTGGCGCTGCGCAGCCCCGAGGCGCGCATGAACAGGTAGATCTCGTGCGTACCCCAGAAGGTATTGAAGTCACCGGCAATGATGACCGGCTTGTTCGATCTCACCACCAGATCGTGCAGCGTCCGTAGCTGGTATTGACGATGCCGAAACTTCAGCGACAGATGCACGAGGAATATGCAGACGTCGTCGAGTTCGAGCTCGATGATGAGTCGCTTGATGCCGGTGTCGAAGTAGTGAAAACGCTCGCCGGTCACGCGCGGCGCGGCCAGCAGCGCATTGGCCTGCTTGCGCACGATGGGCAGCAGCTGGTTGATGGAGCCCGTACCGTACTTGCATTGGTGGGCGGTATAATGGCCGAGCGCGTTGGCGATGTAGGTCGCCTGGTTGATCATGCCGGTCCGAACCGAGCCGGTGTCGACCTCCACCAGTCCGACCAGGTCAGGATCCTCGGCGCGTATGAAGCTCGTAATCTGCTCGAGTACGCGCCGGCTGCTGCGCAGATAGCCTGCTCCCGGCAGGGGCAGGTGGAAGGCCGGTCCGGTGCCGGTGGCATAGCGGATGTTGTAGACCAGCAGTCTCACGGAAGGAAACAGCCCTCTCTATCCATCGGCACGGGCGGCACAGTACACTGCAAGTATGTCCCAACGCGATCCCATCCGTGTGTTTGTGACACACTGCTTCGAGGAAAGCGACGACTACGTCCGTGTATTCGAGTACCTCGAAAGCGCACGGAACTTCTATTACCGCAATTGCGGCAACCTGGCGATGACCGACATCGGCCGCTCGCAGGACGCGGTACGCGAGGAGCTGCGCCGCCAGATCAACGGCGCCGAGGTCGTGATTGCGCTGTCGAGTCTGTATACGCAGCAACAGGACCTGCTGGTATTCGAGCTCAACTATTCCAAGGCCAGCGACAAGCCGGTCATCCTCCTGCCGCTGTTCGGTCGGGAACAACCCGCGCTCAAGACGCTCGAGGGCCTGATCGACGAGAGCGTAGCGTGGGACGAGCGGGCGTTGGTGGACGCGGTTAAGCGTCAGGCGCGCCACGAGGAAACCACGCGCTGGGATACGATCGAATTCAAGCTGGATTAGAACCGCAGGGCCGCGCAATGCGCGCCCATCGGTCGGCTACGGGGTGGCGCCAGCCTCTACCGAGAGGAATTTCAGCAGTGGTGCCGGCGCGCGACTCAGCCGGCCGTTGTGGAGCTGCTGCTTCATGCCGGCAAACATGCCGTACAGGCGCACCACCAGTTCGGCATAGCGTCGCGCCTCCTCGTTGGAGAGCTTGCGCACCGAGGCTTTGACGACATCATCGCCGGGCAGCGCCTGCGCACGATGCAGCGCCTGAATCATCTGGGCAAACTCTGCGCCGAGCGTGCCGGGCAGATCGGACTCCTGCAGATCCTCGAGATGGGAACAGTAAGCGTCGAGCAGGCGGTCCTTGATGGTTCCGGGCCCGGCCATCGACAGCGCCGCGGCTTCCAGGCGTGCACCTAGCTCCCTCATGTCGAACTCCCGACGACGCTGCGAGGCTCCGCGCGGAAGATTTTTCGTATGACGCGAGACCCCATGGCGCCTTTAATTCTTAGGTAGACTAAATCCTGCTTCATCAATGGTGTACGGCCGTAATATAGCGCTATGCCTACGAAACACAATGGTGGCTGTGGCGCAATTCGCAGCGGCTGCGCGACATTTTTTCGGATGGCGGCCGCGGGCCCGGAGAGTGGCCCACTCGGTATTTCATTTATAAGATGAGATTTAGCTTCTAAGTATATGAATGCACGCAAGTTACTTAATCGATCTATCGGTCTGCCGGGTGCCCTGGCACCACGCACCCAGCCGCTCGGCGACGCTTGCCGCCGGGCTCTCCGCGGCCGCGTTCCCCGCAGCCAGAGGCCGCAAGTCAGCGACCGCTCCAATGTTAGATGTCACTGATCTAAGATACCGTTAACAATCCCGGGAGCGGCTATGGCGGGGAGAAAAGGCGGGCGGGCGGCGAGCGCGCGAGCGCGCGGCCTGCGTA
Source organism: Steroidobacteraceae bacterium (assembly GCA_049584935.1). Taxonomy (GTDB): domain Bacteria; phylum Pseudomonadota; class Gammaproteobacteria; order Steroidobacterales; family Steroidobacteraceae; genus FEN-1191. The sequence continues at coordinate 21,613 of JBAUYT010000198.1, forward strand.
CCCTGCAGCACCAGACACTGTCGCCAGCCGTGCGGCATGCCATCGAGACCGAAGTATGGCTGCGTGGCCTGCTGCTGGCATGTGATGCCGCGACGATCGAGGCAGGCTGGGCAACCAAGGATCAGGTGCATGACGAGGCTCTCGGCTGGTTCCTGCAGCAGCACGCCCACCACCCGGTGCAGGACTACCCGGCGCGACGCGCGGGTGACGCGGATCTGACCTTCTGGCTGGACTCGCGCGTGCTGGAGCGTGCCCGCCGCATGGCAGAGCGCGACGGTGTCAAGGTTGCGCGGCTGATCGACGCCGCGTTGACGGCCTATGTGCGCCAGCAGGTACCGCGGGAATTCATGGAATTCCGGCAGCGCGTTCAGGCCGATGCGCAGAAGCTCTATGCTCAGCACCGCGCCGGACTGGTGGCCGCTGGCCGGGCTCGCAAGTAACGCTTGAGCGCGCCGCGTCCGGCCGGAGCGGCAATGTCACGTACCGCGGCGAGCGCGCACGAATACCGCCCGCTGTCACTCGCCTGGAAGAACTGTTGCGGATCTGCATGGTGATGCTGTTCACCATGACTGTGCTGCCTGCGCTTTGGCCGCGTTGCTGTGCCTGGGTGCGTCGTCCACGAGCAAAGCGCAGTCAGCGCCGCGCGGTTGACGCGACAACGCCTGCGATTGATCCGATGACGGTCCGCCGCCCGGTGGGCGGCGTGCTGCTAGCGGCGCTTGACCGCCAGCGACAGCCCAAGTGTGTGCGCCTTGTAACGCACCGCGGCTTCACTGCGGCCGAGTGTGCGCGCAATCTTTGCTGCGGGCGTGCGGCCTGACAGACGGCGCAGCTGCTTCTCGTTTGCTGCCGTCCATAGAATTCTTTGTCGCCGCTTCTTTCGCTTGGCCATGCAATAACTTCCCTTCGTTGAATCTCAATGTCGATAGTGTATCTGATTGCGCCCATTCCTATGGACGCAGACGCTATCACAGTGCAGCATGCAAATCCCGTTACCGCCGGAAATTTTGCCATGGCACCGCACCCGGCGTTGACCCGGCTATGATTGAGTCGAGCAAGCCGGCATCAAACAACACCTCCAAGCCGAGCATGGGCGCCGGTGCCCTCACGGCCATCGGCATCGTCTACGGTGATCTCGGCACCAGCCCCCTTTACACGCTGCAATCGATAGTGCAGGCGCTCGGCGGCCACGTGACTCCGGCCAGCGCACTGGGCGTGTTGTCGCTGATCTTCTGGACATTGATCATCACAATATCAATTAAGTACTGCCTGTTCGTAATGCGGGCCGACAATCACGGCGAAGGCGGAATTCTCGCCCTGATGTCATTGGTCGGTGCCAACAGCCTGCGGCGCGGCGTGCGGCTGTTCACCCTGATGGGCCTGCTCGGTGCGGCATTGATCTATGGGGACGGCGTCATAACCCCCGCCATCTCGGTGCTGAGCGCGCTCGAGGGCGTCAATGTCGTCACCAGTTCGCTCAAGCCTTTCGTCATGCCGGCAGCAGTGGTGATACTGCTCGCGCTTTTTGCAGCGCAGCGGTTGGGTACGGAACGCATCGGTCGGGCCTTCGGCCCGATCATGTTGCTGTGGTTCCTGGTCATCGCGGCACTTGGTGTCAGCGGCATTCTGCGGAACCCGCGGGTACTGGCCGCCGTCGATCCGCGCCATGCGATTGACTTCGTACGGCAGAGTCGGGCCGTGGCGTTGTTCGTATTGGGCGGAGTGTTCCTGTGCATCACCGGCGGTGAGGCACTATATGCGGACATGGGCCACATCGGCCGCGCGCCGATCCGGCGTGCCTGGTACCTGATAGTGCTGCCGGCGCTGTTGCTGAGCTACGCCGGCCAGACGGCCGAACTGATAGGTCGCGGTGACGTGCAGGCAAACCCGTTCTTCCTGCTGGCACCGACCTGGACGATCTACCCGCTGGTAGTACTGGCAACGATGGCGACCATCATCGCCAGCCAGGCCATCATCACCGGCTCCTTCTCGATGACCCGTCAGGCCATGCAGCTGGCGTGGCTGCCAGCCGTGAACATCCGTCAGACTTCGGATCGGCTGTACGGCCAGATCTATGTGCCGGTCGTCAATTGGCTCATGATGATAGGCACCGTGTCGATCACTATTGCCTTTCGAAGTTCGGACCGGCTGGCGGGCGCATACGGAACGGCCGTCTCGACCACCATGCTGTTGACGAGTTGTCTGCTGTTCGCGGCCATGCGGCGCGTATGGAAATGGCCGCTGTCGGTCTCGTTGCTCGCCGGCGGCGCGTTCCTGCTGGTAGATGCCAGCTTCTTCTGTGCCAATCTGCTGAAAATTGCCGACGGCGGCTGGCTGCCGCTGACGCTCGGGATGCTGATCTTCCTGGTCATGCTCGACTGGCGTCGCGGGATCGAGGCGGTGCGTGATTGTCTGGCTCGCAACACGGAAGAACCCAGGCACCTGCTGGCGAGGCTCGAGTCCGGTGACCTTCCGCGCGTGCCCGGCACCGCCGTGTTCCTGACGCGTTCGGCGGAAAAATTTCCACGCATATTGATCGAGCATGTCAACAACATGGGCGCGCTGCACGCAAGCGCCGTCACCCTGCGGGTGGTTTTCAAGGAAACCCCGCGCGTCGACGAGAGTGAGCGTTGGAGCATCGAACCGGTCGCCGCCGGTCTCTGGCACGCCGTCATCTGCTTCGGCTTCATGGAAATACCGGACCTGGGCGTGGCGCTGCGCGCCATGAAAGACCTCGACCCGTCGATCGATCTGGAGCACGCCTGGTACTTCGGCACGCGTGATCTGGTCGTGCGCCGTCCGGGCAGCCGTGCGCTCGGACATGCCGGACTGTTGTTGTTCGCGTTTCTGTACCGCAACGCCGTCAAGGTCGTCGACCGCTTCCATCTGCCGCCGCAGAAGGTGGTGGAAATTGCCCGTCTGCTGCCGATCTGAGACGATTAACCCATGGGAGAAGAGCCGGGTGTGGTGTCGTTTCGGGCTGGCGTGGTGCCGCAGCATTCACAGCCGGAGGCGGATCGCATCATCAAGGGTGTGCCGCAGCTGACCGTCTGGAATCATTTTACCGATGCGACGCAGCAGTTCTTTGCCGGTGTCTGGTCGGCCACACGCGGCAGCTGGCGCATTCATTATTCGGAAAACGAGTTCTGTCATCTACTCGCCGGCCGCGTGGCGCTCATCAGCCAGTCCGGACGCCGCTGGGAGTTTGCCAGCGGCGACAGCTTCGTCATACCGGCGGGCTTCAGCGGCATCTGGGAGGTCCTCGAGGATTGCCGCAAGCTGTACGCCGTCTTCGAGCCCCGCGGCTGAAGCGAGCCACGGCGCACAGGCGCCGTGGCTCGTGTCATCACCGTGCCGATACCGTCAAGGCAGTGCTGTCCACTTGCGTAACCCCCTTGGTGTGCCGCGCAACATAGATGACGTGTTCCTTCTGCGCCTGCGACACCACCCGGCCCGACAGCGCCACGATTGCATCCTTGGTGGTGACACTGATGTCCGCGCCCTTGGTCTTGCCGTCCGCGGCAAACTTGGTCTTCAGGTCGGCAGTGATGGCCGTGTCTTCGACCGCCGAAGCGGTCTTCTCACTGGCATGCCTGGCTTTGCTGCCGAGCTCGGACGTGGCCGATGGTGCCGTCAGCTGATTGTTGACGGTCTTGACACCGGAGACGTTGGACGCCAATGTCTCGGCCGCTTCCTTGGCGCCGGAGCTGGACGCCGTGCCGGTCAGCGTGACCACGCCGTTGTTGGTCTCGACGCTGATGTCACTGTTCTTGAGCCGCGCGTCGGTGGCGAATTTTGCCTTCACCTTGGTGGTAATGGCGGTATCGCCAATGGCCGCGCCGAGACTGGCACTGCTGTCAGTACTCGCCGGTGCGGCGGCCAGCGTCACTCCGGCGGCGCCGAGCAGGACCGACACGCTCGCGACTGCCACAAAGCTGTGTTTACTTCGAAACATATTCATCCATTCCTCCATCAATCCATTTGCTCGTCGTTCCATGTCGTCCCTGAGGCAGCTGCGAAACGCGCGCCTTGCGGACGTGGGCAGCTTGCATCAGCCAGCAATGCACGGCTGTAGGAGCGGGCCGACGGAACCGGAACCGGAAGCGCTAGCGCGGTTGCCAGTCAAATCCTGCGTGCCCGGCGAATGCTAGGCGACCGGGGCGGCGCGCAGGTGCTCGCGATAGATGACGTACAGCCCACTGACCGTCACCACCAGGCCGCCGATGAGGGTGCGTTGGTCCGGGAGTCTGTGCCACAACAGCCAATCGAGTGCCAGGCCCCAGAGCAGGGCGGTGTATTCGAACGGCGCGATGACGACCGGCGAGGCCGAACGGAACGCCTGGATCATGAGCATCTGTCCAAGCGCGCCGCTCACGCCGATGACTGCCACCCAGCCCCAATGCGCCGGCTGCAACGCCATCCAGTGCGGCAGCGCCAACACGCCGTTGGCGAGTGCCACCGCTACGACGAACGAGAAGGCGATGCTCAGCGTCGACTCCTCGCGCGCCAGCGTCCGGATCATGATGGCGCCCCCGGCATAGCAGAAGGCCGCGCCGAGAGCGGCCATGGCGCCCACTGAGGCGATGTGAGCCAGACTGGGATTAAGCATGATCACGACGCCGCAGAGTCCCACCAGGATGGCGAACCAGCGGTGCCAGCCTACCGGCTCGCGCAGCAGCAGCGCCGACAGGGCCGTGACCACCAGCGGCGCGCACAGGAAGATGGCATAGGCTTCGGTCAGCAGCAGCGTGCGCAGCGAGTACACGAACAGGCTCAGCATGCCGACGGCGAGCACTGCGCGCAGGGCATGCACCGTCCATCGCAGCGGCAACAGCCGCCGCCACTCACCGAGCCAGCCGACGACCAGCAACATCACGGGAATCGATGCCAAACCGCGCAGACAGGCCACTTCGACCGGCGGATACACCAGCGTGAGGCGCTTCAAGCTGGCATCCATGACCGAAAACACGGCCACCGCGGCCAGCATCAGCGGGATGCCTCTGGAATGATTCTGAGGCATGCGACGCCGCAGTCTGAGGCCCGCGCCCGCCTGTGGCAAAATATCGGATGTCCTGTGCCCTGCCGGTATCGACGTTCGAGCAGCTGAGTGCGCTGGCCGCTCGCGGCAGACTGCTGGTGCTCACCGGCGCCGGCTGCAGCACGGAGTCGGGCATACCGGACTACAGGGATGAGCGCGGCGCGTGGAAGCGGCCGCAGCCGATGTCCTATCAGGAGTTCAGCGCCAGTGTGGCTGCGCGCCGGCGTTACTGGGCACGAAGCTCGGTAGGCTGGCGCCGGATGCGCGAGGTGCTACCGGGACGCGCGCACCGGGCGCTGGCGCGACTGGAGGCCGCAGGCTACATCGACTGCCTGATCACGCAGAATGTCGATGGTTTGCACCAGCGTGCCGGTAGCAGGCGCGTCATCGATCTGCATGGCCGCCTGGACGCGGTGCGCTGCCTGCGCTGCCATGCCTCGTTCGCGCGCGATCGAGTCCAGGCACGGCTGGATGCACTCAATCCCGATTGGGTGCATTGCCAGGCCGGCTCTGCACCGGATGGCGATGCTGACATCGATGTGTCACGCTACGACGACTTTCAGCTGGTAGACTGCGACCATTGCGGCGGACCGCTGAAACCCGCGGTAGTCTTCTTCGGCGAGGTCGTACCCGAAGACACCGTGGCGCGAGCCTATAGAGCTCTCGCCTGCGCCGACTCGTTGCTGGTCGCAGGCTCGTCACTCATGGTCTACTCCGGCTACCGGTTCGTGCGCGCCGCGTGCGAGCGTGGGCTGCCGGTGGCGCTGGTGAATCGCGGCGCGACACGCGCCGATGCGCAGGCATCCCTGAAAATCGAAGCCTCCTGCGGCGAGGTACTAGAGGATCTCGCCATGCGTGTGTGTTAGGCTTTCGACGCGAGATTCGGGCACCCACTAACAACACCGAGCACTCTTCATGAGGGCGCATTAGGGAGATCTGCGATGAGCCTGGCATCCGAATTCAAAGAGTTTGCAATGAAGGGTAGCGTGGTCGATCTGGCCGTGGGCGTCATCATCGGGGCGGCCTTCGGCAAGATCGTGTCTTCGCTGGTTGGAGACATTTTCATGCCAGTCCTCGGCAAGGCGATCGGCGGCATCAACTTCAGTGACCTGGCTGTCAGCCTCGGCAAGGATCCCAGTGGCAAGGACGTGCTGGTGAAATACGGCAGCTTCATTCAGACGGCATTCGATTTTCTGGTTATTGCCCTGGTCCTGTTCGCCGCCATCAAGGGTCTCAACTCGCTGAAGAAGCCGCCGGTAGCGGTCGTGGTCGAACCGCCGCCGCCGCGGCAGGAAATCCTGCTGCAGGAAATCCGCGACCTGCTGGCCAAGCGCGCGGCTTGAGGAGAGCAGCCATGGGATTACTCGACGGTGTCCTGGGCGGCGTGGTCGGCGCCGAAATGACTTCGCTGGTGTCGCACGCCATTCAACAGCACGGCGGGCTACCGGGTCTGATTTCGCAGTTCGAGCAACAGGGCTTGGGCGGCGTGGTGCATTCGTGGGTGGGAACCGGTCCCAACCAGGGCATTACCGCGGACCAGTTGCACCAGGTGCTCGGCAGCACCGCCGTGCAGCAAATGGCCGCCAAATTCGGCATCAACCCACAGGTGCTGCTGCAGCAGCTGTCCCAGGCGCTGCCGCAGGCCGTGGACAAGATGACCCCGGGCGGCAGCGTGCCTCATGTATAGAATCAGGAGAGATTCGATGAACAGTTTCAGCAGATTGTCGGTTCTGGCAGCGGCACTGAGTGTCGCCACGTTGAGTTTTGCTCAGGCTCCGACCGACGCACCCGCCGGTACCAACGGGATTTGCAAGGACGGTACCTATTCACAGGCCGCACAGAAGAAGGGTGCGTGCCGCGGGCACCAGGGTGTCAAGACTTGGTATGGGGCTTCGGGCAGTTCCAGCTCGGGTGGCGGATCCGGCGCTATGGCTGCGGCCCCCGCCCCGGCTGCGGCCCCGGCGCCTGCAGCGGCGCCAGCCGCCGCTGCTTCCTCGGGCAGTTCGAACTCGAAGAAACCAGCGGCCTTTACACCACCGGCGGATGCGGCTCCGGGCGGTGGTCCCGGCATGGTCTGGATCAACAGCTCGAGCAACGTCTACCACTGCCTCGGAGACAAGTGGTACGGCAAAACCAAGCACGGTGAATACATGAGTGAGGCGGATGCCAAGGCAAAGGGCGCTCGCCCTGACCACGGCAAGGCCTGCCAGTCCTAAGGTCTCAGTAAAACGGGGAGAGATCATGCAAGCAAAAATCATCGCGGCATTGGCCACGCTCTTGTGCCTGGCTTGTGCGCCGGCCTTCAGCGACAACAGCCAGCAAACCAAGATGTCCACTTGCAATGCCGATGCAACCAGCAAGGGACTGAGCGGGGACGATCGCAAGGCATTCATGAAGACCTGCCTGTCCGCCACCCCACCGGCATCCAGCGGCAATTCGCAGCAGCAGAAGATGAAGACCTGCAACGCGGACGCCACCGCCAAGGGGCTGAAGGGTAACGACCGCAAGGCCTATATGAAGACCTGCCTGTCCTCGAGCAGCTGAGCTGGACCGGTTAGCGCGCGCTGATCAGGAGCACGAGCAGTATGAACAGCAGAAAGGCGGTTCCGGTAACCGCCAGCAGGGCCAGCGTGCCCAGCGCGACCAATCCCGCACTCGTCAGCAGCGCGCGCGTCAGCAGCAGCAGCGGCATGAACGACAGCGAGTAGAGCGAGAACACGAAGCTGCTCGAGGCCACGCGCGCCCGGACAAGGGGCTAACGCAGTTGAGGCAGGCGGTACCGCCACGTATGCCCGCCACGGCACCGCTCCCTCGAGTTCCGCGGCCGCAAGCCCGGCTGTCGCCAGTGCCCCGGCCTGCTCCAGGCCTGTATCCACGCCGCCTCCAGAGGCAAGCTACTATACCCGCGGCCGCCGCACTGCCCTATCCGGGCTCTGCTATGCTGGCCTCGACAATCGGTGCAGCGCGTCGCCGGGGAAAAACGAAGAATGCGTGCGCTCGTGGCTTTCGTATTGCTGGTCATACTGGTTGGCTGGGGATTTACCTGGGCGACCCTGCACTGGTCTTATTCAGCGGGGGAGCGCGCCGGCTACGTACAAAAGCTCTCGAAGAAGGGTTGGTTGTGCAAAACCTGGGAGGGGGAGGCCGCCATGGTCACTATGCCGGGCACGGTGGCGGAGAAGTTTTACTTCACGGTACCCAGCGAGGAAGTCGCCAGGCGACTCAACGCCAACGTCGGCAAGCGCATGGATCTGCATTTCGAGCAGCACAAGTGGATTCCGAGCTCGTGCTTCGGCGAAACCGAATATTTCGTCACGGATTTCCGCGTCACCGAGTGAGGGCGGCATGAGGGCCGCCGCGGTCAGCGATTACCGGGAGCTCGCGCGGCGCCGGCTGCCGCGCTTCCTATTCGAATACATCGATGGCGGCTCCTTCGGCGAAGTGACATTACGACGCAACCTCGCGGACCTGGAGGCTGTGGCACTGCGACAGCGCGTGCTGCGGGACGTGTCGGTGCTCGACCTGAGTACCGAGCTGTTCGGGCAGCGGCTGGCGATGCCGGTGGCGCTGGCGCCGGTCGGGCTCGCCGGCATGAACGCACGCCGCGGCGAGGTCCAGGCGGCGCGCGCGGCCGAGGCTGCCGGCATTCCGCTGTGCCTGTCGACGGTAGCGGCCTGCTCGCTGGCCGAGATCATGCGGGCGGTGAAGCAGCCACTGTGGTTTCAGCTCTACATGGTGCGCGACCGCGCCTTCATGCGTGACATGCTGGCGCGCGCGGCCGAGCACTGCAGCGTGCTGCTGTTTACGGTCGATCTGCCGGTACCGGGCTCGCGCTATCGCGACGTACGCTCGGGCCTGTCCGATCCCGAGGCGCGCATGGGGCGGCTGCGACGCCTGGGACAGATTCTGCGTCGGCCACGCTGGGCGTGGGATGTCGGCGTCCGCGGTCGGCCGCATACGCTCGGCAATCTTGAAGCGGTCGTTACGGGCAACGCGGTGCTGACGGACTTCTTTGCCTGGACGCGCGATAACTTCGATGCTGCAGTGAGCTGGAAGGATATCGAGTGGGTGCGGCAATGCTGGCGCGGGCCACTCGTCATCAAGGGGATCCTCGACACCAGCGATGCGCGGACTGCGCTCGAGTCAGGCGCAGACGGCATCGTGGTATCCAACCATGGCGGCCGCCAGCTCGATGGCGCACTCTCGAGCGCCAATGCGCTGCCGGCAATCGCCGATGCAGTCGGTGATCGGCTGACAGTACTCGCAGATGGTGGCGTGCGCTCGGGACTGGACGTGGTGCGCATGCTGGCACTCGGGGCGCGCGGAGTATTGATAGGTCGGGCGTGGGCCTACGCTCTGTCGGCGCGCGGCCGTGCCGGCGTGGCTCATGTGCTGCGGCTCATAGAGGAGGAAATGCGCGTGGCAATGGCATTGACCGGATGTATTCGCGTGCGCGACATCTCGCGCGACGTATTGGTGAAGGCCGGATGAGCGCCCCAGCCGCATCGATGCGCCCGGTCACCGAGCTGGCGCGCGATCTGAAGCTCTCGCACGCCGGCGCAATTGTAGTCGGCACCATCATCGGCAGCGGCATCTTCCTCGTGCCAGCGGAGATGATGCAGGCGGTCGGCTCGGCGCGCATGGTCTACCTGGTGTGGATCGTGGGCGGCCTGCTGTCATTCTTCGGTGCCCTGACTTACGCCGAGCTGGGGGCCATGAAGCCGCAGGCCGGCGGCGAGTACGTCTATGTGCGTGACGCCTACGGGCCGCTCGCCGCATTCCTCTACTCGTGGACCTGGTTTCTGATAGCCAAGCCGGCCTCGATCGCAACGGTGACGACCGGCCTGGTTCGCATCCTCGGCAGCTTCCGGGCATTTTCCTTCTTTCCGCATCCCTTTCTTCAGCATCCATTCGTGCTCACCTGGGGGCAGCTGGTGGCCATCGCCGCGGCGGTGTTCGTCTCGTGGCTCAACTACATCGGCGTGCGGCGCGCAGGCGATTTCCAGTTCGTATTCACACTGCTGAAGGTGGTGATCATTCTCGGCATCGTGGCGGTTGGGTTTTCCTACTCCGGCGGCGGCTGGGCCAATTTCGCCACCGAGTTCAGTGGCGCCAAGGGCGGGGTTGCCGGCTTCTTCGCTGCGCTGGTGGCAGCGCTCTGGGCCTACGACGGCTGGAACGATCTGAACATGGTGGCCGGGGAGATCCGCGAGCCGCAGCGGAACATTCCGCTGGCGCTCATCTGGGGCGTTGCCGTGGTCGGCGCGCTCTACATTCTGGTAAATGCCGCCGTGCAGTACGTGCTGCCTGCCGCCGCGGTGGCCGTGTCGGAGCGACCTGCCTCGGACGCGGTGGCGCTGGTGCTGGGTCGATCCGGGGCGCTGCTCGTGTCCGCCGGCATGGCAGTGTCGATGCTGGTCACGCTTAACGGCACCATCATGAGCGGCGCGCGCGTGCCTTTTGCCACGGCGCGGGATGGCTACTTCTTCAAGGCTATCGCCGAGGTGCACCCGCGCTATCGCACCCCGGCGGTGTCGATCGTGGTGCAGTGTCTGCTGGCGGTGCTGCTGCTGCTACTCGGCGGCAGCTTCAAACAGTTCTTCTCGCTCGCGATCTTCGCGGAATGGCTGTTTTACATGATTGCGGGCAGCACGGTGTTCGTGTTTCGCCACCGCGACCCGGCGGCCGCACGGCCCTACCGCGTCTGGGGCTATCCAGTCGTGCCCGCCATCTTCGTCGCCGTATCGGCAGCGCTGCTTTACTACACTTTCACCGACAATCTTGAAAACTCGACCTGGGGCTGCATCGCCATTCTGGCGGGCGTGCCGGTGTTTTATTTCTTTGCGCGGCGGCGCGGCACCCCCGCAGTTTGACCTCCAGGATTGAGGAAATCTCCCCAAGCAATTGAAGATCAGGTGCTTTTGACCTCCGGCGGTGCGCACCGATTCCGTCTCCTGCAACGCAACGGTTACTCACGGCGCGACCTTGTCATCTTATCTATGGTAAAAGCCTATCTATCGAGGAGGATGCCTCGGGCGAAGCGGTGTGGGGAAAACACTTCGGGACGAGCGGGGCCCAGTGAGGGGAAGGTAGATGGCAGCTTTTGGGAGATTTCTATCCTTACTCGGTGCGCGCACTGCCAGCGCTCCGGCCACGCGTCAGTTCAAGAACAGCCAGCACATCACGGTTGCCAACCCGTGGCATGCGGTGGCCATAGTCACCTCGCAACCGTCCTGTCCGGTCTGCGGCCGTTACCGCGGTGTCCGCTTCCTCGCCAAGGAGGCACCGCCACTGCCGCTGGGCGGCTGTCCTACGCCGCAGCTCTGTAACACCGTCTACAAGCACTTTCCCGATCGCCGCGCCGGTCCCCGGCGGGCCGAGGAACTGCGCGCGGCCAGACCGATGAACTTGGCGGTGGTGACGCGCACGGTGCGCGACGATCGTCGCACCTCCTCAGGCCGCCGGCGCACCGATACCCGCTGACTCGATCACCCGCCGATCCTTGGCTCATTGCTCGGTGAACAGCGAGTTGAGTTCGTTGCCAGCGGCAGCTTGTGCAAATCCGTCGAAGCGCCCCTGCTCGGCAAGCGTGCGCGCGGCGCGGATGAAGCCACCCCAGGCACTGCGGGCCAGTGCGCCGCCGACGCTGACGCGTCGTACACCCATCTCGCCGAGCTCATTCATCGACGGGCCATCGGCCGACCAGACGAGCACGTTGACGGGTTTGGGTGCCACGGCGGCCACGACTGCGGCGATATCCTCGCGCGTACGTATTCCGGGGGCGTACAGGCAGTCGGCGCCAGCCTGGGCGTAGGCCTTGAGCCGCGTCGTGGTTTCCGCAATATCGGTGCGGCCGACCAGGTAGCACTCCGCGCGGCCGACCAGCAGGGTGTCGCCGCCGCTCTGATCGATCGCGCGCCGCGCGGCGCGCAACCGTTCGACCGCCAGCGACAGATCGTAGAGCGGATGCGCCGCGTCTCCGGTCGAATCCTCAATCGAAAGGCCGGCGACGCCGGTAGCGACCGCGAGCCGGACACTCTCGCCCACGCCAGCCGCATCCCGTGCAAAGCCGCTCTCGAAATCGGCATTGACCGGAATGTCCACGGCCGCAACCATGGCCTGCAGGTGTTCCAACACTCGCTGACGTGGTACCTGATTGTCGGCACGAGCCTGTGACCAGGCAAAGCCCGAGCTGGTCGTGGCAATTGCCTTGAACCCAAGGCTCTGCAGATAGCGTGCGCTGCCGGGATCCCACGGATTTGGTATGGCGAAGCAACCGCTCGCATGCAGGCGGGCGAAGCTCTGACGCTTGTCGCTGACGCTCGGTCGGGCAGGGGACATGCGCGGCTCCTCTGGTTCTGATGGTGGCGGCATACTAAGGCCAGAGCAACCCAGGTCCAAAACTTGCGCCTGGTTCTCTGATATGGCGGGTGAGGCTAAACCGGAAGCGTGCCGCGGGTGGCTGCAGGGCGTATGATCGCCCGGGAGAAAACAAGAAGAAGGGGAAGGACATGTCGATTATTGCGTGGATCGTTCTCGGCCTCATTGCCGGCTTCATCGGCAGCAAGCTGGTCAACAAGCGCGGCGAAGGCCTGCTTCTCGATATCGTGCTCGGCATCATCGGTGCTGTCGTGGGCGGCTGGGTATTCAGCTTCTTTGGCGCCGGGGGTGTAACCGGAGTCAATCTCTACAGCCTGCTCGTCGCCGTGGTCGGAGCAGTGCTGGTGCTGGTGATATTTCACGCCATACGCAGGGCCTGAAGCACTAGGCAGCGGCGCCTATCCAGGCGACCAGATCGTCCGCCAGCGCGGCGCGGACCTTGTCATCGGTAGTGCCCGCGGATCGCAGCACATGGTAGGAATGGTCGGCGCCTGCGGCTAGACGCAGACTGGCGAGGGCCCCGAGGCCGTCGATCATGGGTTGCAACAGCGCGAGTTCCGCCAGCGCATCGCGCGTGCCTTGCAGGAACAGCATCGGTATGCGGATGCGTTGCAGATGTTCCGCGCGCCGGCTCGATGGCTTGCCCGCGGGATGCAGGGGGAATCCAAGAAATATCAGGCCGCGCACGTGCAGGAGAGGTGCAATTGCCTGCGCCTGTGAAGTCATTCGGCCGCCGAAGGACTTACCGCCTGCGAACAGCATCATTCCGGGAGCGAGTGCCCGCGCGGTCGCCACCGCGGCGCGGACCGTCGCATGGCAGACGGCTTCCGGATCCGGCCGGCGACTGCGACGTTCGATATAGGGAAACTGATACCGCAGCGTCGCGACGCGGCGCTCGGCCAGTTCCACGGCCATGGCCGCCATGAAGGCATGGTCCATGCCTGCGCCGGCGCCGTGCGCCAGCACATAGCAGGCCAGCGCATGGTCTGGCCGCTGCCACAGCGCGGAGACGCGCGTCTCAGGACCGACTTCGAACTGCAGCGGCTCGGCTTGCACGCTCATGGCCCCAGCATACCCGCGTTGCCGCGAAACGCGCGGGCGGTGACAGCCGCCGGCGCGGCTGGGTAAGGGTCCTTAGAAGAAGGCGATCGAGATCGGTGCGGCGTTGAAGATGCCGATGCATTCGCCGCGGCCGTTGGTGATCATCCAGTTGTGGCCGATGAACGTCTGCTGCACCACGCGCTCGCCCGGCGCCAGCGAGTGATAGAGTCGGCGCAGTCCCGAAAATGTGAGCCAGTAAAGTTTGATCGGCTCATCACTGCGATTGACGATCGTCAGGTCGGTGGCCTCCTGGGAGGGATGCGAGGCCAGCTCCGCCTCATGCTCACAGCGCTGCGCGGCCCCAAGCTCGGCGCAGTGGCGCACCGCGGGTGTTCCGGCGGCAGTGCCAATGGCGCACGCCATGGTGTAACCCGCGGGGCCGTCGCGAAGATCTGGCGTATCCTGCGCCAGTGCCGGTCCACACAGAGCGGAAACCACCAGGCTTCCCATCGTCGCGGAGGCCGCCTTCCTGTCCATACCCGTCAGCCTAATCGCCCATCGCGACGCCGGCTGTGATGCGCGTCCGCAGCGCCGCAACCGTCACACATTTAAGTCAAATGCCGCAGCGTCATCGATGATCGAGCGCCTCGATGAGTCGGGTGCTGAACAGTTCGGGTGCCTCCATCTGCGGCGCGTTGGCGCGGCCGGCAGCTGGCACATCCATGTAGGCCATCTGCATGGGCACCTGCTGGGAGGTAAACATGAAGTGCCCCAGCGAGTAGGGATGATGTCTGCAGTGCCGAGCCGGCGCGCGCCAATAACTGTAACGAGCCGCCTGGAAAATAGCCCGTTTGGGTTGGGAGGTAGGGGGCGAATGTCCGGGTGTAGCGCCATCGTGATGACGCCAGGTGATCAGGCATAATTCCCCCATGGATTTCGACCTGCAGCAGATAGCCTATAAACCCTCCATGGGCGTGCGACGCGTGTTCGACACGCCCATCCGCGCCGCCACGGATGCCGGCCTCGAAGGTTATGGTTGCCTCGTCGATGACCCAAAGGGCTTCCAGATCGAAATCGTCCGCTGGCCGGCGCAGGGCTGGCGACCGATTGATGCCAACTCGGGGGATCAGGGGGGAGTAACCGAAGGTTTGTTCGAGTTCTGGTGGCGGGATGAGACGCTCTACGCACGCAACAACGCCGTGGGTGACAGCTACCTGTTCGGCTGGAGCAATTGGCCGGAAGAGGCGGCCAAATCACCTGCGATCAAGCGCCAGCGCGCACTCATCTGGCGCGCCAATTATCACCCCGATGGCGGGCAGCTCTTTTATCCGCTCAACGGCCGCAGCTTCCTGGTGCCACTGGCCCTGCCGGGTGATGACGTCAGGCCGGAGCAGTTCGTGAGCTTCTGGTGTGATGGTAGCCGCGGACTCTATATTCATCCGAACGTCTGGCATGGAGCGCTGATTCCATTCGACGATGAGGCCGAGTTCCTCGACCGCCAGGGGCGCGTGCACGCGCGCGTCTCCATCGACTTCGTCAAGGAGTTTGGCGGCTACCTGTCGGTGCCGCTGCAGCAGCCAACTTAGGCCGAGCCCGTGGCCACTTGCCGGGCGCTTTGAACTCAAGCGCGCTGCGCCCGCCTGCTGCTGCCCAGAGCGTCGATAACCTCGGCAGCCGTCATGACGTCGGCAAACAGAGCGCACATGTTGTTGAGCGTGGCATTGTGTTCGGCATCCGAGAGCGCAGCGTTACCGTCGCTGACGAAGATGACCCGGTAGTTGAACTGCATGGCATCGCGCGCGGTGGATTCGCAGCAGCAGTTGCTCAGCGTTCCCGTGACGATGAGGGTGTCGATGCTGCGGCTCTGCAGCAGCTGATGCAGGTCGCAGGTGCCTGGAATAAAGGCGGCAAACCGACCCTTGTCCACCCTGAGCTCATCGTCGCGAACGTCCAGCTGCGGCCAGAGTTGCCAGAAGTGGGAGCCCGGGGCGAAGGCGGCCTGATGCGCCAGGCGCGTCGCCAGTGGAAAACGGCAATAGAAGCTCGACCAGGTCTCGAGCGCTTCCCGGGGCGTGGTGAATCGAACGAAGATGTTCCTGGCGCCGGCTGTCCGAACCGCCCTCGAGATCGCATTGACAGTTGGCACGATCTCTCGGGCAACCGGGACCTCGACCGGGGCACCTGGCTCCATGAAGCCATTCTGCAGGTCGATGACCAGGTGCGCCGTGCGCGCCGGGTCGATGTCATCAAAAATGTGGAGCCGCCCACCGCGCTCCGCCTGCAAGCGCCGAAGCAGTTCCGAATCGAGAGCGATTTTGTGCATGATGCGCGGCAGTTATAGCACTCCGGGTTGCCGATTAAGTGCCTTGACAGATATATACGTATAGCAGTATATACGCGCGATGGAATCCACGTTTGCCATCATCGCCGAGCCAAGCCGTCGCGCAATCCTGAGTCTGCTCGCCACTTCGGAACGCTCCGTCGGCGATATCGAACAGCAGCTGCGATTGTCGCAACCCTCGGTTTCCAAACACCTGCGGGTGCTGCGAGAGGCGGGCTTCGTCGAGTCGCGCGTCGATGCGCAGCGGCGGCTCTACCGGATCCGGCCAGAGCCGCTGATGGAGGTGGACTCCTGGCTCACTCAGTTCCGCCGCTTCTGGTCGATGCACGTCGATGCGCTCGAGCGTCACCTCGATCGCCTGCATCCAGAGCCACATGGGCAGAGACGGAAGCGATGACCAGCAGGGAAGGCTACAAGCCCGGCCGCGCGGCCGGCTCCGAGGTACGTAAGGATGGGGACAAGTGGACTCTCGTTCTCGTCCGTGAACTGCGCCACCCGCCGGCGAAGGTCTGGCAGGCGCTGACGGACCCAACCGAACTTCGGCAATGGGCGCCATTCGATGCGGACCGGAGCCTCGATTCGGTCGGCCCCGTCGGTCTCTGTACGGTCGGTACCCCGACCCCGGTGAATGCCCAGTCCAGCGTGACCCGCGCCGAGCCACCAAATTGGCTCGAATATCAGTGGGGAGGCAACGATCTACGCTGGCAGCTCGAGCCAGTCGGGGAGGGCACACGGCTTACGCTCTGGCACAGCATAGATCGCAACTTCATTGCCTGGGGCGCCGCCGGCTGGCACATCTGCCTGGACGTCCTCGAGCGGTTGCTCGCGGCCAAACCGATTGGGCGCATCGTCGGTGCGGATGCCATGCGATTCGACTGGCAACGCCTCGTTACGGAATATGCCCGGCAGTTTGGTGTCGAGGCTCGAAGCTGGCCGTCAAAGGCGGGCGGGGTATGAACGTTCTATTATGGGTGCTGCAAATCCTGCTGGCGTTGCACACCGTCGTAGGCGCCATATGGAAGTTCTCCAATCCCGAGCGAACGGTGCCTTCCTTGCAAGCGATTCCCCATCAGGTTTGGCTAGGAATGAGCGCTTTTGAGCTAATTTGCAGTGTGGCGCTAATACTCCCCGCAATGAGCAAGCCGCTGGCCATCCTGGCTCCAATCGCGGCGGTCTGCATCGCCGCGGAAATGCTGTTTTTTTGCGTTGTCGGCGTTCATTCCGGTCAGCCGCAACGTAGCCAGATAACCTACTGGCTCGTAGTGGCTGCCATAGGCGCGTTCATTGCGTATGGCAGGTTTGTGTTGAAGCGCGTTTGAAGATTTACTGACCGGGCGCCTTTGCCGCCCGAGATCTTCTTCTTGCGATGACTCTAGGGACCCAGTGACTGAAGATAGGTGGCGACCGCTTCAATGTCGGCAACCTGAAGGCCACGCGCCACCCCGTGCATCACGGCAACGTTGCGCATGTTGTTCTGGAACGATCGGAGCTGCTTAATCAGATACTGGCTGTGCTGCCCGGCCAGGCGCGGGTAAGCGTCGGTCCCCACAGCGCCCGCTCCGTGGCAGGCAACGCAGGGGGGCACGCCCTGCGCAGGGTCGCCGCCCTCATAAATTGCCTTGCCTCGAGCAATCTGGCTAGGATCACCCGCCGTCCCACGACGAGGGCTCTGTACCGCGTAGTAGTCGGCCAGACCAGTCATGATGGAGTCATCAAGCGGCGCCGCCATGCCCCACATATAGCCTAGCGCGTCTGGATCGCCGCGAGTCTGCGCGCGGAAGGCCTGCAGCTGAGCGACCAAGTAACCAGCATGCTGGCCCGCGAGTACCGGAAATTTGGGGGAATAGCTATGTCCCTGCGGACCATGGCACGCCGCGCAGGTTCCGATGGCGATGCGCGCGGCCGCGGCACGGACACCTTCGTCTGGCTCCTCTGCGGCCGCTGCTCGAAGCGCAAGGCTAAGCAACACACCCAGGCACACTGAAAGTTTTGTATTCACGATCATCCTGATTCAGAAATTCAGCCACACCAAAAGATAGGTCGAGCCATTGGCCGAGGCACTGCGACCAAAACCATCGTAGTCGGTGCTGCCACCATTGAATTCACTGTACGTGATGTATTGCAGCGTGATCTTGGTGTTGAGCCAAGGCAGATAATTCGCTTCCAGGATCCATCCCCGAGTGTCGGGGCTCCCACTGGCACTGGTGATGACACCCGGGGTTGGTCCCGCGGGATACAGGCCGGAATCACTGCTTCCGGTGGTCGAAAAATGACTGATCGACGCACCGTACTTGCGGCGATAATAGTAGGTGCCGGTGAAGCGCACCGTAGTTAGATCGTTATTTGGATTGGCGGTTGCTCCGGCAGCAAAGCTTGCCGCAAGATTCATGGTCTCGTGAATGCGGGTGCCATTGATCGAGAACAGATGCTGATCGCCGATGTACTGGTACTGAAGGTCTTCGGCCAGATCGCGAAATTGATTGACCGGCCCGCCGAGCGAGGCCGGCGTACCGACAGCGCCTCCACCCGGATACAACTTGAAGGCTGCTCCGTACATGCCGAGCTCTAGGTCGTGCCGTCCGCGCTGGTACTCGTAAGCTAATCGCCCGTATGGTGCCGCACCGCTTATAACATTTGACACTGTCCCATCGAGCGGACCGGCAGCCCCCGTCAATGGGTTAGTGACACCCTGCTTTGCGGATCGGTACGCGCCGGCCTCTACGTACAGGGCCTCGTTCCACATTGCATAGATACTGATGCCGGCGACATCTTGCGCCAGTGCGCCGTCGATCTGCGTTCCCGCCAGTGGCGAAACGGTGGCATTGCTGCTGGCGTATGGGAAGCCCCAGGCCGGCGTACTGTTCCACAGGTCCTGCACGGTAGGATTATTGTTGATGCTGATTCCATAGATCAGAGCGTTGGTATGATCGAAGATGAAGTTGTTGGCGTAGCGAATATCTGTGTTGTCGATTCCGATTGTCCCGGAGTCGTTGGCGTAAGTGAGCTGCACCATGGCACCGACGTGCGGCGCTACCTTACCGGCGTAGAAGAGACTGAGCTGCTGAGGGAAGCCGACGGTGCTGGTTTGCGAGTGCGCGGGGGCGCCAGTCCCATCTGGTAGAGGAGAGTTGAGCCAAGTCTCGGATACCTGGATCATCGCTGCAAGCGGAGGCAAGCTCGATAACGAGAGCATTTCCTGCTTCGCTGCATCAATGTCGCGAACCTGTTTCAGATTATCGAGCGTGTAGCCATTGGCTTTAAACATGCGCCCGAAGTGCGTAAGTTCGGGAAAGACCGTATGGCAGGCTTCACACGCCATGCCCGTTTGTCGAGCAAAACTCGGTACCGCGTGCGCGACTGGGCTCATGAGCGTCAATCCCAATAACAGCAACCCGGCGCGCTGGACTTGATTACCAATCTTGTTGAACATGAGACCGTCGCTTTGCTAACAACTTGGTGTAGCAAAGTACGCCCCACGGCAGTGCAAACAATCGTGGCAACTACCTATGACTCGAATTGCCCGAACCTCGACAAGAGCGTCTGGAGAGGATGTGGGGACTGGCTGGGCTTAAGCGCAGGGCGTTGAGGCCGGCTCTGGGCTTTGGAACGTGCCGCGAATTGCAGGTCGAAAATCAAGCACTTGGGCACTAAGGGGCCGATCGCGCCTTCGACAGCCCCCGGCGTCGTGAGATGGCGTATCGTTTAAGAGTAGTCGGGTCTACGCGAGTGGTCACCGCCGCAACGAGAGGAAGGAAGCCGAATGCAAACGAAGACCGATGAGATCGCTGATCACGTCTATCGCATATCAACCTGCATCCCCGATGCGGCACCTGGCGGCTTCACGTTCAATCAATTTCTTATCGATGCGGACGATCCGCTCCTCTTTCACACTGGCCCGCGACGCCTGTTCCCGCTCGTGTCGCAGGCGATTGCCCGCATCATGCCGCTCAAGCGGCTCCGCTGGATCACCTTCGGACACGTGGAAGCCGACGAATGCGGTGCGATGAACGAATTCCTCGCTGCCGCGCCAAACGCCGAAGTCGCGCACGGTGCTATTGGCTGTATGGTGTCACTCGACGACTTGTGCGATCGACCGCCGCGCAAGCTCGCAGACGGCGAGATGATTGATCTCGGTGGCAAGCAGATTCGGCACATCGATACGCCACACGTTCCGCACAACTGGGAAGCGCGAGTCCTTTTTGAGCAAACGACCAAGACGCTTTTTTGTGGTGATCTGTTTACCCATACCGGCGACGGACCGGCGCTTACTGAGGATGATATTGTCGGGCCCGCGCTCGCTGCAGAGGAGATGTTCCATGCCACTGCGCTCTCGGCTGCAACCGCATCGACGATCCGCCGTCTCGCCGCCCTCGAGCCGCAGATGCTCGCGCTCATGCACGGTTCATCAACGAGGACCCGATGCAGCGACTCTCTTCGGGGACTCGCCGATGCGTACGACTCGATGAGCAAACAAGGCTACTTCGCATAAGGTATAACGTGCAACATATCGATCGCGGCCCAAAACCGTCCCCAAGCGGCCTACGAAGCTACACATCCCTCGAGGGCCCTCAATGAGCAATCTCGAAGCCTGGGCAACCGTCGCTATGTGCGGGGCAACCGCATGGATGGCATACCAAACAAGGAGAATGGCCCAAGCATCACAGCAGGCCCTGGCACTCGACACCATCCCGCACCTGGCGATAACAGGGGTCTGCCTGAGATTCACGAAAGACGGCGACCAACCAACCCACGCTCAGACCGGACTGAAAATACAGAACCCCGGCAAAGTACTAATCACTTTCAAGGTCCTAGAGCTCACCGGCACTCTACAAGACGAAACATTGCCCCCAAGACCCGTAGACAGCTCAGGAGGGGTAATACACCCATCTCTTTCCACCGAGTATTACCTCGCAACTGAAGTTTGGCCGCCCAGCGCCCAGCGCGAGATCCACGGCACGATCTCATTCTTGATCGAATTCTGGGCAACGCCGGACCAGCGACACAAATGCAAAGGCGAGCTGAAATTCAACGCAGCCGTAGCGACGGGCGCTACAACATGGATGTGGATCGGTTGGCCGATCTACTCCTAAATCTCAAGCCCAACGTCGTATAGCGCCTCAGCGACCGCAGCAGCGCTTGAATTTCTTTCCCGACCCGCAAGCGCAGGGCGCATTGCGGGCCGTCTCACCACCCCCGCTCACGACCTTTCCCGAGGATTTCGCCACCGCAGGTCGAGCACCTAAATACCCATCAAGCGCCACCGCCACCAGGGCGTTTAACGACAACCCCAACTCAGCTGCTCGGACTTCCGCACGCTTGCGCAACTGGGGCACCAAGCGCAAGGGAAAGATCGGGGTGACTGAGGGCATGGGCCCAAGAATAGGGTGATATCACCCTGATATCAAGCCATCGAGCACTCCAACACGGTAAACGGCTCAAGTGATTGATTTAGGGGAGGGCACCGGCAAGTGTGGCTCTGAAAGATTGATGAAGCTCATGTGTAGCAATCTCAAGACTAAGGCGCGCTTCGCGCGCGCCGCCCACCCGAACCATCGACATCGCGAGATTCCGCGCTCGGACGTCCATGTCCTCGCGCGCAAATCCGGGCCATCCATGGCCCGGCCGAGATTCGCCCCCCCCGCCCCCATCCGGGGGGCGAGGGGCAGGGGGGTCGAATCGCGGAGGTAGCCCGCGCCAGGGCATCGCAATCCGAACCGGCGGCGCAAGGTGCGAGGGTTTCGGGAGAGGAGCCCAGCGCGATGAGGGC
>JBAUYT010000199.1:0-8584 GCA_049584935.1 Steroidobacteraceae bacterium
CATGTCCTTGATCCACTCGGGCGCCCGCGTGTTGCTCGGCGAATAGGTCGTGACGACGATGTCGCCGAGGGCCGCCAGCTTGAAGCAGATGGCCTCGCCGAGACCGCCCATGCCGCCGGTCACGAGCGCAACGCGCTTTTTTGCATTCATGGTTGAAGTTCCCCTCGCCAGAGCTGGTTGCTGAGTTTTACGGCGGTCACGAGCGCTGCCGCTCCCGGATCAGTTGCTCGACCACCGCCGGCTCGGCCAGCGTCGACAGGTCGCCGAGCTGATCGAACTCACTGGCCGCAATCTTGCGCAGGATCCGTCGCATGATCTTGCCCGAGCGCGTCTTCGGCAGCGCCGGCGCCCATTGAATGACATCGGGCGAGGCGATCGGGCTGATTTCCTTTCGCACCCAGTTGCGCAGCTCGGTGCGCAGCGGTTCGCTCGGTTCGCTGTCGGAGTTGAGCGTGACGTAGACGTAAATGCCCTGACCCTTGATGTCGTGCGGAAAGCCGACGACTGCCGCTTCGGCCACGCGCGGATGCGCGACCATGGCGCTCTCGATCTCGGCCGTGCCGAGCCGGTGTCCGGCCACGTTGAGCACATCGTCGACGCGGCCCGTGATCCAGTAGTAGCCGTCGGCGTCGCGGCGCGCGCCGTCCCCCGTGAAGTACATGCCGGTGAAGGTTTTGAAATAGGTGTCGATGAAGCGCTGATGGTCGCCGTAGACCGTGCGCATCTGGCCCGGCCAGCTGTCGAGCAGCACCAGGTTGCCCTCGCAGGCGCCCTCGAGAATGCGGCCCTCGCCATCGACGATGGCCGGCTGCACGCCGAAGAAGGGCAGTGTGGCCGAGCCGGGCTTGAGATCGACGGCGCCCGGCAGCGGACTGATCAGGATGCCGCCGGTTTCCGTCTGCCACCAGGTGTCGACGATCGGACAGCGGCCCTCGCCGACGACGCGGTGAAACCACTGCCACGCCTCGGGGTTGATCGGCTCGCCAACCGAGCCGAGCAAGCGCAGGCTCTTGCGCGAGGTCGACTGCACCGGCCCCGCGCCCTCGCGCATGAGCGAGCGGATGGCCGTCGGCGAGGAGTAGAGAATGCTCACCCGGTGCTCATCGACCACCTGCCAGAAGCGGCTGAAGTCGGGATAGCTCGGCACGCCCTCGAACAGCAGCGTGGTCGCACCGTTGGCGAGCGGCCCGTAGACGATGTAGCTGTGACCGGTCACCCAGCCGATGTCGGCCGTGGCCCAGTAGATGTCTTCCTCGCGCAGATCGAAGATCGTCTCGTGGGTGTAGGCAGCAAAGACGAGATAGCCGCCGCTCGTGTGCAGCACGCCCTTCGGCTTCCCGGTGGAGCCCGAGGTATGGAGGACGAAGAGCGGATGCTCGGCCTCGACCGGAACCGGTGGGCAGTCGGCAGACTGCTGCCCCACGCACTCGTCGTACCAGTGATCGCGCGCCGCGTTGAATGCGACCGGCGCGCCGGTGCGCCGTACGACCAGCACGTGCCTGACGCAGCCGGTACCGGCGTGATGATCGAGCGCGGTGTCGACGTTGGCCTTGAGCGGCACGCGCTTGCCGCCGCGTACGCCCTCATCGGCCGTGATGACGAGGCTCGATTGACAGTCGCCGATGCGGCCCGCAAGTGCCTCGGCGGAGAAGCCGCCGAACACCACCGAATGGACCGCGCCGATGCGGGCGCAGGCCAGCATGGCGATGGCAATCTCCGGCACCATGGGCAGGTAGATCGTCACGCGGTCGCCTTTGCCGACGCCGAGTGACTTGAGTGCATTCGCGCATCGGCAGACGCGCTGGTGGAGCTCGCGGTAGCTGATGCGCTCGGATCGCCCCGGCTCATCGGCCTCCCAGATGATCGCGGTCTTGTCGGCGCGTGTGGCCAGGTGCCGGTCGAGGCAGTTGGCGGCCACATTGAGCTCGCCATCGCTGAACCAGCGAATGTGGAAGTCCTCGGGCGCGAAGCTGGTGTCCTTGACGCTGCTGAACGGCTTGATCCAGTCGATGCGCCGCGCGACTTTGCCCCAGAAGCGCTCCGGCTCTTGGATCGACTCCGTGTAAGCTCGCTCGCGCTCGTGGCGGCGTATGCGCGCGGCCGCGGCAAAGCCCGACGGTACGGAATAGAGCTTCTGTTCGGGTGCAATCCGGTCGACACGAGGTTCCGTCAGCGTTTCCGCGGCCCCCGCCGGAAGCTCGCACAGGGACGAGCGGATCAGGAAGCGCTGGTTGAGCGGTGCCTCGAGCGAGAAGCTGGCGCCACGGCCCGGGACGACATCGATGCTCCAGCGGGTATGCTCCCAGCGCCGGAACTGCTCGCGGTCCATCCAGAATTCGCAGCCGACGACGTCGCCCACCTTCTCGTCGACGCCGCCGAGCTTGAACTCGCCCACCTTGAAGCACATCGGCGCGCTGCCGTCGCAGCAGCCCCCCGAGAGATGAAACATGAGCGGTCCGTGCTCGCGCTTGAGCTCCTCGATGAGTTCGCGCGCGGCCGCCGTGGCAGAAACCCGTCCGATCGGACTGATATTGCTTTCGTCCATGACACCCCCTCTGGCTGATACGGGCGGCCGCCGGGCGGGGCAGGGCGCAATTGCCGCCCCCCCTCGTCCGGCGACGCCAGCGGGCTCTAGAAGAAACCCAATGCCTTGGTGCTATAGCTCACCAGCACGTTCTTCGTCTGCTGGTAATGATCGAGCATCATCTTGTGCGTCTCCCGGCCGATTCCTGACTTCTTGTAGCCGCCAAACGCCGCATGCGCCGGGTAGGCGTGGTAGCAGTTGGTCCACACCCGCCCCGCCTTGATTCCCCGCCCAAAACGATAGGCCTGATTGAGGTCTCGTGTCCACACACCCGAGCCGAGCCCGTAGAGCGTATCGTTGGCGATTTCCAGCGCCTGCTCGGGCGTATCGAAGGTCGTCACCGACAGGACCGGACCGAAGATCTCCTCCTGGAAGATGCGCATCTTGTTGTGGCCCTCGAACACGGTCGGCTTGATGTAGTAGCCCGTGGCAAGTTCGCCGGGCAGCTTGTTGGCGGTACCGCCTGCGAGCAACTTGGCGCCTTCCTTCTTGCCGATGTCGATATAGGACAGGATCTTCTCGAATTGATCGTTCGAGGCCTGGGCACCGATCTGAGTGCTCATCTCGAACGGATCGCCCTGGCGGATGGCTTCGACGCGCTTGATCGCCTTGTCCATGAAGCGGTCGTAGATCGACTTTTGCACCAGCGCGCGCGACGGGCAGGTGCAGACCTCGCCCTGGTTGAGCGCAAACATCGCGAATCCCTCGAGTGCCTTGTCGACGAATGCGTCGTCCTCGCGCATCACGTCGGCAAAGAAGATGTTGGGAGACTTGCCGCCGAGCTCGAGCGTGACCGGGATGATGTTCTCGGAGGCATACTGCATGATGAGCCGACCGGTGGTGGTCTCGCCGGTGAATGCGATCTTGGCAATGCGCGGGCTCGAGGCCAGCGGCTTGCCGGCCTCGAGGCCGAAGCCATTGACGATGTTCAGTACACCGGGTGGCAGCAGGTCCTGGATCAGCTCCGCGAACACGACGATCGACAGCGGAGTCTGTTCCGCGGGCTTGAGCACCACGGCATTGCCGGCTGCCAGGGCCGGTGCCACCTTCCAAACCGCCATCAGCAGCGGAAAGTTCCAGGGGATGATCTGTCCGACCACTCCGAGAGGCTCGTGGTAGTGGTAAGCCACGGTGTCATCGTCGAGTTCGCCGAGCGAGCCCTCCTGGGCGCGCACGCAGCTCGCGAAATAGCGGAAGTGATCGACCGCCAGCGGCAGATCGGCCAGGTTGGTCTCGCGGATCGGCTTGCCGTTGTCGTAGGTCTCCACCGCGGCCAGGAACGGCAGGTATTCCTGCATGCGATCGGCAATGCGGTTGAGGCACAGTGCCCGCTCCGCCACCGCCGTGCGGCCCCATTTCTCGGCCGCGGCATGCGCCGCATCGAGCGCCAGCTCGACATCCTCGGCCTGCGAGCGGGCAATCTTGCAGATAACCTGGCCGGTGGTCGGCGAGATATTGTCGAAATAGCCGCCTTTGACCGGCGCGATCCAGCGGCCACCAATGAAGTTGTCGTAGTGGCTGCGCAGCGGCAGAGTGCGCTGCAGGCCCTTGAGATGCGCTGAGAATGAAGCGCTTTGGTTGAACGGGCCGGTGGCGGTGCTGTCGATGACGCGCGCCTGGGCGGATGCGGACGGACTCATGCTGTGCTCCTTGTGGTTATGTTGCTAGAGAACTCCTATTGCCGCTGTTTGTGAATAGATAGTTTCCGCAATGGCGGCGCGCCAGCGTGCGGGCGCGCCGCCCGCGAGAGCCAACTGGACGGACGGGCCTGCTCAGGCCGTCTTGGCCTGGGCCGTTGCCGGCAGCACCGCCCGCAGGCGCTCGATGGCTTTCTCGAGCATCTCCATGCTGCAGGCAAACGACAGCCGCATGTGTCCGGGCGCGCCGAAGCCCGAGCCTGCGACCACGGCGACCAGTGCCTTGTTGATCAGGTACTCGCAGAAGGCGTTGTCGTCCCGAAGCCCCAGATTGCGCATCGCACCGCGGACGTCGGCAAAGGCGTAGAAGGTGCCGGCGCCGGGCAGGCAGGACACGCCCGGCAGGCTGTTGAGCCCCGCGACCACGAAATCGTGCCGCTCCTTGAAGGCGCGGTTCATGTCCGCGACCACCTGCTGATCGCCATTGAGCGCCGCCACCGCCGCCTTCTGCGAGATGCTGGAGGCGTTCGAGGTCGACTGGCCCTGGATGGTCGTCATGGCCGTGATGATTTCCCTGGGCCCACCGCAGTAACCGATGCGCCAGCCCGTCATTGCGTAGGCCTTGGAGCAGCCGTTGATCGTCACGGTGCGCTCGTACAGCTCGGGCGCCACGGTCACCAGGCTCGCGAACGGCTCGGGGGCCCAGTAGATCTTCTCGTACATGTCATCGGTGCCGATCAGCAGGCGGGGGTGCTGCACCAGTACGTCGGCCAGCGCGCGCAGCTCGGCACGCGTGTAGGCCGCGCCAGTCGGGTTGCTCGGGCTGTTGAGCAGCATCAGGCGCGTCTTGTGGGTGATGGCGGCCGCCAGCTGCTTGGGTGAAATCTTGTAGCCCTGCTCGGGACCCGCGGTCGGCATCACCGGGATGCCGTCCGCCAGCATGGCCATGTCCGGATAGGACACCCAGTACGGTCCCGGAATGATGACCTCGTCACCCGGATCGAGTACCGCCATGCAGAGGTTGAAGAGGGTCTGCTTGGCGCCGCTGCTGACCAGGATCTGGTTGCGCTCGTAGCTCAGGCCGTTGTCCCGCTTGAACTTGGCGATGATGGCGTCCTTGAGTTCCGGCGTTCCGTCCACATTGGTGTAGCGGGTGGCCCCTTTCTGGATGGCCTGAATGCCGGCCTCGCGGATGTGCGCGGGCGTATCGAAATCGGGTTCTCCGGCGCCAAGGCCGATGACATCCTTGCCTTCGGCTTTGAGCCGCAGTGAGAGCGCGGTTACAGCCAGCGTCGGCGACGGCTTGACGCGCTGCGCGCGTCGCGAAATGGTCAAAGGCACGGGTGCTCTCCTGACGGAGTTTGAACAGCGGCCGCCCATTGCGGCCGAGGCGTTATATTACGGGATTCGATCCGCCGCGACCACGACCGCACAGGTCCGCAGATTATGAGCAGCACTGCCAATCGTTTTGAATTGCAAGCTGATTATGAGCCGGCCGGGGACCAGCCGCAGGCGATCGCGCAGCTGATCGATGGCATCGAGTCGGGGCTGGCGCATCAGACGCTGCTCGGCGTCACGGGCTCAGGCAAGACATTTTCAATTTCCGAAGTCATCAATCGCGTGCAACGCCCCACGATGGTGCTTGCGCACAACAAGACGCTGGCAGCGCAACTGTACGGCGAACTGCGCAACTTCTTTCCGCGCAACGCGGTCGAGTACTTCGTTTCCTATTACGACTACTACCAGCCCGAGGCCTACGTACCCTCGAGCGACACCTATATAGAGAAGGACGCCTCGACCAACGAGCACATCGAGCAGATGCGCCTCTCGGCCACCAAGGCGCTGCTCGAGCGGCCGGACTCCATCATCGTCGCCACGGTGTCCTCCATCTACGGCCTCGGTGATCCGCAGGCTTATCTGTCGATGGTGCTGCACCTGGTGCGTGGTGAACCCACCGAGCAGCGCCGGCTGCTGCGGCGGCTGGCCGAAATGCAGTACACACGCAACGACATGGAACTCGCGCCCGGCAATTACCGCGTGCGCGGCGACATCATCGATATCTTCCCGGCCGAGTCCGGGCGCGACGCGGTGCGGGTCGAGCTGTTCGACGACCGGATCGAGAACCTCTCGCTCATCGATCCTCTGACCGGCGCCGTCATCGGCCGCATTCCGCGCTACACGGTCTATCCAGGCACGCACTACGTCACGCCGCGGGAGCGGCTCATGGAGGCCATCGATCTGATTCGCGACGAGCTGCGGGATCGCCTCAGCGTGCTGCATGCGGACGGCAAGCTGGTCGAGGCGCAGCGGCTGGAGCAGCGCACGCTGTTCGACCTGGAAATGATCAAGGAAGTTGGCTACTGCAACGGCATCGAGAACTACTCGCGCTACCTCTCAGGCCGGCAGGAGGGCGAGCCGCCGCCGTGTCTCTACGACTACCTGCCCCCGAACGCGCTGCTGGTCGTCGATGAGAGTCACCAGACCGTCCCGCAGCTCGGCGCCATGTATCGCGGTGACCGCTCCCGCAAGGAGACGCTGGTGGAATACGGCTTCCGGCTGCCATCGGCGCTCGACAACCGGCCGCTCAAGTTCGAGGAGTGGGAACGGCTGGCGCCGCAGATGATCTTCGTCTCGGCCACGCCAGGGCCCTACGAGGCCAAGAAGTCCTCGCAGGTGGTCGAGCAGGTCGTGCGGCCGACGGGGCTGGTCGATCCGACCATCGAGGTTCGTCCGGTACGGACGCAGGTCGACGACGTGCTGTCCGAGATCAACCGCTGCGTGACACTGAAACAGCGCGTGCTGATCACGACCCTGACCAAGCGCATGGCCGAGGATCTGACCGAGTATCTGCACGAGCACGGCGTGCGCGTGCGCTATCTGCACGCCGACATCGAAACGGTGGAGCGGGTCGAGATCATCCGCGACCTGCGGCTCGGGCGCTTCGATGTGCTGGTCGGAATCAACCTGCTGCGCGAGGGTCTGGACATGCCCGAGGTGGCGCTGGTCGCCATTCTCGATGCCGATAAGGAGGGCTTCCTGCGCTCGGAAGGCTCGTTGATCCAGACCATGGGCCGCGCCGCACGCAACGTCGATGGCCGTGCCATTCTCTATGCCGACAGGATCACGGGTTCCATGGAACGCGCCATGGCGGAGATCGACCGCCGCCGCGTCAAGCAGACTGCCTACAACGAGGCGCACGGCATCACGCCGCGCAGCATCGTCAAGCCGGTGCTCGACATCATGGAGGGAGCCCGCCTGACGCAGGGCCGGCCTGGCGGCAAGCGCGCACGCGGGGAAGGGCGCAGCAGCGGCTTCGATCCGCACAAACTCAAGAACTCCGCCGACATCGCGCGTGAGGCCAAGCGCCTCGAGACCGACATGTACCGGCATGCGCGAAATCTCGAATTCGAGCAGGCGGCGCTGCTGCGCGATCAGCTCGATCAACTGCGCCAGCTCGAACTCGATCTGGCACAGAGCACTGATTACGATGCTCCGGGGATGCCGCCGAGGCCCAAGGCAAAGGCGGGCTGATCGGTTGCCACTGCCGGGGCGACCCGGTATCTTTCGGCGGCTTCTAAGCCCACCTTCGACAGGCGCGTAGCTCAGTGGTAGAGCACTTCCTTGACATGGAAGTGGTCGGTGGTTCGATCCCACTCGCGCCTACCAAGCCCCATTTTTTGGCGTCATAATCCGCGCTCGCCAACCGGCGATAAGTCTATAAAAACAACGAGTTATCTCCCAGTACGCCGCTAGTTAAGAATTCGGGGGACCCTTGCAGTAATCTGCTGGCCATTGCCACCAAAAATTAGAACGCCGACGTCATGGGAGAACCACATGACCGTTGCAATTCGAGTGGTCGGTCTAGCTGGCGTGCTCGCGCTGCTAACCGCCTGTGGGGGTGCCGCCCAATCCGCATCGAACGCAATTGAGGGCGCTGCCAACAGCGCCGGCAAAGGCACTGACGGCTACGCGCTCGGGGGTACCGTAGCTGGCCTATCCGGCAACGGCCTGATACTCAAGATGCGCGATGGATCCGACCTACCCATCGAGACCAACGGTACGTTCACGTTCCCCGGCTCGCTTGCGAGTGGCACAGCCTACAGCATCAGCATTAGCCAACAGCCGGACGTGCGGCGTGAGTTATGCACAGTGACAAACGGAGCAGGCATCGTTGGAAACAATGATGTCAGTAGCATCTCGGTCAACTGCGCGATTGCAGCCGGGTTTGTCTACGTAATCGACAACGACAACCAGATCGCCGCCTATGGCTTCACCCCTGGTTCGGGTGCGCCGATCTCAGCCGGCAGCTTCCCCGGTCCATCCTCAACTGGATCCATCCCACTGGCGCAAGTAGTGGTGGCGG
>JBAUYT010000200.1:0-1762 GCA_049584935.1 Steroidobacteraceae bacterium
GGCGCGCACCAGCCGTTCGAGTTCCGGCACCACCTGGAAGAGGTCTCCGACCAGGCCGATGTCAGCTACTTCGAAGATGGGTGCCTCGCCGTCCTTGTTGACCGCAACGATAGTGCGCGCGTCCTTGATGCCGGTCAGGTGCTGGATGGCACCCGAAATGCCGAGCGCCAGGTACAGCTCCGGCGCAATGATCTTCCCGGTCTGTCCCACCTGCATCTCGTTGGGAACGTAGCCCGCATCGACCGCGGCGCGCGAGGCGCCCACGGCGGCGCCGAGCGCCTCGGCCAGGCCGTAGAGCAGCTTGAAGTTCTCGGCGCTGGCGAGCGCGCGCCCGCCCGAGACCACGCGCTTGGCCGTCTGCAGGTCCGGCCGGTCGGACTTGGCCGCTGTGCGGTCGACGAAGCGCGTATGCGCCGGCAGCGCCGTCTGCACGCTCACCGCCTCGATGGCGGCCGAGCCCCCGGATGCTGCCGGCTGGAACGAGGCCATGCGGACGGTGGCCACCACGGTCGCATCGGCCGGTGCCTCCACGGTCAGCAGCGCGTTGCCTGCATACACGGGTCGGACGAAGCGATGGCTGCCCTCGGCGGCCATGACGTCGCTGATCTGGCTGACGCCGAGCAGCGCCGCGACCCGTGGCATCAGGTCCTTGCCAAAGGTGGTTGAAGGACCGAGCAGGTGCGTATAGCCCTGGGCCAGTGCCGCCACCTGCGGCGCGTATACTGCCGCGAGCGGCTCGGCATTCTCGGCACGCTCGAGCGTCAGCACGCGGCTGACTCCCTGGAGTGCGGCTGCCTCGGCGGCCAGCGGCGCCACCTTCGCCGCCAGCACCGCCACCTCCACCGTGCCGCCCCCGAGGGTGGCCGCGCAGCTGACGCACTTGGCGGTGCTGACATTGAGCCGGCCGTCGCCATGCTCGGCGATGACGAGGATCTTCGACATCAGAGCACCCCCCGCTGCTTCATGGCGCCGAACAGCTCCTCGACGCTCTTGACCATGATGCCGCGCGAGCGCACCGGCGGGGGCGCAAACTTTACGGCGCGCACGGATGCCGCGGCCGGCTCGACCCCCAGCGCCGCCAGGGTGGTCGTATCCAGCGGCTTCTTCTTCGCCTTCATGATGTCGGGCAGCTTGATGTAGCGCGGCTCGTTGAGCCGCAGGTCCGTGGTCACGACCGCCGGCAGATCGATCTCGAGCGTCTCGAGGCCGGCATCGACTTCGCGCGTCACGCGGGCCACCTGGCCGTCGATTTCCAGCTTGGATGCATAAGTAGCCTGCGGCCGATCCCAGAGTGCCGCCAGCATCTGGCCGGTCTGCCCGTTGTCGTCGTCGATGGCCTGCTTGCCGAGGATCACCAGCAGCGGCTGATGCTGCTGCACCAGCTTGAGGAATACGCGCGCCGTGCTCAGCGAGGCCACCGGTGCGTCGACCTGTACCAGCACAGCGCGGTCCGCCCCCATGGCGAGTGCGCTGCGCAGCTGTTGCTGCGCGTCCGCCGGGCCGATGCCCACTGCGATCACTTCGTTGACCAGGCCGCGCTCCTTGATGCGCAGTGCCTCCTCGAGCGCGATCTCATCGAAGGGGTTGATGCTCATCTTGACCCCCTCGGTGACCACGCCTGAACCATCGGGCTTGACGCGCACACGCACGCTGTAATCGATGACGCGCTTGATGCCCACCAGAATCGTGCTCAAGAACCTTCGATCCCCCTGACCTTACAGGCGCGCAGCCCCCCGGAGCGCGCGCGGCCGCAAAGGATAGC
>JBAUYT010000201.1:0-1600 GCA_049584935.1 Steroidobacteraceae bacterium
AGCGAAACCCAGAAGATGCTGCGCCATGCAGTGTCCTTGAAGGCGAAGAGTTTCGCAGCATCGCCAAGTTTCGCTACCTGATCGACGCGGATGCTGAAGTACATTCCCGCCACAGCCGCGGCCACGATGCCGAGCGTAAGCAGCCACTGGAAAATTCCCGTGCCTTTGCCCCGGGTCGCTGCCGTCAAACATTCGGCGAGATACAGCGGAACGACCACGCCGATCAGGCCCGCGCTAACGCCTTGCAGAAGCCGGCCAAAGACCAGCGGTTCATAACCGTGTGCCAGCGCGATCACGGGAATGCTGACGACGAACAGCACCCCGCTCAGTGTCATCAGAAGCCGGCGCCCCATCCAATCGGCCAAACTACCGGCAAACAGAGTGGAGATCACACTGCCCAGCAGCACCGCGGCGACCACAATCGAAAGCTGGCTCGCGTTCAGTCCGGAAGTGGATTCGAGATACGGGAGTGCGCCGGCGATGATGCCGACGTCTACGCCGTAGAGCAGGCCGCCCAGTCCCGCCACCAGCAGCAGGAAGCGGTTGTAGCCGGCCTTGTCGTCATCAGGCACGAGTGGTCCTTTCGGGAACCTTGTTTAGCCGGAGAATACTACGGAGGGCTCGACAGCGGGAGATTTTTTCGAGGAACGAGAATCTCCCGCGGCAAACTAAGGCTGCAGAATCTGCCCGGGCTCGGGATGCACTTGCTCGCCCTTGATCTCGCTCGCATTCCATCCCCCGCCCAGGGCTTTTACCAAATATACCGAGCTGACCATCTGCTGGCCGAGCAACTGCGTTTGCAGCCGCTGGCTTGAGAGCAGCGTGGTTTGCGCAGTGATGACATCCAGGTAAGTCGTAACTCCGCCGACGTAACGGTTGTTGGCAATGGCCAGATAGCGGCGCGCGTCATCGACCGCCGCTCCCTGCGTTGTCAGCGCTTGCGACAGCGTGCTCAGATTGCTAATCCCGTCCTCCACCTGCTGGAATGCGGCGAGCACCGACTGGCGGTAGTTGGCGACGGATTCATCATACGCGGCCTGCGCCGCCGCCAGATTGGCGCGGTTTCTCCCGCCTTGAACAATGGGTTCAAGGGCATCCGCGCCCAGCGACCAGAAAAGACTGGGCGCACTCAGCAGCGACGTAATGCTGGTGCTCTGCCAGCCCCCCCCGCCGCTGAGGGTAATGTGCGGATAAAATGCGGTGCGTGCGATTCCCACCTGCGCGTTCTGGTACGCCATTTGCCGCTCTGCCGTCGAAATATCGGGACGCCGCTCAAGCACGTCTGACGGCACTCCCAACGGAACCGGCGGAGGCGTGGCCCGCAATGGAGCGATGGGCACGTTGAAGTTCGACGCCGACTGGCCCAGCAGCACGGCGATGGCGTGCTCGTACTGCGCGCGCGACTGCTGCACCAGCGACAGTTGCGAAATCGTCGAATCGAGCAGCCCCGCCTGTTGTGCGACCTCCAGTCCGCTGGCAACGCCGCCCTGGTGGCGGTTGTTCACCAAGTCGAGCCCCTTGCGTTCGTACTCTACGGATTCTTGCACTACCTGATATTCGGCGTCGAGTTCGCGCAACGAGAAGTAGTCAGCGGCAAGTT
>JBAUYT010000202.1:0-10413 GCA_049584935.1 Steroidobacteraceae bacterium
GCGGAATCGTCACGCGCCCGGAAGCTGCCCGCAGCGCCCGGTCGCAGGCTTCAACGATCGCGCTCAGCTCATGCCAGCGCGCCGGCGGCAACGACTCGATCACCTGCGCGAACGGGCCGTACAGCAGCAGCGCTACCAGGAATGTCGGCGTCACCGGCTTGTCATCGGCCACGCGCGCATCGGTGTTGCGCAACCCCTGCACCAGCAATTGCTCCACCAGGCTTCCCGGGTGTGCGCTCAGATAGCGCTCCACGGCGGGAAACAGCTCCCCGAGCAGCCCGCGACGTCGCAGCACTTCGTAGCTGCGCACGCCGTGTCCGGTCAGGAACAGCTTCAGAGTCTCGTCGAACAGGCGCGCAGCCGGCACACCCGACATCAGTCCGCGCAGGCGCTCGATCGGCTGGGCGGTGGCATCGTCGAGCGTGAAACCGAGTTTGGCCTCGAAGCGGGCGGCGCGCAGCATGCGTACCGGATCCTCGCGATAGCGGGTCTCCGGATCGCCGATCAGCCGGAGGCGCTGCGCCGCGATGTCCTCGGCACCGCCGACGTAATCCCACAGCGAGAAATCAGCGATGTTGTAATACAGAGCGTTGACCGTGAAGTCGCGCCGCCAGACATCCTCATCAATGGTGCCGTAAACGTTGTCACGCAACAGTCGGCCGTGCGTATCGAGCACCCTCTCGTGATCGATGCCGTTGATCTCGGCATCGTCATCCAGCTCCGACTCTTCGTCGAGCTCGGGGGCCTCGCCCTCTTCCGGGTCCGCTTGCGGCACCGGTTCTTCACTCGGCAGCGGCGCACTCGCAGCACGGAAAGTCGCAACTTCGATGACCTCGCGGCCGAATACCACGTGCGCCAGGCGAAAGCGGCGCCCGACCAGGCGGGAGTTGCGGAACAGCGCGCGCACTTCGTCCGGCAACGCGTTGGTTGCCACATCGAAATCCTTCGGATGACGGCCGAGCATGACGTCGCGCACGCAGCCGCCGACTAGGAACGCCTGGTAGCCGGCCTCCTTGAGCCGGTACAGAACGCGCAGGGCATTACCGGAGAGACTGGTACGTGAGATGTTGTGTTCGGCGCGAGGAATGATGCGTGGCTGGACACCGGGCGCTGCCGCCGGAAGAGTTTGGTTCAAATCGAATTTCCCGCTTGAGCAATCGGTCTGGTCACCTATAATACCGCGCCTTTCCAATCCCCCTCCGGCCTTACGCTCCCTTCGTCTAGAGGCCTAGGACACGGCCCTCTCAAGGCTGGAACACGAGTTCGAATCTCGTAGGGAGCGCCACTAAATCAGTGGGTTACGAACCATCCAATCAGCTGTGTCCCCGAAATGTCTCCTGACTCGAGCCCTCCCCCCAGCCCGAGATCGTTACAGCGGTACGCTGATCGTCATCAAGCCGCTCCTGCGATCAAGCATGGCTGTACGGCGGGCGATGATCGGAGCCGTCGCGTTCGACTGACCCCCCGAACTGAGCTGTTCCACCCGCGATGGCAGTCGATGATCGACAGATAAGGTTTCGGGCGCCAGTCGCCAACGGCATTGTGCACCGCAGCCGAGAGTCGCACGCTGCCACTACAGGGATGCAACAGGCCGTTCTTGAAAGCGAGAGCTGCGTCAACTCTAGGAGACCGGGTGGCTGTCAAGCTGCAGCCGTAAGCCAATGAAAGCAATCTATGAATCCTTTCGACAAGCACATATTGCTTTTCCTCAACGAATACGTAGGTCGCTGGCCGCATTTCGAGGTCCTTCTAGCCGAATTCCAGAAGAATAATTTTCTGAAAGGCGCGCTGTTCATGCTGCCGATCTGGTACCTGTGGCATTGCTCCGCGCCTACTGAACAAGCAACGCTACAAACACGGCAAAAGCTGATCGCCACGATTGTCGCAATGGTGACCGGCATCGTAGTTGCCCGCTTGCTCGCTGACTTACTGCCTTTCCGCGCGCGTCCGATCTTCAACACCGAGCTAAATCTGCGTCCTTCGGCTGTGGTTGACGCCAACGGACTGGCAACTTGGAGCGCTTTTCCCAGCGACCATGCAGTGGTGTGGTTCACTGTCGCCTTCGGTGTGCTTCAGATTCACCGACCGCTGGGCTGGTTGCTCTGCCTCTACGGCAGTTTCCTGGCCTTTGGTCGTATCTTCTTCGGCTTTCATCATCCAACGGACATTCTCGCAGCTGTGATTATTTCTATGGGGACTCTGTGGCTGTGCTTACGGGCTCCGATTCGCGAGACCCTGTACGCGCCGATGGCGCGGTTGCAGCAGCGCCACCCGGCAGCGTATTGGGCCGGTGCATTTCTCGCGTCTTACGAGGTCGCTAATTTGTTCGACGATGTGCGGCAAATAGCCGAGCACGCCAGAAGCATGCTGCGCACAGTCCTCTAAGGTCCCCCGCAACCCCGCCGACGCGACCTGCAGGCGGATCGGCGTCGCCGCAGAGGCGAATCTTCCTGTGCGATTCAGAATAGTCTGACGGCTCGCGCCACCGCCCGTCGCTACGGTCTGGTCATGACGACGCATCGCATACCACGGCCGCTGCTCTGGATCGGCGGCATCGTGGCGTTCCTGCTGCTGCTGTTGCTGGTGTTGTCGCTGCTCGATTGGAATGCGCTGCGTGCTCCGTTGAGCCGCATGATCTCGCGCCACATCGATCGGCCGGTGTCGATCGAGGGCGATCTGCGCGTACACCTGTTTTCCTGGACACCGAGCGCGGACGTCAACGGCCTCAGGATCGGCAATCCGCCCTGGGCCGGAACGGATGACATGATCGATCTGCCGCGGCTGCACGTCGCGGTGGTGTTGAAGGATCTGTTCATTGGCCGCCTGGTGCTGGCGACCCTCGAGCTGCAGAACCCCAGGGTGGAGCTGATCCAGGACCAACGCGGCCGCGCCAACTGGGATTTCGGTACTACCAAACCGCAGCCGACCAGACCGGAGAAACCGACCAAACTGCCACCGCTGCATCACTTTGCGCTCACCGGTGGCTCGCTCGACATCAATGACGCGATTCGCAAGCTGACCTTCAAAGGGACCGTTGGCGCACAGGAGAGCGGTACCGGCCAGAAAGCCCGTCCGTTCTCGCTCAACGGCGAAGGCACCCTCAACAAGGAGCCGTTCAAACTGGCCTTCAGCGGTGACGCCCTGCTCGATGTGCAGCTCGATCATCCGTACAACTTCCAGACCTCCGTGGATGCGGGACCATCCAGCGTCAAGCTGCGCGGCACCATCGCCAAGCCATTCGATCTCAGCGGTGTCGACGCCGACATCGCACTGCAGGGTCAGAACCTGGCGAATCTCTACTACCTGACCAATCTGGCACTGCCACTGACACCGCCGTATCAACTGTCGGTAAAGCTGCACCGCTCGGGCAATCATTTCGCGCTCGATGACCTGGTCGGTAAGGTCGGCAGCAGCGACATCCGTGGTAAGGGGACGGTGGATCTTGCCGAAAAGGATGGACGGCCACACCTGACCGCCGACATCACTTCGCACTCGCTGAATCTCAGCGACCTCGGTGTCGCCTTCGGCGCCGGCGTCGAACAACCGGCCGATCAGAAAGGCAAGGCGCCGGCGCAGGTTCAGGCGCCAAAAAAGCAGCCGGTCTCTCCCTACCTGCTGCCGACCTTCGAATTCCAGTTCGATCGCCTGAACGCCATGGATGCGAAGGTGGATTTCCAGGCCGACTCGATCCAGGCGCAGAAGGTGCCGATCCAGGACGTGGCGTTCAAGCTCAACCTCAATCAGGGCGATCTGAAAATCGACCCCATCGACTTCACGCTGCCGCAGGGCAAGCTCGCGGGCTCGATTGAATTGAAGACGCGGCAACAGACACCGCAGACCAGCATGGACATCCGCCTGAGCGGCATCCACCTGGATCAGTTCAAGCCCAAGAACGCGACAGAAGCCCCGCTCGAGGGCGTCATGGAAGGACGACTGCGCATCGATGGCAGCGGCAATTCGGTGCACGCCATCGCTTCCGATGCCAACGGCAACTTCAGCCTGGTGCTACCCCACGGCCAGATGCGCGAGGCCTTCGCGGAGTTGGCTGGCATCGACGTGATCCGCGGCCTGGGTCTGCTGCTGACGAAAAAGGACCAGACCGTACCGATCCGCTGCGGGGTGATCGAATTCAAGCTCAAGGATGGCGACGCCGAGGCGGAACACCTGCTATTCGATACGGAGAATGTCATCGTCTCCGGCGACGGCCGCATTACGTTTGGCGACGAGAAGCTCGATCTCAACATCAAGGGCGAGCCGAAGAAGCCGCGGTTCGACCGCCTACGCGCGCCGGTCAACATCCGCGGCACCTTGCGACACCCGGCCATCAGTCTGTCGGCGCCGGCGTTGGCCAAGCAGGGTGCCGCAGCGGCCGTGCTCGGTGTGGTGGCCACCCCGTTTGCGGCGGTGCTTGCATTCGTGGACCCTGGCCTGGCCAAGAATGCCGATTGCGGCAATCTGACCAACGAGGCCGAGGGCCAGGTGGCGCAGCCGCCACAGCCGGAAAAGCCGCAGGCGCCATCCACTGCGCCCGCCGGTCAGTCCTCGCAGTAGAGTCGTACGGAGGGGCGCGCCGAAACGCGGCTGGAAACGGGGCGGCTAAACCTCAAGCGAAGCGGGCGCGCTGCCGCAGTTCCGGCTCGTGCCGGAGCGGGGGCATGACGTAGACGTGATTGGGTTCGAGGCTGATGCCGTCGGTCATCATGCTGACCGGCATGCGGATGTGCTTCGCCAGGTACTCGGCTGTCAGCTTGGCCTGATCTGAGGCGACGGGCTCCGAGGCGGCCGATGGGGACCGGGTCGACGGCTTGGGTTGCATGACGATGTACGCCATGCCGCTGTCGAGCGCCCTGCCGGCAAAGTACTCCAGCAGCGCCCCTGGATCGTCCGCCGACGCGCCCACCCCCACTACGGGGAACGGCAGCCCATTACGAACTTTAATATCCAGCATGAAACATACTGTAACCCAGAAATCGGCTCCTGCCTGTCAGACAAGGCGAAAAGCTCGCATTGTCATGGAACTGACACCAGCCGGGGCCCTTGGGGGCTTCCTCGGGTAAGAGCTTCGGATGCCCGCTTGCCGAAAAATCCGACAAACCTCCCGGTCGCCCCTGGCTAGGCACGGTGACCGGGCTCCGTTTAGCCTGAATCTAAGACGATTGCGCTTCCATCCGCTGTAAGGGGACGATGAGATGAGCTCGACGCAGAAGATTACCGATGTTAAGACGATTCGCGAGCAGGCACGCAGAAACATCGAGGAAGGCGCCGTGACCGCCGGCTACTCGGCCGATCGCGCCGAGGTCCTCAAGCTGCTGAATGAAGCACTGGCAACCGAACTGGTTTGCGTACTGCGCTATCGCCGCCACCACTTCATGGCACGAGGCCTGGCGTCAAAGAGCATCGCCGACGAGTTCCTGACGCACTCCAACGAGGAACAGCAGCACGCCGACCGGATTGCGGAGCGCATCGTGCAGCTTGGCGGTGAGCCGGACTTTGCGCCGGATGGATTGACGGCCCGCAGCCACGCCGAATACGTGGCGGCAAATTCCCTGATCGACATGATCAAGGAGGATCTCGTGGCCGAGCGGATCGCCATCGACAGTTATCGACAGATGATTCAGTATCTCGACCACGATGATCCGACCAGCAGCCGCATGCTCAAGGACATCCTGGCGGTAGAAGAAGAGCACGCCGAGGAGTTGTCGGATTTCCTGACTCCCGGACGCATCGAGCGCAATTGAATCGCCGTGCCGAGCGGCGATGTCAGCTTGCGGGCCTTCCGCAAGCGGACTGATTGGATGGACGTCAGCCGAGGGACGCCAGGTTACGGGGTGATGCCGGCCGCCGCGGCAATCTGATTGATCTTGTCCAGGTGCGCCTGGATCGTCGGCAGCGTCGCGCGGGCAAACTGTTGTGCCTGCTGATCCTGCCCGGATGAGATCTCCTTCTGGAACAGATCCACAGTCTCCTTGTGGGCCTTGATCTGATCCTTGATATACGACTTGTCGAACGAGTCGCCCGATTTCATCTTCAGCTGCTTGCCTGAAGCCTTCTGCATCAGGCTCGGGCCGCTCGGCAGTTTGACTCCCTCCGAGGAAGCCAGGGCCTGTAGCTTCTCATTGGCTGCGCTGTGATCCTTGACCATCATGGCGCCAAAATCCTTGACTGCCTGGCTGGCACCTTTCTGCTGCGCAAGTTTTCCGGCTTCCACTTCGGCCATGCCACCCTCGGCGGCATTCTTGAAAAATGACTCGTCCCTGGAACCGTTCATCGCGGCCACCGCCAGCAGCGGCACCGCCATCATCGACAGCCACACTGTTGCACTCTTCACAGCTACTTCTCCCGTAATGATCGATGTGGCAGTGTCACGAACCGGCAGCCGGGAACTCAGTAGCCGCAGGCAGCTTTCGCGGTAGGACGATGGTGGAAGTCAGGCGCGATAGCGCTGATAGCGCGACGGTGCAGCCAGCGCTGCGCCGTCGCGTCGTGGTCTTCAGATACCAGGCTCGCTGGCCGGTTCCAGGAGGAGACTGCAGCCGACGCCGAGGTGTCGCCGTGCGATGTAGTCACCTTGCCCCAGCCAGCGCAGCATCGGCTCGCTCTTCGCCATTGCTGCGACGCAACATAATGGGGCGCGGGACGGCGGGCGCTCGCATTGACCGGCCACGCCGGCGAGCACGGAGATGTAAAGGTAAAGAAGTCCCGCGCCTGGATCGACGCGCTGCGCGCACACGCGGTCGCCGTGCGCGCCCTGGTGCACATCGAGGGCTTGCCGTAAAAGGAAGCCGCGCAGATTATTGGAACTCCGATGGGCACACTGACCAGCCGCCTGCGCGTGGCCGTGACACGCTGCAGGCGCTGCTGGAGCCGGGAGACGCCGCATGAGCACCCAAATTCCCGATGACCTGCTTGCCGCCTATGTGGACGGCGAGCTGGACGAGGCCGAGCGACTGCGGGTCGAACAGGCGATTGCGCGGGACGCGAGGCTGGCGCAGCGCGTAGCGCAACAACGCGCATTGCGCGGCCGGATGCGTAACGCCTTCGAACGCGTGCTGCACGAACCCGTGTCACAACGGCTGGTGAATGCCGCCCGCGAAAGTCCGGTTGGCCCGGCGCAGATCATCGATCTGGCGCGCGTGCGGGCGCAGCGTGCCCGCCGCTCAGAGCGCCGACGTCCGACCATCCCGCGGCGTGTGGCCACGACGATTGCCGCCAGCCTGCTGGTCGGGTTGGGCTGCGGCCTGTTGATCGAGCACCTGGTAGCCGGCGCCAACCCCACCGAGTATCGCAATGGCGCGCTGCTCGCCAGCGGCCTGCTCAACGGCGCCCTCAACGAACAACTGGCCAACGCCCCGGCAGCGTCGAGTGCCGTGCGGATCGGTCTGACGTTCCAGGCACGCACCGGGGGCTACTGCCGCACTTTCACCCTGGATGAGGCCCGTTCGATGGCCGGCCTGGCTTGCCGGCAGCAGGATCGCTGGCGCATCGTCACTCTGATCGACAACGAAACCCCCGGAACTGCCAAGGCCACGACCCAGGGGTACCGCATGGCCGGCTCCAGCGTGCCCGTGCTGCTGCGCCAAGCGCTCAGCGAGCACACTACCGGCGATGCGCTCGATGCCAACGCCGAAGCCAAGGCCCGGCTGGCGGGCTGGCGCTAGAGGAGCCTCAGCGCACGCGCCACAGCAGCAGTAGCGCCGCTGCGGCCAGCAGTGCCGTGGGCAACCAGGCGAGCAACAGCGGGTTCAGATTGAAGACGACCGTGCCGCTTTCGACCAGGCGCTGTAGAAAGAAATAGACCAGTCCCAAGGTCAGCCCCAGCGTCGTGCGGGCGCTCAGCGAGGTCGAGCGCAACGCGCCGAAACCGAACGGCAGAGCGAACACCAGGGCGGCGAGAATGCCCACCAGGCGCGCCGCGCGCGACCAGAAGGCAAAAATGTACTGCTGCGCATCCAGGTGATTGCTGCGCAGATAGCGAATGCCCGTATACAGCGTGTGCAGCGCCAGTTCGCCCGGATCGGCAACGGCGAGCTGCAGCAGATTCGCGCCGGCCGCCGTCTGCAGCAAACGCTGCGAGGATTGCAGGCTCGTGACCGAGCGGTCGGTGAAGCGACTCTCGGCGTAGCCCTGCAGCTGCCACGACTGCGCACCCAGCGCGAGTGCGTGATCGGCGTGGCCAATGGCGGCAAGCCGGTTGTCCGCCGCCAGATCGAAGATGTACATGCCGCCGAACTGCGCCACGCTCGAGCGTCCCTGCACGTTCAGGATCGTGTCGCCGTCGCGAATCCAGGCACCGCCGGCGCCGGCGAAACTGATATTGGAGTATTTCGCAAACGCCTTGCGTTCATCCGCCAGTTGCGCCAGCGGTTGCGCCAGAAACTCGCCGATCAGCAACGCCGTTCCGATCAACAGCCCGGCGCTGATCAGCGCCGCGCGACTCAGCCGCAGCTTCGATACGCCCGAGGCGCGCATGACGGTCAGTTCCTGGCTGCGCGCCAGCACGCCGATGCCGAGTAGCGCACCGACCAATGCACCCGCAGGAAAGGACTCGAGCGCAAACTGCGGCACCGACATGGCGGCGTACACCAGCGCGTCGAGCATGCCGTAGTGACCTACGCCGACATCGCCTTGCTCGCCAATGAACACGAACAGCGTGCCCAGCACCACCAGCACGAGCATGACCATGGCGACGGCCGCAAGCAGCGTGCGCGCGATGTAGCGGTCCAGCAGCGTCACGGCACCCGCCGATGCGCCCGCCAGCCGCGTCTGAGCCCCGGCAGCATCACGCCGATGACGGCGCCGAGCAGAAATAGTCCGTGCACCCACCACAGCCCGAGCGCCGCCGGAGTTTTGCCGTGCGCCAGCCAGGTGCGGCCGGCCAGCGCCAGGTTGGCGTACAGGGCGAACACCAGCACCGCAATCCAGACGTGCGCGTATCGGCCCTGTCGCGGCCGCAGCCGTCCAAGCGGCACGGCCAGCAGCGTGAGCACCAGCGTCATGACCGGCAAACCGAGGCGCCAGTGCAGTTCGGCCGTGAGCCTGGCGTCGCTGCTGCCAAGCAGTTGCACGGTACTCATCTCGTCCAGCCGCTGGCCATGCCGGCTGCTGTCCGGAGTCCGGATCGGGATGATCTGCTCATCGAACCGCATGATGCGGTAACGGGTACTTCCGGGCACGCCCTCGAGCCGCTGGCCGTCGTAGAGCGTTATGGTCTCGCTCAGACCGTCGCTCGACCGGGTGTAGTGCGCGCGGCTGGCCACCGTGGTCTCGAGCACCGCGCCGTTGCTGCGTTTGACGAATACGCCGGTCAGATCGCCTTTGGCATCCGCCGCCCGCGCATAGACGACGATGCGGCCGCCGGCGAAGCTGCGGAACTTGCCGGGAGCGAGCGGCGCCGTGACGCTGGCGCGCAATGCCTCGTCCCGCATCGCCGCTTCGGCCGCGGCCGCGCGCGGCGCCAATTCGAAATTGATCAGTGTGATCAAGGCCGTGATCGGCAGTGCCAGCACCCAAACCGCGGCTGCGACGCCGCCGACCCCTACGCCACAGGACTGCGCCGCTGCCATTTCGCTGTCGTGGTAGAGCCGTCCG
The DNA here is from genome assembly GCA_049584935.1 of Steroidobacteraceae bacterium. Classification (GTDB taxonomy): domain Bacteria; phylum Pseudomonadota; class Gammaproteobacteria; order Steroidobacterales; family Steroidobacteraceae; genus FEN-1191. Next base: position 9,589 of record JBAUYT010000202.1, read on the forward strand.
AAGGCCAGCACGATCCCCAGGAGCAACCCTATCGGTAATAGCAAAGCCACGTTCTGAGCCGCGCCCAGCCCGATCAATTCCAGCACGAAGCCGCTCTGGTACTGCAGCTGCGCGGCGCGAGCGAGCACGGCCCCAACCTGGTTGACGAACAGGATGGCGAACAGCACCAAGGTGACGCCGAGGAAGTTGACCGTCATTTCCCGGAGCAGGTAGCGCTGCAGAATTCGCAATCGACCCTCTTTACGCCGGCTTCGGCTAAACTCGCGGCAGAACAACGCCGCCGCTTGCCGCGGCCGGCGCTACGTTATACGAATCTATTTTGCAGGCAAACTAAGGATTAACCAGATGCGATTTGAAGCATTCAGTCGCCGGGCTGCCGAACAGCGCAGTGATTGCCTGGTGATCGGCGCATTCGAGCGCGCCGAGCTCGGACCCGAGGCGCTGGCCGTGGATCGTGCCATGCGCGGCCGGGTGCGCGCGCTGCTCGCGCGCGGGGACTTCTCCGGCCGCGCGGGTGAGACGCTGCTCATCATGGAGCCAACTGGCATCCGCAGCACCCGCCTGCTGCTGGTCGGGCTGGGTAGCAAGGCGCAGTTCGGCCGCCGCGCCTGGCGGCGCGCGCTCGGAGCCGCCGTTACCGCTCTCAGCCGCACCCGCGTAACCTCGGCGGCGCTGGCAATCGAGCGCCCGGCCGCGCGCGAACTGGATGACTACTACTTCGGCCGCAGCATCGCGGAGCTCACCGGCTCGACGCTTTACCGCATCAATGATCTCAAATCGGCCCGCAAGCCGCGTCCCCCGGCGCTGGCGCGCGTGCAGCTGGGC
>JBAUYT010000203.1:0-8335 GCA_049584935.1 Steroidobacteraceae bacterium
TTCAAGCCGGTCTGTTTGCCGAGCACCAGGCGATGCACCACCCGCCCGGTGACTCGATCAAGAACCACGAAGTTGCTGGCCTTGTCGCCGACTGCCACGAGGTGACGCATCCGGCCGCCGACCTGGCCTTCGAACAGCACTGGGATCATGGCCGGATCGTCATCGTGTGTGTCGTTCCGCAGTATCTTGTAGTACCACCTGATCTTCGGCGCCGCGCCGGAGATGTCCAACGCCACGAGAGAATCGGTGTAGAGATTGTCGCCGTGCCGCCGAGTCTCGACCATATCGGGGCCCGGATTCCCCGGTGCCACGTACAGGGTGTTCGTGTCCTGATCTACCGCCAGGCCGCTCCAGACGGCGCCACCGCCGTGCTTCCAGGAGTTCCCCGGCCACGTGTCGTGTCCGGGTTGCCCCGGGCCGGCGATGGTCTGCCAGTCCCACAGGCGCTTGCCGTCCTGAAGGCGAAAGGCGCTGACCAGACCGATCGTGCCGTTGTCGCCACCGCCTGTGCCCACGATGATTCGGTCCTTGTAGATGTAGGCGGCCATCGAATAAAAGCTGTTGCTGGTGTCGCGGCAGCCCTGCACGTTCCACAGGCTCCGGCCGGTCGCGGCATCGAGTGCGATGATGCGGCAGTCCTGCGTCGCGATGACGACCTTGCCATCGGCCACCCCGACGCCGCGATTGACGGCATACAGAAGCACATAACTCGGATTGTAGGGGGCCTGCCAACGTAACTTGCCGTCGTGCGCGTCCAGTGCCAGCACGCCATCGTGGGGCGTGGACAGATAGATGGTGCCGTTCCATACCACGGGCGCGGCCTCCTGCTCGCCGTTGTCCGCAATGACGGTCCGCCAGCTCTGCGACAAGCCGGCCACATTGCCCTTGTCGATCTGCGTCAGCGCGGTGAAGCGATTGCCGGCATAGGTCTTGGCCGGCAGCATCCAGTTGGCATCATCCTCGCTGGCGGTGAGCAGCCTGTCGGGATTCGGCCCGACCGCGTTGACATCCGCTGCGAAGGCGGGCGCTGCGACGTTGGCGAGAACCAGCAGCAGGCAGATGGGTCCGAGTCTTCGTGCAGTCGTGGAGGCTTTCATGGTCAACACCAAGCAACGGCGAGCGCCGCCACACTAAAGAAGCACGCCATGCCGATGACGATGAGCCAGAGCGGATTCTCAATGGCTTCGGCATGCGTCGCCGTGGGTCCGGCAGCGGGACGACTCGAGACGCGGGCCGATTCGAAGGCCGCGGGGAGGGGTCCCCCTGCCATCGTGGTCGCGTGTGACATGATGCTGGTCCTCCTGATGCGCGGTCGGCACAATTGCCGCCGCGTCGGAGTCGAGCCTAGACAGTCACGGTCTCGCGTCGATGTCGGGATAGCCGATGGGTATTACAGTCGTAATGGGTGCGCAGTTAGCTGGCTCTAGCTGGCCTGGCCTGACACCCGCGCAAGGGACTCGGCGAGATCGCGACGCTGCAGGGGCTTGCGCAGCACTTCGCGGATGCCGATGGCGGCCGCACGCTGCGTCAGCTGTGAGCCGGCGTAGCCGCTCATGAGCACGATCGGCTGGGCGGGGGCCAATTGCAGAATCTCCCGCGCCAGTTCCGTTCCGACCAGATCCGGCATCGCCTCGTCGGTCAGAATCAGATCGAAGTGCCGCGGAGCTTCTCGAAACGCCCGCAGTGCGGAGACACTGGAATTGAAGCCGACCGGCTCGTAGCCGAGCTCGGCGAGCATCTCTTCGCCCAGCCCCACCAGTGCGGGTTCGTCATCGACGATCATGACCACAGCGCCGTGTCCGCGCGGCAGCTCGCGCGCCCGCTCGTCGCTTGCATCGCGGACCTCGCCCGCCACCGGCAGCCAGACCTCAAACTTTGTGCCACTCCCGGTTCTGGTGGTGACCTCTATGGCTCCACCGAGATCGGTGACGATGCCATGCACGACCGATAATCCGAGTCCAGTGCCCTCGCCGACACCCTTGGTGGTAAAAAACGGATCGAACATCCGCTCGAATACCTGCGGGGAGATGCCGCTGCCGGTGTCGCTGACAGTGAGTCGCAGGTGTGGCCCCGGCGCGAGGGTCCCGCGCGACAATGTCCGCGGTTCGTTCAGATCGACGCGTTCGAGCACCACGCTCAGTACACCACCGTGCGCCATCGCATGCAGCGCGTTGGTGCATAGATTCATGACCACCTGATGCAGCTGCGTGGCATCACCAATCACCGCAGCGTTCGGGGCCCGCAGGGCCTGCTCGAGGCGGATGCCGGCCGGCAGCGAGGCGGTGAGCAGTTCGAGGGTTTCTTCGGTGATCGCCTGCATGTGAACCGGAACACGCTCGCCCAGGCCGCTGCGGCTGAAGCCCAGAATGCGATCGACCAGCGACTTGGCCCGCTCGGCCGCATGCAGCACGTTGTCCAAGTAACGCCGGAGCGCGCTGCCCGCTGCCGACTGCTGCTGCGCCAGTTCCCCGTAGCCCAGGATGGCGCCGAGGATATTATTGAAGTCGTGGGCGATGCCGCCCGCCAGCGTACCGATGGCTTCCATCTTCTGCGACTGCCGCAGCTGTGCCTCCAGGTTCTCCTTGTCAGATTGCGCCTGCTTTTCTGGCGTGATGTCGACTATCGAGCCGACGAACCGGTACGGCTCGCCGGTCTGTCGCCGCAGGCATCGACCCCGGGCGTGCAACCACAGCCATTGACCGTCGGGTTGTCGGGCGCGGTAGTCGCATTCATAGCGAAGCGTACGTCCGTCAAAATGCTCTTTCAGGGCGCTGTCAAATCGCGCGATGTCATCCGGGTGAATCTGGATATTCGCCAGCCAGGCGGTGCGAGTCGTGATGACAAGGTCGCTGCTCAGCCCAGCCAAGGTCTTCATCTTCGGAGATAGAAACAGCCGATCGCTGGCGATGTCCCAGTCCCAATGGCCCTCATTGGCCCCTTCCATCGCAAGCGCATATCGCTCCTCGCTGTCGCGCAGCGCCTGCTCGCCGGTCTCGACGCGCCGCAACTGGCGCAACAGCGCCACGATGGCCGTCATTCCGAGCAAGGCGACCAGCAGCGTCCGCACGCCCAGTCGGGTCGCCTGGTCGCGCCAGCCGTGCAATGCCACGGCGGTTTCCCGAGTGACGGCGAGAACCAGAGGCGTGTCGCGAACGGACGCGACGGCCAGGAAGTCCAGCGTGCCGTCGATGGGGCTCACGATCTGCGTGATGGTCGCGCCGCGGCTTGTCGCAATCTGCGGATAGCTCCGCCCCACCGCAGCTGCAGCGCCTGGAATACGCACCAACAATCTGTCGGGTTTCCGCAGCAGATGAATTGCCGAGCCCTGGCCGAGGTTCACGGCGCGATAGACCTGCTGCAGATCCTCGAGGTCGACGTTGGCCGCGATGACACCCAGGAATGCCCCGTTGTCGTCCTCGAGGCGCTGCGATAGCACGATCGCCGCGCGATTCTCGGACCTGGTGATCAGCGGCTCGCTCATGAACACGCCGGCCAAGGTGCGGTCTCGCTGCGCGATGAAATAGGGGCGATCGGAGACGTCCAGGTGGGACGATGAAGGAATTCCTGGTCGATAGCGTTGAATGCCCTGTGCGTCGGTGATCGTCAATTGCCTGATCTGTCGCACGCCCGATACGCGATTGCCCAGCACTTCATCGATATGCGCGGGCGTCGATTTGAGTCCGTCGGTCCGGTACCAGCGCGCCGTATCCTCCAGCAGTAGATCGACCGCCTGAAAGGTCCATGCGGTCTGCTCAGCCAGCGTCTTGGATTCGTTGTCGAGTTCGCGCCCGGTCGCGTTGAGTGTGTTCTCGTAGGCGCGCCAGGCGTCATAGCCGGAAGAGGCTGCAAACGCGAGGATGACCAAAATGCCGACTGCCAGGATTGCCCACCTTAGGCGCTGTAAGCGGTCATGGGTGGCGGGCTGTGGGTTGAGTTCGCTGAACGCGGGCATCGGGTCCGCACGTGCTCAAGTCGGTGGGCCGATCATAGCGTGAACCGCCTCCAGGAGAGCTTCCCGCGTCAGTGGCTTGGCAATGACCCGCGCTACGCCCAGGGAGTGCGCCGTGGCGCCGGCGGTCGAGAGGCCTCCTCGAAACTGCCCCGAAAGCGCGATCAAAGGCGTCCCGGGATGTGCCGCCTGAACTTCCTCCAGTATATGTGCTCCCGCGTGCTTGGGGCTGGATATGCTGACGATCACGAGATCCGCCCGATTCGGACGTTCCATGCCGGGCGCTGTCTCGGGCACGCGATAGCCCGCGCTGGACAGCCATTCCTGCAGCAGCGCGCGCATCAGATGATCTTCCTCAAATAAGGCGATTTTTGACATTCCTCGGGCCCCGAAGAGTCCCACCCACTGCCTCATGGCGTGGTGACCACATCCAACAACAAAGTGCCGCGTCGAGCCTACGAGGGAATGTCGATCAGCGTAGCCTGCATTACAGCTGCAATGCAGGGTGCGGTTTGCGACGATCCGCTCAAACGCGGCCGGCCGGGATTTGGTTCGGGGGTTGCGTTCGTCGCTCAGAAGACGGCCATGCAGTTGTATTCCGCAGAAGCGGAGCCCAGAGAATGGGCTCCGCTTCTGCGGGTGACGTCAGGGGCAACGCTCCGGAGGATTCGCCATCGTCCGCGGCGCGCTCGGGCCCAGCTGGCAACTCAGATTTTGATGACCTTGAGAACGCGCTTCAGCGCGCTGAAGTCACTAGGATTGCGTGTGTACAGTGACAACTCATTTGCTGCAGCCGTGGAGGCGATGAGCAGGTCCGCGAGGCGCGCACGGCTGGATAGCCCGGCCGCCCGGGCGGCAGCGAATACACGGCCGTACATTCGCGCGGCTTCCGCGTCAAAGGGCAACGGATCCCATGTGGATACCGCCCACTGCAAGCGATCCTGCCGTCGGGCGCGCTCATCCTTATCCTCGGTTGCATGTGGACCCGCCGCGAGTTCGGCCAGCGTTATCGCACTGATGGCGGATTCATCAGGAAGTTGGTCGGCATCAATCTGGTCGTGATCGATCAAGACCGAGGTGTCCAAGACGCCGCGCGTGGCCTCAGTCATTGATCTGCGAATCAACTACGGCATCGAGATCTGCGCGAAATTGAGCGGCATCGATCCGGGCGGCTCGTCCTGCGGTATCGGCGATCACCGCACGGGGCACAAAGCGCCGTCGCCGGATGGGTCTCAGCTCTCCGACCGGTGTGCCGTTTCTAGTCACAATGATCGTGCCTCCGGCCTCGACTTCACGAAGCACCGCCGCGGATTGATTGCGAAATTCTCGCTGGGTAATCGTACGGCTCTTCATACCAGTGACTGTAGCATCTGTCGCACACTGTAGCAAATAAGCGCGCGGTCCCCGTTTGGCGAACCGCGCCTTTGATTCATTCCCGTTAAACCACTGATTTTATTGCAATCACTGGTTTGCGTTGCGCGGCGGATACCCGCTGCCACCGACAACACAGGAATGGAATAGGGGTCATTGCGGGCACCGCCATCGGAGCTTGCCCATTCGCGGGCCGACCTGGATGACCGCGTGGAAGTGGCGGTTCCAGAGCGCGCGATTACCGGTCGAGCAATTGCGACTGGGTGCAACGGGAGGCGCCGCTCTGCCTCTGGAATTGCGTAACATGAATACGGCGCTCGAGCGAGTGCGTGCACGCACCAACGAACTCGCAGGTGATCGTGCGGCGCCTAGGCGACGCAAATGTTCTCGTTTGCGTCAGCGACGACGGTATCGGAATACCGGCTGGCGTGGATATCGCGAATCCCAACTCACTTGGCCTGCATCTGATGAGCAGGTTGGCTCGGCAGCTGGATGGCTGCCTGCAGGTGAACAGTAGCGGCGGCACACGCATCGAAATCCGATTTCCGGCCTAAACTCAGCAACCACCTCAGTCAGAAGCGGCCAAACTGTTTTGCGACAGTTATGCGCGCCATTATGGGCTCGAGCGGATGCTCGTGCACGTCGGCGATCCCGTCTGGGGCTGTGTCGATCTCGGATCGCAGCCGGGAGACGTAAAAGAACTCGGCTGCCGGTGCATGGGTATTGAAGAGATTATAAATACCCAGCGAGAACCCCCAGCCATGCGGTCCTGCATAGTGAGCATCGAGATTCACTTGGGCGAACCCGCGTCCGTTGATTTGACCCGCCGGTGTGGGCGCATTGGCGCAGGACGTCGCGACGCCTGGAAAGTCGTGTACGGCCGCGGAATTCACGCAGGGACCGGAGGATAGTGGATAGCTGCCCAAATATCGTACGTTCAGGCCACCACTGAGTGGGCCCAAGTTGGTGAGGTACAGCGCGGCCGAACCGGTTGCCACCGGAGCGTCGGTGATGAAATCGCCCCAGTGGCCGGTGCCATCATCCAGGGGGTGCGTGAAACGCGTGTGATCGCCGGTGTAGCTGCCGTAGAACTCAAGATGGGGATTGATCTGGTAGGTGATATTGACCTCGTAACCATAGCGGCGGCTCGGCGGACCGGCCGTGTCCATGCCGACATCCGGATCGATGATGGTCTCGGATGACTGCCACAGATTGAAGACGGCGAAGGTTAGCGCGATATTGCGCTGGATCTCGGCCCGAAATCCAACTTCCTGGCCATCCTGTTTTGCCAGCAAGGAGGTGTGTGGCAATCCCAGGTCCACACTCCTGTCCTGATTGACACCGCGCAGATCGGCGCTATGAAATCCCTGACCGGCCGAGGCATAGAACTCCAGGTAGTCTGTCGGCGTAAAGATCAGACTGGCCTTGGGCTGCAGCAACGACTTTTGCGCCGTGCCGCCATTGCTGTATCCAGCCGTCTGGTGCAGAGGCGCCAGGTAGTCCACATCCGTGCCATGCTGATAATCATCGCGTAATCCCAGTACGGTCCGGATCGTTGAAGTCCAGTGAGTCGTCGCCTGCACATACCCGCCGACGGCAAACAGATACACTTGGTCGTCATTCGAGAAAGAGGCCGGATCATCGGGCGCCGACACCGGCACGCGCGCTTCGGTCGGAATGCGACCGACCCCGAGCAGGTCGTAGCGGGTGAGCGTCCCCAACGCGAGCTCGTTGTCAAACGGACCGATGCGGGCGGGCAGCGTGTAGTTGATGGCGCCACCCAGTACCCGCCGATTCTCGAACTGGTCCTCCTGATCGCCATGCACCGGATCAACCAGGAACTGCGTGAAGTCATTGTAGATATGCAGCTGGCTGTATTCGAAGTAGGCACCCCCAGTGAGCTGGCCGTCACCAGCGGCTTCGTGAAACTGCAGTGACAGGCTGGCCCGTTGCGAGCGACCACCGTCGGTGGGGTCCAAGGTGCCAAATCGATCGCCGACGGTGCCTTCGGTGATTGCGCGCACGGGTATATCGGTGGTGTTGTTCCAGAGCTGGTGATAGAACATGCCGGTAACCGAATAGCCCCCATTCTCATCCCCATCGCTGTAGCGCAGAACCAGATTCTCCTTGCGCGCATCGTCCGGGTTGGTGAACGGTCCGTCGTAGTGCTGCAACTCGGCGGCAGCCAGCAGGTTTCCGGTTCCGATGGCCTGCGATCCGGCGGCGAAATAGCTCTGGAAGTCGAACGTGCCGGCCGTGACCGAGATCTGATCGGGAATCGTGTCACGCAGCCCCACCCTGATCGATCCAACCGCGCCAAAGTCGCCGACGTTCGCGTAATAGGGACCCTTGGTATAGCTCAGGCCGTCGGCCAGCTCTGGAACCAGGAAGTTCAAGTCGGTATAGCCCTGTCCGTGGGCGTGGGTCACCTGGTTGATCGGGACCCCATCGACGTAGGTCTCCAGATCGGTGCCATGATCCAGGTTGTAGCCGCGTAGCAGGTACTGGTTGGCCTTTCCCTCGCCGCTGTGCAGGGTGACGATCAGGCCGGGTACCGTTTCGAGTAACTGCCCGGGTCGATAGGCCGGAGTGAGCTGAACCTCGCTATCCGATACCACGCCTTCGCTGGCAGTGGAGGCGGTACCCAGCAGTTCCAGGCGCTCCGCAGTGACGGTGACTTCGTCCATGGTGCCAAGACTGGTGCTCGCGAGATCGGCTGCCTCGGTACCGGCGGACGCGGTATCTGCCAGTGCAGGCGGGCTCACGCCAGCGCTGCACACAACGCCCGCGGCGCCCAATCCCCAAAGCAAGATTGAGAGAGCACGGCCGCATTGGTCGGTAATCGAGCCATCAACCGGCATCGCGCCGTACCTAGGAGGGTATGAAGAACTTGATCTTGGTAATACGCTTGAACATCAAGAGCGGATGCGTCGAAGTAGGCGAAACGTCAGAAAGCTCATGTCGCAATAAAAGCGCAGGCGAATCAGAAGTTGCCGATGCCACTCACGCCGGGAC
>JBAUYT010000204.1:0-18211 GCA_049584935.1 Steroidobacteraceae bacterium
GTGCACGTCCGTACCGATGTACTCAATATCGACGTTTCGCTGGCGGGCGGCGAGATCGATCGCGCCGACCTGCTGCAGTACCCGCAGGCCAAGAACACGCCGGATGTGCCGGTGCGACTGCTCAACCGCGACGCGCCGGATTCGCTCTACGTGTTGCAGAGCGGTCTCGCCGGTGTCGACGGCGAGAGCGCGCCGACCCACCAGGCGACCTACACGGCGGATGTCAGCAACCTCTCGCTGGCGCCCGGTCAGAACGAGCTGCGGCTGCCGCTGCACTGGAGCGACGGTCACGGCGTCAGCGTTACGAAGACGCTGATTTTCCACCGCGGCGACTATCAGATCGGGCTCCAGTACGCGATCCACAACGGTGGCAGTTCGCCGTGGAGCTTTGCTCCCTACGAGCAGATCCTGCGTTATAACGTGCCGATCGAGCGCTCGTATTTTCGCGTCGATAGCTACGCCTTCAAAGGCCCGGCCATCTCCGACGGCAGGAAATTCCAGAAACTCGACATCACCAAGGGCGCGAAGCTCGATCAGAGTGTGACTGGTGGCTGGATCGCCGCCCTGCAGCAGCACTTCGTCACCGCGGTGGTGCCGCCGGCCGATGCCAGCTACCACTACGCGCTCAAGACGCAGGGTCAGGAATTTCTGCTATCGGCAACGGGGCCGACGCAGATTGTCCCGGCCGGGGCCGATGCCACTGCACAGGCGCGCCTGTGGGTGGGACCGAAGCTGCAGAAGCAGCTCGATCAGGTGGGACCCAAACTCAGCCTGGTGACCGACTACGGCACGCTGAGCGTGGTGTCGCGGCCGCTGTTCTGGCTGCTCGATCGCACCGACCGCCTGGTCGGCAACTGGGGCTTTGCGATCATCATCGTGACGTTTCTGCTCAAGCTGCTGTTCTACCCGCTGTCCGAGGCCAGCGGCCGTTCGATGGCGAAGATGAAGGCGCTGTCGCCGCGACTGACGCAGCTGCGGGAAACCTACAAGGACGATCGCGAAAAACTCAATCGCGCCATGATGGAGCTCTATCAGCGCGAAAAGGTAAATCCGCTGGCGGGCTGCCTGCCCATGGTGATCCAGATCCCGGTGTTCCTGGCCTTCTACTGGGTACTGCGGGACAGCGTCGAGATCCGCCAGGCGCCGTTCATTCTGTGGATCAACGATCTGTCTGCGCGCGATCCCTACTACGTGCTGCCGGCCCTGATGGCGGCGGCGATGTTCATCCAGTACAAGCTCAATCCGCAGGTGGGCGATCCGGTGCAGCAGAAGGTGTTCATGGTGATGCCGCTGGCGATGTCGGTCACCTTCGCCTTCTTTCCGGCCGGACTGGTGCTGTACTGGGTGACCAACACGGTGCTGTCGATCCTGCAACAGTGGAACATCAACCGCCGCATCGCGGAAGCTGCGAACCGCGCCAAGCGCTGAGCACGGGCGACGCAGCCGACACCGTGGTCGCGGCCGCGACCCCCCCGGGGCGTGGCGGCATCGCAATCGTGCGGCTCTCGGGAGCGCGCGTGCCCGACATCGCGCACGGCCTGCTCGGCAGCTTGCCGGTGCCGCGGCTGGCGACCCGCACGCCCTTTCTGAATGCCGCGGCCGGCGGTATCGACGACGGCCTCGCCCTGTATTTTCCGGCACCCGACTCGTACACCGGCGAGCACGTACTCGAGCTGCAGGGCCATGGCGGCCCGGTGGTGGTCGAGGCGCTGATCGCGCGTGCGCTGGAGCTGGGTGCGCGCCGCGCCGCACCCGGTGAATTCACGCGCCGCGCCTATCTCAACGGCAAGCTCGACCTGGCGCAGGCCGAGGCGGTTGCCGATCTCATCGACGCGGCTTCGGAGGCTGGTGCGCGCGCGGCGCTGCGCTCGCTGCAGGGAGAGTTCTCCGCGCAGGTGCGCGCACTGGGCGATGCAATGGGTGCGCTGCGCGTGCAGATCGAGGCAGCGATCGACTTCAGCGACGAGGATATCGAGACGCTGTCGGAGCCCGCGTTGTGCACCGGGCTCACCGCTGCCGCGGCGCAGCTCGAGGCGCTGCTGGCAAGCTGCCGCAGTGGACGCGCACTGACCGAGGGGCTCACGGTGGTGATTGCCGGTGCGCCAAACGCCGGCAAGTCGACCCTGCTGAATCGTCTGGCCGGCCACGAGGCTGCCATCGTGACGCCGATTCCGGGCACCACGCGCGATGTACTGCGTGAGCGCATCCTGATCGACGGCGTGCCAGTGCTGCTGCTCGACACCGCGGGCCTGCGCGACGCGACCGACGACGCCATCGAGGCCGAAGGCATGCGACGGGCGCAGGCGGCCATGGCCGGCGCCGACCGGATCCTGTTTGTGATCGATGCGGCTGCCGATCCGCACTGCGACCGCCTGCGGCGCGCGCGCGGGCGGCTGCCGGCGCAGGTACCCGTCACGGTGGTACTCAACAAGATGGATCTGGTTGCTGCGGATGCGGCAGCTGCGCCGGCGGATCTGGTCGAGGTCCCGCTGCGTATCAGCGCACAGAGCGGCGAGGGTCTCGATGCGCTGCGCCAGCACTTGCTCACGGCCACCGGTCTGACAGTGACCGCCGAGGGCACGGTCTCGGCGCGCGCCCGGCACGTCGAGGCGTTGCATCGCTGCGCCGACTGCCTCGGCGCGGCGGTAGAGGAGCAGGCGCGCGGCGGCGGTCGTGAGCTCATCGCCGAGGAGCTGCGGCGGGCACAGCTGGCGCTGGCGGAACTGCTCGGCGAGCAGAGCTCGGACGAGCTGCTCGGGCGTATATTCAGCTCCTTCTGCATCGGCAAGTGATGCGCGGGTAAGGCCAGGAAATGCCCGACGACACCAAGCTTCTGGAAAACACGGTGCATCACCTCGATGCACTCGAGCTGCTGCAGGCTCTGCCCGAGGCAAGCGCCGGGCTCATCATTGCCGATCCACCCTACAGCCTGCGGAAGGATCGCGAGTTCGGCCCCGGCGCCTTCTTCGACAATCTCGCCGACTGGCTGGCCTGGTGTCACCGCTGGATCGCACAGTGCCAGCGGGTGCTGAGCCCGCACGGCAACCTGTTCGTCTATGCGATCCATCATCACGCCTGCTTTCTGCAGAGCCACATGCACGAGATCGGTCTGCAGTACCGGCGCCAGATCATCTGGACTTATGAAAACGGCTGGTCGAAATATCGCAACGGACCGGCCTGTCACTACGAGCCGATCCTGTGGTTTGCGCGCCGGCGTGATTCGACCTTCCATGTAATCCGCGAGCCCTACAAGAGCGAGGCGCGGCTGCGGCACGCCATCATCAAGAACGGCAAGGTCTGGTCGCCACACCCCGATGGCCGTCAGGCCGGAGACGTCTGGCGCTTTCCGACGCTCGCGGGTCGCCGGTTTGCGGCAGAGCGCACCGCGCATCCGACGCAGAAGCCGTTGGCATTGTCGCGGCGTCTGGTCGAGCACTTCTCCAATCCCGGCGACCTGGTGGTGGTGCCGTTTGCAGGCTCGGGCTCGGAGTGCGTCGCGGCGATGGCGTCGGCGCGGCGTTTCATGGGCTCGGAGATCAATGCCGAATACGTCGGCATCGCCCGGGAGCGGCTGGCCAGGAGCAGTCCCGACCCCGATCATTGTTTCATAAATAACATGAATCAGCGAACCAGAGCGCTGGTCGTTACAGAACCCGAGCGCTCAGCGCTGTGAGTTGCCGCCCGAGCACGTGCGCCGCAGACTCCGCGCCCATGCGATTTTCGGCAGCATTCGATCTGATCGTCGTCGGTGGCGGTCACGCCGGTACCGAGGCGGCGCTGGCGGCCGCGCGCATGGGCTGCCGCACGCTGCTGCTGACCCAGAACGTCGAAACCATCGGCGCCATGAGCTGCAACCCCGCCATCGGCGGCATCGGCAAGGGCCACCTGGTACGGGAGATCGACGCGCTCGGCGGTGCCATGGCGCGCGCGGCCGATCAGGCCGGCATTCAGTTCCGCACCCTCAATGCGAGCAAGGGTCCTGCCGTGCGCGCAACGCGCGCACAGGCCGATCGGCAGCTCTACCGGCGCGCGATCCGGCGCCTGCTGGAGTGCCAGCCCAAGCTGTCGATCTTCCAGCAGGAGGCCGCCCGGCTCATCGTCGAAGCCGGCCGCATCGCTGGTGTGGAGACGGTCAGCGGTATTTCGATTTCCGCTCCGCTCGTCATCCTGACCGTGGGCACCTTCCTGGCCGGCCGCATCCACGTGGGTCTCCAGAACCAGAGTGGCGGCCGCGCCGGTGATGCACCCTCGGTGGCTTTGGCCTCGCAGCTGCGCGAGCTGATGCCGCGCACGGCGCGTCTCAAGACCGGCACGCCGCCGCGGATCGACGGCCGCACGATCGACTACGAGTCGCTGACCGTGCAGCACTCGGACGACCCGCTGCCCGTGTTCTCGTTCCTGGGACGTCGCAGCGAACATCCGCGGCAGCTGCCGTGCCATATCACCGCTACCAACGAGCAGACCCACGAGATCATCCGCGCCGCGTTCGATCGCTCGCCGATGTTCACCGGCCGGATCGAAGGAGTTGGGCCGCGCTACTGCCCGTCGGTTGAGGACAAGGTGCACCGCTTTGCGGACAAGAGCTCGCACCAGATCTTCATCGAACCCGAGGGTCTCGACACTTTCGAGGTTTACCCCAACGGCATCTCGACCAGCCTGCCGTTCGACGTGCAGTGGCAGTTGGTGCGCAGCATCCGCGGCTTCGAGCGCGCACACCTGACGCGGCCTGGCTACGCGATCGAATACGATTTCTTCGACCCGCGCGATCTTTCGGCTTCGCTCGAGACCAGGACGTTGCCTGGCCTGTTCTTCGCCGGCCAGATCAACGGCACCACGGGCTACGAGGAGGCGGCTGCGCAGGGCCTGCTGGCAGGCATCAACGCAGCGCTGCGCTACCAGGACGCGGCGCCCTGGGTGCCGTCGCGGTCGCAGGGGTATGTGGGCGTACTGGTCGATGATCTGGTCACGCGCGGCACGGCCGAGCCCTATCGCATGTTCACGAGTCGGGCCGAGTACCGGCTGCTGCTGCGAGAGGATAATGCCGACGAGCGCCTGACGCCGCTCGGTCGCGAGTTCGGGCTGGTGGATGAGGAGCGCTGGCGCCTGTTCGAAGGCAAGCGCCATGCCGTCGACGCCGAGCTGCAGCGGCTGCAACGGCGCCGCTTCAGAGTTGGGGAGATTTCTTCGGACTGGGCCGCGCGCGTGCTGGGGTCAGGGCCACCGGTGCGGGATCTGTCCGCATTCGAGCTGCTGCGGCGGCCGGAGGTCGGATACGACGACCTCCTCGAGCTGGCCGGTCCCGCGGCCGCGACTCTGGCCGACGGCTCACCGCTCGATGATCGATTGCCGCCACAGATCGCGCGCGCCCTGGAGGTGCAGGCGGCCTATGCCGGCTACATTGAGCGCGCGGCCGTGGAAATCGAGCGCGCCCGGGCACACGAGAGTCTGCCGCTGCCGGCCGACCTCGACTACGGCGCGCTGGCGGGCCTGTCCGCCGAGGTGCGCCAGGCTCTGAACCGGGTCCGGCCGGGCACGGTGGGGCAGGCGGCGCGCATCCCGGGGGTTACACCGGCCGCCGTCTCGATCCTGCTGGTGCATCTGAAGCGACACATCGCACGCGTCGCCTGAGGCCAAAATTGGCGCATTGCATCGCGCCACCACAGAGTTACCATCGGTCAAACCCACGCAGGAGCCGGTCTCATGGAAACGGCAGCGCAGCTTTTGAAGCATAAGGGTGGCGGCATCTACAGCGTCGACCCGGACGCGCCGGTGCTCGATGCCATCCGGCTCATGGCGGAGCATTCCGTCGGGGCGCTGCTGGTCATGAAGGGCCAGCAGCTCATCGGCGTGGTCTCGGAGCGCGACTACGCGCGCAAGGTGATCCTGCGCGGCCTGGCTTCCAGCAACACCCCGGTGCGCCAGATCATGAGTTCCCCTGTGGTCACCATCGAGCCGGGCAAATCGGTACGCGACTGCATGCAGGTCATGACCGACCGGCGTATCCGCCACCTGCCCGTGGCGGACGGGGAGCGCATCATCGGTGTGCTCTCGATCGGCGACCTGGTGCGCGCGGTGCTCGAAGAGCAGCAGCAGCAGATAGCGGACCTGGAGCGCTACATCCGCAGTTAGCGCTGCCGCGAGCTCTACTTGCGCCAGAACGTGGGCGTGAACAGCACCGCGCAGGTGATGATCTCGACCCGGCCCAAAAACATGCCGGCGATGCAGATCCAGCTCTGGAAGTCGGTGAGCGTGCCGTAGTTGCTCGATGGGCCGACCAGGTTGAGTCCGGGCCCGGCATTGTTGATGCAGGCCACTATGGCTGAGAGCGCGCTGATCAGATCCAGTCCGGAGATCAGCAGCGCAAAGGTCAGCACCGTAATGGTGATGAAATACAGGAAGATGAAGGCCAGCACCGAATAGACCACGCCGTTCGGCACCGTCTGGCCGGCGATCTTGAGCGGCCTCACTGCCTGCGGATGCACCAGCGTGAACATCTCGCGCAATGACTGCTTGAACAGGATCAGCGAGCGAAACATCTTGATGCCGCCGCCGGTCGAGCCGGAGCTGGCGCACAGGCAGCTCAGGAAAAGCATCCACATCGGCGCAAAGATCGGCCACGCGTTGTAGTCGACATTGACGAAGCCGCTGTCGGTGGCCATCGAGATGACGCTGAATGCGGCGTAGCGCAGCGAGACGAAGAAGTTCGGATAAACTCCCTTGGCTTCGACGAAGATGGCGATGGCGATGCAGCTGCTGAGGATCAGCAACAGCATCCAGCGGGCCTCGGGGTCCTTGCGATAGAGCTTGAAGTCGCCTTTGCGCAGCGCCATGAAGTGCGTGGCGAAGTTCATCGCCGCAATGAGCATGAAGATCATCAACACCAGCTCGATCAGCGGCGAGTGGAAGAAGGCTATGTTGGCGTCGTGGGTCGAGAACCCGCCGAGGCCGAGCGTCGAGAAGGCGTGGCAGATGGCGTCGAACGGCGGCATGCCCGCGGCCCAGAGTGCGATGGCGCAGGCCGCGGTCAGGATGACGTAGACGGCGCCGAGGGTGCGCGCGGTTTCGGTGATGCGCGGCGCCAGCTTGGCGTCCTTGACCGTGCCGGGCGCGCCGGCGCGATACAGCTGCATGCCGCCGACTCCGAGCAGCGGCAGAATTGCCACCGCCAGCACGATGATGCCCATGCCGCCAAGCCAGCTGAGCGCGTGCCGCCAGATATTGATTGCATGCGGCAGCAGGTCGATGTCGTGCAGCTGCGTGGCGCCGGTGGTCGAAAGCCCGGACATGGTTTCGAAATAGGCATGCGTGAAGCTGATGCCGGGCAGATCGACCAGCAGTGGCACCGCTGCCACGGCGGCGCTCACCAGCCAGCCGACCGTGACCAGCAAATAGGCATCGCGTGGCTTGAGGTCGTACTGGTAGCGGTTGGTGGCGAGTCGCAGCAGCACGCCGCCGCCGATGCTGACCGCGGCGCCGACCAGGAAGCCGCGCAGCGCGGTGAATTCGCCGTACAGCAGCGCGGTCGCAACCGGCAGCAGGAAGTAGAGCGCGAACCACGTCAGCAGCGAGCCGAAGATATTCAGGACGCCGAGCAGCGAACGCATGCGGGGTTCCTAGGCGTCGCTCTGGAACAGGCGTGAGACCGCGTCGATGTGACGGCGGTCGGACAGGAAGATGATGACGTGGTCCTCCGCTTCGATGGTCGTGTCATGGTGCGCCATGATGACGCGCTCGCCGCGCACGATGGCCACGACGCTGGCGCCGGGCGGCAGCTGGATCTCCTCGAGCGAGCGGCCGATCACGCGCGAACGTCCCTCGGTGCCGTGCACGACCGCCTCGATGGCTTCGGCCGCGCCACGCCGCAGCGAGTGCACCCGCACCACGTCGCCGCGGCGTACATGCGCCAGCAGCGTGCCGATGGTGATCTGCTGCGGCGAGATGACGATGTCGATGCTGTGGTTTTCCATCAGCTGGCCGTAGGAGGGCCGGTTGATCAGCGCCATGACGCGCCGTGCCCCGAGCCGCTTGGCCAGCATGGCCGACAGCACGTTGGCCTCCTCGGAATTGGTCAGCGCCGCAAACACGTCGGCGCTGTCGATGTTCTCCTCGACCAGCAGCTCCTCGTCGGCGGCATCGCCATTGAGCACGATGGTGTTCTCGAGCACCTCGGAGATGCGGCGTGCCCGCCGTGGATCGCGCTCGATCAGCTTGACCTGGTTGCTTTTCTCCAGCGTGCGCGCCAGGCGCAGTCCGATGTTGCCGCCACCCGCGATCACCAGCCGCCGCACCGGATCCTCGCTGCGACGCAGCTCCGCCAGCACGCGCCGCAGGTCGTCCTGCGCGGCCACGAAAAAAATCTCGTCGTGCTCTTCGACGATGGTGTCACCGACGGGCGGCACCAGGCGGTCGTTGCGGTAGATGGCGGCGACACGCGCCTCGGTATCCGGCAGGTGCTCCTTGAGGGCACGCAGCTCGCGCCCGACCAGCAGGCCGTCGCGACGTGCGCGCACGCCGACCAGCTGCACGCGGCCATCGGCGAAATCGACTACCTGCAAGGCGCCCGGATAGGACAGCAATCGCGCGATGTACTCGGTGACGAGCTGCTCCGGGCTGATCCAGACGTCCACCGCCAGCGCGCCCTCGGCGAACAGCTGCGCGCGCTGGGTGTATTCGGGCGCGCGGATGCGAGCGATCTTGGTCGGGGTGCGCCAGAGCGTATGCGCTATTTCGCAGGCGACGATGTTGATCTCGTCACTGTTGGTGAGCGCCACCAGAATGTCGGTGTCGGCGATGCCGGCGGCTTCGAGCACCGTGGGATGGGCGCCGTTGCCAGCGATCGCGCGCACGTCCAGCCGGTCCTGCAGGTCGCGCAGTACGTCCTCGTTGGTGTCGACGATCGTAACTTCGTTGGCAGGTTCGCGCGACAGATGGTGTGCCGCAGTACGGCCAACCTGACCGGCGCCCAGAATCAGGATTTTCATTTACATCACTTCGAGATTTGCATACTGCAGCATGAGCCACTTCGAGCCCTGCTGCTCGAAGTTGACCTGTACGCGCGCGTGCGGTCCCTGGCCCTCGATGTTGAGTACCGTGCCCTCGCCGAATTTGCCGTGGCGCACGCGGGTGCCCAGCCGCATGCTGCCGCCGAGCACCTCGGTCAGCGGGGTCTTCCACAGCCCGTCGCCACGCTGCCGGCCGCGGGATTCACCGCGGCCGACGCGATCCTCCCAGTCGTGGCCGCTGGCGGCCGGCGTGTGCGAGAACCGGATCCGCGGCCGCACTTCCTCG
The DNA here is from genome assembly GCA_049584935.1 of Steroidobacteraceae bacterium. GTDB lineage: Bacteria > Pseudomonadota > Gammaproteobacteria > Steroidobacterales > Steroidobacteraceae > FEN-1191. The sequence continues at coordinate 9,289 of JBAUYT010000204.1, forward strand.
AGCATGCTCGACGGCACGTCCTGCAGGAAGCGCGACGGGGCGTTGTGATTGTCGATGCCGTGCAGGCGGCGCTGCTCGGCGTAGGTGAAATAGAGCTGCTTCATGGCGCGCGTCATGCCCACGTAGCAGAGGCGGCGCTCCTCCTCGAGCCCCTCGAGGTCGTTGATCGAGCGGGTATGCGGAAACAGGCCGTCCTCCATGCCGCTCAGGAACACCAGCGGAAATTCGAGTCCTTTGGCCGTGTGCAGGGTCATCATCTGCACGCAGTCGTCGGTCTTGGCACCCTGGCCCTCACCGGATTCGAGCACCGCGTGCGCCAGAAAACTCTGCAGCGGCGTCAGCTCGCCTTCGGGCTCATAGCCGCGCGCGGCGCTGACGAGTTCTTCGAGGTTCTCGACGCGGGCCTCGCCGCGATCGGCCTTGTCTTTCTGATGATGCGCGATCAGGCCGCTGTGCTGGATGACATGATCGACCTGCTCGTGCAGCGGCAGGCCGGCGATGGCTTGGCCCAGCTGCTCGATGAGCTGCAGGAAGCTGCGCATTGCGCCGGCGGAACGTTCCGAGGTGAGCTCGGCCGAAACCACGGCCCCCGCCGTGCGCCAGAGCGAGCTGCCGGCGCCGCGCGTGGCCTCGCGAATGCCGTCGACCGTACGCGCGCCGATGCCGCGCGGCGGCAGGTTGATGATGCGCTCGAACGAGGCGTCATCGTCCCGATTGACGATCAGCCGCAAGTAGGCGAGCGCATCCTTGATCTCCGCGCGCTCGAAGAAACGCAGACCGCCATAAACGCGATAGGGCACGCGCGCGCTGATCAGTGCCTCTTCGAAGGCGCGCGACTGGGCGTTGGAGCGGTACAGGATGGCACACTCGCGCCGCAGCCCGCCGCGCTGCGTCCACTCGAGGATGCGCGTCACGACGAAGTCGGCCTCGTCGCGCTCGTTGAAAGCGGCATAGAGCCGCACCGAATCGCCATGCGCACCGCTGGTCCAGAGGGTCTTGCCGAGACGGCCGGAGTTGTTGGCGATCAGCGCGTTGGCGGCTTCGAGTATCGCAGCCGTGGAGCGATAGTTCTGTTCCAGCCGCAGCAGCCGCGCCTGCGGAAAGTCCTCGCGGAACTTGTGCAGGTTCTCGACCCGAGCCCCTCTCCACCGGTAGATGGACTGATCGTCGTCGCCGACCGCGAATGGTGCGCCATCGGAACCGACCAGCAGCCGGATCCAGGCGTACTGAATCGCATTGGTGTCCTGGAATTCGTCCACCAGCACATGGCGGAAGCGCGCGCGGTAGTGGCGCAGCAGCTCGGGATTGTCCCGCCAGAGCTCGAACGCGCGCAGCAGCAGCTCGGCAAAATCGATGACGCCGGAGCGCTGGCAGTTCTCTTCGTACTGGACGTAGAGCTTGATCATCTGCGCTTCGGTGGCGTCGTGGCCGGCCTTGAGATGCTGTGGGCGCCGGCCCTCGTCCTTGTGCTTGTTGATGAAGTACTGCACCTCCCGCGGCACCCAGCGGTTCTCGTCCAGCTCCAGCGCCTTCAGCAGCTTCTTGATGAGGCGCAGCTGATCCTCGGAATCGAGAATCTGGAAACTCTGCACCAGTCCGGCCTCGCGCCAGTGCAGGCGCAGCAGCCGGTGCGCCAGCCCGTGGAAGGTGCCGAGCCAGAGTGCGCCGCCCGGAATGCCGAGCAGCTGCTCGACGCGGCCGCGCATCTCGGCCGCGGCCTTGTTGGTGAAGGTGACTGCCAGCACGCTGTGAGGTGAGACCCCCTCGGTCTGGATCAGCCAGGCGATCCGATGCGTCAGTACGCGGGTCTTGCCGCTGCCGGCGCCGGCGAGTACCAGCACCGGGCCGATCGGTGCCGTGACGGCGGCGCGCTGCGCGTCGTTCAGCGGATTGAGGATGGGTGAGAGGTCGTCCATGCGGGCGGCGGATTCTACCTCACCAGCGGTTACGCAGATCCCGCAGCGCCAGGAACACTGCCCGCGGCGTGGTCTCGGCCAGCATCGCCGGTCGCGCCTTCTTTACGCCAGCGATGATTTCCGGCTCATCGAGCCGGAAAAACACGTTGACTTGCCGCTCTTCGCCGAGTGTCAGCACTGGCATGTTGGGCGCCGCCACCCCGGTGACGCGCTGGGCCAGCTCGCGCGCGGCACGATTGGTAGGCTCGCGATCGAGCGTGAAGCCGAGATTGCGCAGCAGGTATTCGTGCCCCGGAAACACACGGGTCGTCGCCGGCAGGCTCGACAGGCAATCGGTGAAGCTCTGGTACAGCAGCTCCGGATCGCCGCCGTGCATGCAATTGCCGACACCGGCGTTGAACAGAGTGTCACCCGAGAACAGCGCCGGCGCTGCGGCGCCGGCGTTGCCGTCGCCGTTGTCGCTGCCCGGGGCGTACAGACACAGGTGCGCGCGCGTGTGCCCGGGCGTATCGAGACAGCGCAGCTGGACGCTGCTGCCCACACGCACGATGTCGCCGCCGTGCATCGGCTGCGTGACCCCGCCGATGCGCGCCGCGGCTGCGGCATGCGCCATGACCGGAGCGCCGGTCTTGCGCGCCAGTGGTTCATTGCCGCCGGTGTGATCGCCGTGCTCGTGCGTATTGAAGATCGCCCGGATGGTCCAGCCGAGTTCCTGTGCCCGGCGCAGGCAGGCCTGCCAGTTCAATGGATCGACGGCCAGCGCCTCGCGCGTCTGCTCGCAGGCGATCAGATAGTGGAAGTTACGGCCTTCGTTGTCGGCCCAGACGCGCTCGATCAGCATTCGCAAGGCTCCTCGAATCGGCCGCGCTCGCGGCCCCGAGGCGCCATAATAAGCCTCATGCCTGGTTACGCGGTCGCGATCGTGCTGTTCGCAGCACTGCTGCATGCCCTGTGGAACGCCCTGCTCAAGAACAGTGGCGACAAGCGCCTGACCACCGTCATGCTCACGGGCGCCGCGGCCATCATGGCCGCCTTGCTGCTGCCGCTGCTGCCCTCGCCGGGGCGCGCCAGCTGGCCGTTCCTGGCGGGCTCGAGCTGCGCCGAAATCGCCTATTTCCTGCTGCTCGCGGCCGCCTACCGCAGCGGTGACATGAGCCACGCCTATCCCATCATGCGCGGCACCGCGCCGCTGCTGGTGGCCAGCGTCAGCGCCTCGCTGATCGGCGAGACCCTGTCGCCGGGTGAGTGGATCGGCATTGCGCTGATCTGCTCAGGGGTGCTGGCACTGGCGCTGCACGGCCGCGGGGGTACGCATCATCGCGCCGTGACGGGGCTGGCGCTGGCGAATGCCGCCACGATTGCCTGCTACACGCTCATCGACGGGCTCGGAGTGCGGCGCTCGCACTCGCCGGTGGCCTACACACTGTGGATGTACCTGTTAGTCGGCGGTCTCACGCTCGGCTGGACCCTGCTGACGCGGCGCGCGGAATTCCTCGGCTACCTGCGGGGCCGTCTGCTCGTGGGAGTGGCGGCCGCGGCCGGCATGGTGAGCTCGTATGGGCTGGCGCTGTGGGCCATGACGTTTGCGCCGGTGGCGCTGGTCGCGGCACTGCGCGAAACCTCGATCGTGTTCGCCACCTTCCTGTCCGCCGTCATGCTCAAGGAGCAGCTCTCACCGCAACGGCTGGCGGCCACGGCGCTGATCGTCAGCGGCGCCGTGGCGCTGCGCGCCAGCTGAGCCGCTCTGCTGTCAGCGCATCGCCGGCAGGTAGTGATCCGCCAGCAACGCCAGGAACAGCCACATCAGGTAGGCGATCGAGAAGCGGAACATGCGCATCGGCAGATCGTCGCGGCGCGTGACCTTGAGCCGGATCGCCTGGCCGAGGAAGCGCGCATTGAGTGCGGTGGCGGCCACCAGGTAGACCAGCCCGCTCATGCCGATGACGTACGGCATCAGCGTCACCACGCAGAGCATGACGGTATAGAGCAGCACGTGCAGACGCGTGAATTCGACGCCGTGCGTGACCGGCAGCATCGGCACATCGGCGCGCGAGTAGTCGTGCCGGCGCGCGATGGCGAGCGCCCAGAAGTGCGGCGGTGTCCAGGTAAAGATGATCAGGAACAGCAGCAGTGCCTGCGCGCTCACATGCCCGGTGACCGCAGTCCAGCCGAGCACCGGCGGAGCCGCGCCGGCCGCGCCGCCGATGACGATGTTCTGCGGCGTGGCGTGCTTGAGCCAGACTGTGTACACCACGGCATAGACGATGAGCGAGGCAAATGTCAGCACCGCGGTCAGCACATTGACGAATGCGACCAGGATGCTCATCGAGGCCACGCCCAGGATCAGCGCGAAGCGCAGTGCCTGTGCGACCGTGACATGCCCGGTCGGCAGCGGACGATTGCGCGTGCGGCCCATGCGCGCGTCGAGTTCCCGGTCGAGCGCGTGATTGACCGCGGCCGCCGAGGCCGCAGCGAGCGCAATCCCTAAGTTGCCAAACACCAGCGCGTCCAGCGGCGGCAGCCCCGGAGTTGCCAGTAAGGTGCCGATGATGGCCGTCAGCACGATCAGCGCCACCACCCGCGGCTTGGTCAGCTCGAGGTAGTCGTGCCAGGTGGCGTGTGTGCGCAGTGTCCGTGCGTCTGTGCGGCTCATCTGTGGATCGGATAGAGGGCGTGATTCAGGGCCAGGGTCGCCAACAATAACAAAGCGGCGCCGGCATTGTGAGCGGTGGCGAGCTCGAGCGGAAAGCCGCGCAGTACCATATTGATGCCGATGGCGAGCTGCAGCGCCAGCGCCAGCAGCACCGCCAGCGTGGCCGCGAGCGCACCGCGCCGCACGTGGGCCCGCAGCGCGGCAGTAACAGCCGCGAGCAGCACGGTCGTCAGCAGGGCAGCGCCGAGGCGATGCGCGAGCTGGATGGCCACCAGGGCCGGTTGCGCAAAGCCGCGTTCCTGATCCTGCGACAGGTCACGCCCCAGGTCGAAGCCGGCGTGGAAATTGGCCGGCGGCCACCAGCTGCCCTGACAGACGGGAAGGTCGGGGCAGGCCAGCGCCGCATAGTTGCTGCTGGTCCAGCCGCCGAGCGCGATCTGCAGGATGAGTGCGCCCAGGCCGATGGCGGCGAGACCGCGTGCGGCCCGCAGCCTCGGTCCGGGCAGATCGATCTCGGGCAAGGAGAAGCGCTTGCGTCGGAGGCCGGGCTTGCGTAGCACCCCGAGCAACAGCCACCACAGCAACGACAGAGTGGTCAGCCCCAGCAGCAGGTGCGTGGTCACGATGAGGGGTTTGAGACGCCAGGTGACGGTCAGCATTCCGAACAGCGCCTGCACGATGACCAGCAGCGGAATCGCCAGGGCCAGGCCCAACGGCACCAGCCGCTGCCGGTGCCAGGCGGCAGCACAGCCGGCCAGAATCAGGATCAGCAGCACCAGCGTGCCTGCGGCGTAGCGGTGCAGCATCTCCCGCCAGGCCTTGCCCAGCACCAGCGGCCGCCCGCTCTGCGCTGCGATCGCGGCGGCGACGCCGTGGCTGCCGGAATCGGCGGCGGCGCCGAGCGGACTCAAATGACCGTAGCACCCCGGCCAGTCGGGACAGCCGAGGCCCGCATCGTTGAGTCGGACGTAGGCGCCGAGTACGACCACGATCAGGCAGACCGAACAGGCGATCAGGGCCAGGACGCGGAGCGGTGCTGCGTGCGAACTAAACATAACCGGGCGCTAACCGATGTGGGACAGGGTCAACAGCTTGTGAAGATCGTCATGCAGCCCGCGGGGCGCCGAGTGCGCATCGTAGCGCATCATCAAATTGCCCTTGGGATCGACCACGAACACGGTCGTGGCGCGCTGATCCTGGGGGAATAGCTGCAGCAGCGCGTCGGCCTCGGAATTGCCGGGACTGTCGAGATTGATCGTAATCAACTGCGGGTGTTCGCGCTCGAGCCAGGCATCGTCGCAGCAGGCCGATGTCACCAGGAACACCTGCTGCGCGCGCGGCATCAACTGCGCGAGTCCGAGATAGGTCTGGCGGATGAAATACAGCGTGTTGCGGCAGTTCTGGTCGCAGCTGCCGGCACCGATATAGACCAGCGACCACTTGCCGCGCAGCAGCGCTGCCTGCCCCGTCAGCGGCAGCGGCCGCGCCGGCTCGATCAGCGTGCCGTGATTGGTCTGCCCCGCCGGGCGCCAGTGCACGCCGTAATAGAGCACGAAGGATGCAATCAGGGGACCCGCGAACAGTGCCAGCACCAGCAGCAGGACCAGGCGCGAGCGCAGGCGTTGACGCGGATCGACCGGCGGCGGTGCGCCGATTGCGGGTGGCGTGCTCATGCCTGTGCCGTTCCTGGACGTGGGGCGCGGCTGCGCTGCCAGTTGAGCCGCACATACAGTACGAGTGCCAGCGCGGCGAAGCACCACCATTGCGCCGCATAGCCTATGTGGCGCTCGGGACCGATGCCGCCGATGTGCCAGTCGCGCACGTAGCCCTGCGGTTCATCGGGGTTGAGCAGCAGCTGCTGTGCCTCTAGTGGGCGGCCGAGGGCCGCGGACAGGTCTGCCATGGTCGGAAAGCTCGCGAGCTTGGGCCACGGCGCCGCTGCCGACGGTGGCAGACGCCCGAGCGCGATACCCGCCACCGGCAGCGCATCGAGCTTGCCGGCGGCGGACACCTCGCGGGCCGCATCGATGCCTATGGCCGGCAGCTCCTGCCGGCTTCGGGTCAACGGCAGCCAACCACGGTTGACCAGCAGTACGCGGCCGTCGTCGAGTTGCAACGGCGTCAGCACCTGGTAGCCCGGCAAGCCGTCATGCGACAGATTTTCCAGCAGGAATTGGTGCGCGGCGTCGTAGCTGCCGTGGACCCGCACCCGGCTGTAGCGCGGTAGTGCCGCGGCGGCCCGGTTGCCGAGCTCCTGCGTGGCGACGTTGCCGGCGGCGAAAGCGGCGGCGAGCTCGCGCTTGGCCTGTGCGCGGTGCCATTGCCAGCGGCCCAGCTGCAGGAAGCCGGCCACGGCTGCCAAGGTCAGCACGGTCATGAACCAGGATGCCGACCAGCGGCCCTGTCTGAGCTCGAGTGTCAGCGACAATGCATGCTCCGGCGATAGCAACGAGTCTGGACGGGGCGGCATTGTGCCGTTGCCGCGCAGCCTCGTACAGGCAGGCGGCGGCCGAGGTCCTATAATCAGCCCGATGGATCCTATTAGATGGGTGATCCTGCTGCTGCTGGCTGCCATCGTCGTGAGCCTCGGCACCGGGCTGTACCACCTGAGCTCCGGCAAGGGTGATTCGAAAAAGCTGCTGCGTGCGCTGACCGTGCGCATCGCGCTGTCGGTGATCCTGTTCGTGCTGCTCATGATCGCGTGGCGCGCCGGGCTGATCAGGCCTCGTGCTTTCTGAGCAGCGGGCCGATGGCGCGCGCTATCGCAGCACCGGCTTCGTCTATGCCGCGCTCGGCGCCCTGGGGTTCTCCTTCAAGGCCATCCTGGTAAAAGCGGCGTACCGGTACGGACCCGCTCCCGAGACGCTGCTGTGCCTGCGCATGGGCTACGCGTTCCCGGTGCTGGTGTACATGGGCGTGTCGCTGCAGCGGCGCGAGCCACGCGCGCTGACAGGCGCCGACTGGCGCGAGCTGCTGCTGCTCGGCGTGCTCGGCTACTACTTGGCCAGCTATCTCGATTTTCTCGGGCTGCACTACATCTCGGCGGCGCTCGAGCGCATCGTGCTGTTCGCCTACCCGACGCTGGTCGTGCTGCTGTCGGCCATCTTTCTCGGCAAGCCGCTGACACACCGCGTGGTGCTGCTGCTGATCGTTTCCTACGCGGGTGTGGCGCTGGCGGTGGCGCCCGATGTGCGCAGCGGTGCGGGCAACACGCTGCTCGGCGCGGCACTGGTGTTCGGCAGCGCGCTGAGCTTTGCGATCTACATCATGCGCAGCGGTCAGGCGGTGCAGCGGCTGGGCTCGACTCGCGTGACGGCCTACGCAACGGCGATCGCGTGTCTGCTGTGCGTGCTGCAGTTCGCGCTGCTGCGACCGCTGTCGGCGCTGATACTGCCGTGGCGGGTGCATGCACTGTCGATCGCGATGGCCTTGTTCTCGACGGTGTTGCCCATCTGGCTGGTGACCGAGGCGATTCGTCGCCTCGGCGCGTCGACCGCCTCGATGTTCGGTTCGCTGGGACCGATCTTCACCATCCTGCTGGCGTGGGCGCTGCTGCGTGAGCCACTCGACTGGGTGCAGCTGGCGGGCGCGGCGCTGGTCATTGCGGCGGTATCACGGCTCACGCGCCGGCAGCTTCGATGATTCCGAGCTCGATGAGCGCCTGATGCGTCTCGGTGAGGCCCCGAACCTGCCGGGCATACAGTCCCAGTCGGCGCGCGGCATCGACGTTGATTGCATTGTCGTCGAAGAAGACCACTTCGCCTGGCGTGCAGGCGAGCGTCTGCAGGACGTGCTCGAATGCTTCGGCATCGGGCTTGATACGCCCCATCAGGTGCGAGACGAAGTGATAATCGATGGCGGGTCCGAGCTGCATTTCGGTCAGCACTCGCGGCCAATGGAGCGCATTGCTGTTCGAGAGCAATGCCCTGCGGTACCGACGCGGGATGCGGCCGAGCAGTTCCAGCGTGCCGGGGTACAACCCAGTGGGCCAGCCGACGAATGATTCCAGAAATGCCTGCGGCTGCACATCCAGGCCGAATTCCCGGATGACACCCGCAGCGAACTGGTGCGCATCGATGCGCCCGGTCTCGAACTGGCGCACCGCTACCGAGTGCAGCCAGCGCTGCCAGAGCTGCTCCGGCGTCATGCGATTGCCGAGCCAGCCGAGGATGGCGTCGACGCCTCCGAGTTCGACCAGCACACCGCCGACGTCGAACAACAGGACGCGGATATCCGCAGGTGCGGGTGCTGGCTGCATGCCCGCAGTATAGGGTCGGGTGCTCAGCGGCTACTGCGGTGGCGATACCGCGAGCGAAGCCGTGCCATCCGGAGGCATCGGCGGCGCCATCAGCGG
>JBAUYT010000205.1:0-4673 GCA_049584935.1 Steroidobacteraceae bacterium
GCAGGCTCGGATTACCCGACGTGTCGGTGCGCAGCGCCAAGGTGTTGATGAAGAAACCAACCAGATCGTCGAGCGCACTGTCGGTGCGCCCCGCGATCGGGCCCCCAATGGCAATGTCGGTGCCCGCCCCAAGCCGGGTGAGCAGCGCCGCAAGCCCCGCTTGCAGCACCATGAACAGGCTCGCCTGGCTGTCGCGGGACAGATTGATCAGGGCGCGGTGCAGGTCCGCATCGATGCGCAGCGGCACATGGCCGCCCCGATAGCTCGACACCGCAGGGCGCGGCCGATCCGTCGGCAGCTCGATCTGATCAGGAAGGTCTTTGAGCGTCTCGGACCAGAACGAGAGCTGCCGCGCCATGGCGCTGTGCGGGTCGCTCTCCGACCCCAGCACCTGGTGCTGCCACAGGGTGTAGTCGGCATACTGCACCGGCAACGGCGCAAACGATGGGGCCTTGCCTTCAACACGGGCTCCGTACGCTACCGCCACATCGCGCCACAGCGGCGCCAGCGACCAGCCGTCCCCCGCGATGTGGTGCAGCAGCAAAAGCAACACATGCTCGCACTCACCAAGCACAAACAGATGCGCCCGCAGCGGCGGCTCGCTCGATAGCTCAAAGCCGCGCCCAGCCGCGGCATCGAGCGCCGCAGCAAGACCAGTTTCATCGACACGCTCCGCCAAGAGCCGCACCCGCGCCGCAGGACCCTGCAATATCTCTTGCCGCGGAACCCCGAGCGTGTCGGGGAAGATCGTGCGCAGGCTCTCCTGCCGGTCCACCACATCGCCGAGGGCGGCCTCAAGAGCATTTTGATCGAGCGCTCCCGTAAGCCGCACCGCCATGGGGATGTTGTAGGCCGCGCCCGGTCCCTCGAGCCGGTGCAGGAACCACAGCCGGCGCTGCGCAAACGACAACGGTATTTCCTCTGGCCGCGTCATGCGCAGCAGCGCCGGACGCGCCGTCTCAGCCTCATGCAGCCGCTGCGCCAGCGCCTCCACGGTCGGCGCTTCAAACAGCGTGCGGATCGCCACCTCGACGTCGAGGCTGGTGCGGATGCGGCTGATCAGCCGTGTCGCCAGCAGCGAGTGACCGCCAAGAGCAAAGAAGTTGTCGTCGATGCCGACACGCTGCAGGCCCAACGCCTCGGCAAACAGGGAGCACAGAATTTCTTCCTGCGGGGTGCGCGGCGCACGCGCCACCGCAGGTGCGATGTCGGGAGCCGGCAGCGCGCCGCGATCGAGCTTGCCGTTCGGCGTCAGCGGCAGGCGGTCGAGAACGACAAATGCCGCCGGCATCATGTAATCGGGAAGGTTCTGCGCCAGACGCGTACGAAGCTGAGACGGGTCGACGGTCTGGCCGGGAGCGGCAACCACGTAAGCGACCAGCCGCCTGCCCCCAGGCGCGTCCTCGCGTGCGATCACCGCCGCCTGCGCCACGGACGGATGCCGGACCAGCGCCGCTTCAATCTCGCCAGGCTCGATGCGGAAGCCGCGCAGCTTGATCTGCTGGTCCGCTCGCCCCACGAAGTCCAGCACACCGTCGGCGCGCCAGCGCGCCAGATCCCCGGTCCGATACACGCGGCTGCCTGTAGGCCCGAACGGGTCGGCCACAAACCGCTCGGCCGTCAGCCCGCGCCGCCCAAGATAGCCGCGCGCCAAGCCCGCGCCCGCAATGTAAAGCTCGCCAATAACGCCCGCCGGAACAGGCTCAAGACCGCTATCCAAAACATAAACGCGCGTGTTGTTGATGGGGCGACCGATGGGCAGTATTTCAAAATCAGGATCGTTTTGCTGAAGTTCATAGGTTGTGCTCGCGCACGTCGTTTCGGTCGGCCCATAGTGATTGATGATACGGCTCAGCGGCCGCCAGCGCGCGACGTGCGAGCCCGTGACGCTCTCACCCCCGACAACGATGCAATGGGTCAAGCCGGAAAGTTTCTCAGAAAACGTTTCAACGGGCGCCGACTGATTGAGAATGTCGAGATGCGCCGGTGTGAGTTTGAGCAGGCTGAAATTACCAGGCCAAAACTTATCCAATAAGAGATCGAACTGCTCTCGCTCCGGGAGAATCGTAATCCGCTTCCCCGACGACAGCGGCAAGAAGATCGGATTGACAGTCGCGTCGAATGCCAGCGCGTTGAGAATTGGAGCTCCAATTCCCTTGTCCATTCCACAGGCTCGAACTCCCCACGCGATGTAGTTGACGATCGAGGCGTGCGTGACAGTCACACCCTTCGGTGCTCCGGTCGATCCGGAGGTGTAGATAATGTATGCAGTGTTCGCCGGCCGAAGGCGATTGGCCGGGGCCGTTGTGGGATTTTTGACGATGGCGGGCCAGTCGGCGTCCAGCCAAATGGTCTTGCCAACGTGCTCGGGCAGCCTTTCGCGCAGAGCCGATTGGGTGAGCAACAGTGGCGCGGCGGCGTCTTCCAGCATGAAGGCGAGCCGCTCCGGCGGATAGGCGGGATCGAGCGGCAGATAGGCGCCGCCGGCCTTGAGAATGCCGACGAGGCCCACAATCATCTCCAGCGAGCGCTCGACGCACAGACCCACCACTACCTCGGGACCGACGCCAAGGCTTTGCAGATGACGCGCCAGCTGATTGGCGCACGCATCGAGTTGCGCGTAGGTCAGCGTCATATCCTTGAACACTACCGCCACCGAGCCGGAACTTTTGGCCACCTGGGCGGCAAACAGTTCCGGCAACGTCGCGGATGGTATGGGACGCGCCGTATCGTTCCACTCGCGCAGAATGGTGTGGCGCTCCGCGGCGAAGAGAATGTCGAGGCCGCCAATCGGTTGCTCGGGATTCGCCGCTGAGGCCGTCAGCAGCCGGATGAGCCGCTGCGCCAGTGCCTCGATGGTTTCCCGATCGAACAAGTCCGTGGCGTATTCGATGGCGCCATTCAGCCCCAGCGGCGTCCCATCCTCTCCACGCTCCTCGGCCAGAGCAAAAGACAAATCGAACTTGGCGATGGCAGTCGTGACTCCCTCAAAGGCAATCGTCAGTCCCGGCAGTTCCACATTCGCCGGCGCGTTGTTCTGCAACGCCAGCATGACCTGGAACAGCGGATGCCGTGATAGCGAACGTTGGGGGTTGAGTACCTCCACCAGCCGCTCGAACGGCAGGTCCTGATGCCCATAGGCCGCAAGGTTGTTGGCGCGCACTCGCCCGATCAGTTCGCGCAGGCTCGGATTGCCCGACGTGTCGGTGCGCAGCACCAAGGTGTTGATGAAGAAACCAACCAGATCGTCCAGCGCTGCGTCAGTGCGGCCGGCGATCGGACTGCCGATCGGGATATCGTTGCCTGCTCCAAGCCGCATGAGCAGCGCCGCAAGCCCCGCCTGCAGCACCATGAACAGGCTCGCCTGGGTGTCGCGGGAGAGATTAAGCAAGGCGCGGTGTAGGTCCGCATCGATATGCAGCGGTACGTGGCCGCCCCGATAGCTCGACACCGCGGGGCGCGGACGGTCGGTCGGCAGCTCAATCTGATCGGGAAGGTCCTTGAGGGTCTCGGACCAGAACGAGAGCTGCCGCGCCATGGCGCTGTGCGGGTCGCTCTCCGACCCCAGCACCTGATGCTGCCACAGGGTGTAGTCTGCATATTGCACCGGCAACGGCATAAAGGACGGCGCCTTGCCTTCGATCCTCGCCCCGTACGCCAATGCCACATCGCGCCACAGCGGTGCCAGCGACCAGCCGTCTCCCGCAATATGGTGCAGGAGCAAAAGCAAAACATGCTCGCGCTCCCCAAGCACAAACAGATGCGCTCGCAGCGGCGGCTCGCTGGCCAAATTGAAGCCTTGCCGCGCCGCATTGGTAATGGCTTCCTGGAGAGCCGCCTCGTTGACGCGAATTTTCTGCAAACGCACGGCAGCTGGCGATGCTTCGATAATCTGCTGCCGCGGTGTCCCCGAGGTCTCGGGGAAAATGGTGCGTAGGCTTTCGTGACGCGCGAGCACATCGCCCAGCGCAGCTTCAAGCGACTCTTGATCGAGCGCCCCACTCAGCCGCACCGCCATGGGGATGGTGTAGGTCGCGTTCGGCCCCTCCAGGCGATGCAGGAACCACAATCGACGTTGCGCAAACGACAGTGGGATCTCAGAAGGGCGCGTCATGCGCACCAGCGCAGGCCGTGCCGCCTCGGCCTCGTGCAGGCGCTGCGCCAGCGCCTCCACGGTCGGCGCTTCGAACAGCGCGCGGATGGGGAGTTCAACATCCAGGCTGGCGCGGATGCGGCTGATCAGCCGCGTCGCCAACAGCGAGTGACCGCCCAGCGTGAAGAAATTGTCGTCGGCGCCGACCTGTTGCAGGCCCAGCACCTCGGCGAACAGCGCGCACAGGATTTCTTCCTGCGGGGTGCGCGGGGCGCGCATGACCGCAGGCGTAACGTCGGGTGCCGGGAGCGCCTTGCGGTCCAACTTCGCGTTCGACGTCAGCGGCAGACGGTCGAGAACCACGAATGCCGACGGCACCATGTAGTCGGGAAGGGTACTGCTGAGATGTGCACGAAGCTTGGCCTGATCGACGGTCTGATCCGTGGCGGCGACCACATAAGCGACCAGCCGATTGCCGCCAGGACCATCGGCGCGCGCCAGCACGACGGCCTGTGCCACCGACGGATGCCGGAGCAGCGCCGCCTCGATCTCGCCGGGCTCGATGCGGAAGCCGCGCAGC
>JBAUYT010000206.1:0-3490 GCA_049584935.1 Steroidobacteraceae bacterium
GGCATCGGCGGCTCGCTCTGCTGGCGAGGTCGTGGTGCCCACTCCCCTCGCGCGCGCGAGAAAAACGCAGAGTCGTGGTTAACGCGGCCCAATTTCTGTAGCAGTTTCGGTGCGCGACCATTGTCGGGCTGTTTGCGGCGGCAGCCGCGGCGCCGGCGAGCCCGAGCCGGCGAAGCCGACATCAGCATCGGGCCTCAGCGGTGGTCGCCACGACCCTCCGAGCTCCAGCTCCTCGTCGCCCCGATCCATTAGGCGAAAAAGGAATCGGCGACGTCGTCGGCCGCCGCAGGTGCGGGTCGGTCTGTCGCTCTGCTTGATTGGTCGCGCCGCTCGGCGCCCACCCACCAGATGAAGAGCCCGATCGCGCCAGCCGGAAATGCCAGAGCGAGAGCACGCCCCAGTGCCCTATCGTGGGTGCCGGCTCGATGGGGGGTGTTGTCGGGCTGACCCCATAGCTCGCGCGCGACCACCACCCCACCACCGCCGGCCTCGATATCGAGTCCATCACTCGCCTCGAGCCGAATTTGCGAAATGTCAATCGGCGCCTCCTTCGGCCCTTGAATGACACCCGTCCGCGGGCCAATGTACGGTAACGGACATACTACCGAATCGTTCCGGCGAGGCGAGCGGAATGCGAATCGCGATTCTCAGCCACAAGGACGTGTCAGGATGGTACGCGGCCACGCTCAAAAAGCGCGGGCACGACGTGATAATTTCCAACGGCGGAGGCGCTCGCGCGGCGAGTATAGTTCCCTACCTGGAGTGCGACGGCTGCCTGCTTCTTGGGGACGAGAAAGATCTCTGCGAGATAGCGGAGTTCATGGAACTCGCCGGCCGAACGGTGTGGTGGGAGCTTGCGAAGATACCAAAGGAATAATGCCGACGGTCACGAGCGGTCAGCGAGGGCTGAGGGGCGGTGAGGGGCCGCGCAAATGTTGTTCTTCGGCGCGGCGTAGAACCGTATCGGCGTCGGCTTTGTATCGGTGGCACAGGAAATCGTAAAACGCCCGCAACCGCGCGGAAAGGGCCGCGAGAACTCGCCTTGGGAACTCTGTTGGCAACGTAGGGTCCATGGTTGGGAACGCGGGGGAGCCGTAGGGATGTTCCGATGTGAGCGCTACGGATAGTTACCTTTGAGTGCGTATTGCAGAATTGTACTGTGTCGGCCAATAGCACCAAGGTGGAACTGTCGGGGCTTGCGAGCACTTATTCCTTAAAGGAGTCAGTCATGGCAACCGAGCCCAAGAGACAAGAGCCGGATATTCCACCGCAAAAACCGGATATTCAGCCGGTGCCAAGGCCGCAGGAAATCCCTCAGGATAAGGATTTTCCGGAGAAAGAATCTCCGCCTATGCAGCTTTAGCGACTTTGCCCGATATTCGCGCACAGAAAAAGCCCGGTCAGCGAAAGGCTGGCCGGGCTCCGTTTGCTGCCAATGTCTATTGTATCGCGTCGACCATGAAGGAGAGGGAGTCGGTTGTTTTCATCCGAGCCGCATCAACTGCTTTTTGTAGCTCCGAATTTTTCCAAGCTTGTGCTTTCTCCGAGCTGTCAAATTGAATAAGAACATACCGCTGGGGCGGTGTGCCGTCGAAAGCGGTTATTTTGTCGGTGCGTATCACATATTTCCCACCCGAATTAGCCATTGCCGCCGCAGCCTTATCAACGACCTCGGCCTTGAAAGTTGCAGGGTCGTTTATCTTGCGAAGTGCGACAACAACATATGTTGGCGGCTTGGCCTGGGCATGCAGCCCTTGGATGGCCGTGGCTCCAATCGCGATACCTGCGACCAGTGTGAGTCCCGTTGCGATATGTTGGTGACGGAATGGCAACGCAGCGCCAGCGGCAGTGACATGCGCCCCGCCCCGCCGCCGACATCGACGATCGTATCCGACGGCTCGATCAGATCGGTGAGCGCCTTAAGATTGGCATCAAGCGGCCGGCGTGGATCGGTCTTGAGCAACTGATGGCCAGGCTCAAGATCGCCGAAGAGATCGCCCGATGGCTCCGTCCCGCGGAGCCGCGCTCGCTGCGCCAGGAACCACATCGACCCGCGCGGCATAGTGTTTGGCTGCGGTCATGTCCCACCCCTTGTCCTCGGCCGGGCCGGGCCCAGGTCTAGCACGCCAAACACATCGCGCGCAGTCGCGACGATCAGAATGGGTAAGGAGAGGGCTTTATGAGGGCATTTTTGCAATCCGCATTTCGGCTGCGCGACATCGCTCAACACTGCGAATGCGGTCGCTATCGGGGGAAAAGCGGAAGCCGGACAGGCGAGCATTCAGGACCGTCGTTGACCCAAAGCAGCGCTTCGCCACCGTCAATTGACGCATAACGAAAGGTCTATTCGATGACTTCGCCGGCAATGCCGAGCACTTTGGCGGTCTTGAGATTAATCACGAACTCGAATTTGGTGGACTGCACGACCGGTAGGTCGCTGGGCTTCGCACCCTTCAGGACGCGGCAAGTCTAGACACCGACCTGATGAAGCATGTCCGCGTCCTCAGTTCCGTAGCTCATTAACCCGCCGGTCGCTACAGTATCACGCGGCGAATAAGCCGCCGGAATCCTATCCCGCGCCAACAAGGCGGAAAATTGCAGGCGGCGGCTGGTGAAAAATGAGTTGGGAGCGACGAATGGGCTGTCCTCGACCTCCCCCGCCGCGGTTCGCATGACATGGACCGCGTTGCCGATCACGTCGGCGGGGCGGCGCTCGCCTTTGGGGCCTCGGGGCATCCCTGATATGCTGCTGCTTGGCGGTAAGCGTATAGGAGGCGACCATGAAATCCAAACGTCCCTTGCAGATCGCATGCATAGCCGGCGTTCTATGTACATTTTTGAACACAATCGCCTTCGGCCAATCGCAGACATCGGAAATCGCAAAGAAACTGGTTGCAATCTTAAACGGCGACCCGTACCTCCAAAATCACAAGAGACCCTTTAAATCGATTGGGACTGTGAATTATATGGGCGGGACCATCGTTTATACTCAGCAGAATGACAATACTTCGTTCAACCGTTATTTTTGTTTTCCGTTTAATGAAGGCGGAACGGTCTGCGGTACCAACAACCCGCCTGAACCAAACGACAACTACATCATTCGATGAACGGTTCGCAGAAGAATCGCCGCCACAATCAAACCTAGACACTACTCGATTTGCTATTCTGTTTCTGCTTGGTCAGATTTGAAATAAACGTCGATCTGCTCGCCGACAACGACACGCAGCCCGAGGACCCGCCCCGGAAATCGCGCTTGCATCAACTCATGCGGCATCCGTGCAACCTCGGACCGGCCCTCCCGCGCGAGCACGTGCTCTACGTCGCCACCGGCTTCGCACAACAGCTCAACCGAACCGCACTTCAATCGTAAGCGGTCTTCCGCCCGCACCTTGTAACGGGCGATTTGAGCGACAAGATGCGAACCAACTTGGGCAGATCGGTTCGCATATATGGTCGACGATATAGTTGACGCTTCGGCGCCACGGGGCCG
>JBAUYT010000207.1:0-71531 GCA_049584935.1 Steroidobacteraceae bacterium
AGTAGCAGTTGACCGCGATGATGCTCCCGAAGATGACGAGGTACGCCAGGGCCAGCACCGATTGGAGCGAGACCCCGCTTAGCGCAAAGCCGACCCACTCCCGGTCGAGCAGGCCCATGAGTGCCTGAAACACGCCACCCACGAGCATCTGCAGGCAGGTGTAGCTGGCCAGACGCGCGGTGGCGATGTAACGCTTCTGCAGCAGCGATCCCAGCGCCCAGCCGGTCTCGGCAGCCATGATCGCCAGGATATGAATCGGACGCGCCTGGCCCGCCAGCGAGTGCGTATGCAGGCTTAGAACCACCACCCCGGCGAGCCCCACTGCAACGCCCACCGCTGCGCGGAGACTGGGTGCGCGCCGGGAGAAGAACAGCCAGTCGAACAGCAGGATCAGCACCGGCAGTGCGCCCACGAACAGCGCGGCGACACCGGAGGGCAGCTGCTGCTGGGCCCACATCACGAAGCCATTGCCAATGCCGCTGAGCAGAATGCCGCAAAGAATCACGCCGGGCAGGCTCAGCCCCTCGAAGGGCCGGGCGGTGCGCGTGCGCAGCCATGCAAACATGAGTGCGCCGGCGATCAGGAACCGGATTCCGCCGCTGAAGAATGGCGGGATGGTGCGGATCACCAGGGCGATTCCCAGGAAAGTGGTGCCTCCAGATGATGTAGATGCCGGCAAAGGCCAGCAGGACCGAGGGGCCCAGCGTCCGGCAGCCGGCATCAGCCGGTCTCCCAAGGGTTTAAAATGTCGCAATCCCCGTCGATAGTCGCCGATATGGGTTTGATTAGGCGCTTATAGTGCCTGAGCCAGTTCTCTATGGCCGCGAGCCGAGCCGCCTCGAGATGGTAGATGTGGTACTCCGGCTCATCACCGGCGCTGATGAGACCTGCAGCCTCCAGAATCTTGATGTGTTTCGCCACGGCCTGTCGGCTGCACCCAAGCCCTTGGATCAAGACGCTCCATTGCGTCGGTACGCGCGATAGCCGCCGCAGCAATTCCAGCCGAGTTGGATGCGAAAGCGCCCGGAAAAGATTGGCGAGCCGTTTCGTTGAGGTATCAGCCATGCCGGCTCCGCTTGCAATCGAGCGGTTGCCGTCGGCAACCAGATGGTTGACGCAACCGTGAGGCGGCACTGGCTTCAACTGTCAACCAGTTGGTTGCGGGCTGCAACCAGTTGGTTGACTGTTCGACCACAGCTGCCTTCGCTGCGATGTCAACCGAATGGTTGCGGCTGGCAACCTTCTGGTTGCCGGGAATTCGACACCGCCGCCTCTGCTGATTCATGCGCACGGCCTAGATCAGTCCGCGCTCGGCGAACGACAGGCAGCCGTTGTCGGCCACTATCAAATGGTCGAGCACGCGAATGTCGACGAGCTGCAGCGCATCCCGCAGGCGCCGCGTGATGAGCTCATCGGCGTGGCTGGGTTCTGCGACGCCGGAAGGGTGGTTGTGCACGAGGATGACGGCCGCGGAGTTGCGGGCCAGCGCCTGCTTGACCACTTCGCGCGGATGCACGCTGGCGCCGTCGATCGTGCCGCGAAACAGCTCCTCGAATGCAATCAATCGATGCCGGTTGTCGAGATGCAGGCAGCAGAACAGCTCGTGCGGCATATCCCGCAAGCGCGAGACCAGGAACTCGCGCGTGGCGGCCGGGGAGTGCAGCGCTGGCCCGGCACGCAGGGCCTCGGCGTAGTGGCGACGGGCGATCTCCAGCGCGGCCTGCAAGCGACAATAACCAGCGGCTCCGATACCGGGTGTGGCAAGGCAGGCTTCGGCCGTCGCCGACAGCAGTGCCCGCAACGACTCGTGCTCCTTGAGCAGCCCTCGCGCCAGTGCCACGGCATCGAGGCCGCGGCGGCCCGAGCCACCGAGCAGCACCGCCAGCAGCTCCGCGTCCGAAAGCGCTTGTGGGCCGCCGGTCAACAGTTTCTCTCGTGGCCGCTCGCGTTCGGGCCAGTCCTTGATACTCATTTGCACTCCGGCGCATGGGGCGGCCGGCTGACCTATGGTCCAGTCAAGCGGCCGCACGTTAAAATGTGCGCCAATTGTCAATGGACATGACCGGCGCGTGCGATCCTCATATCCTGCGCAGTTCGCTGGAAAGGCCGATAATCGACACATGAAAGGCAAACGCATCCTGCTCGGGGTAACCGGCGGTATCGCGGCCTACAAGAGTGCTGACCTGGTACGGCGGCTGCGGGAACAGGGGGCGGAAGTCCAGGTCGTCATGACCGCCGCGGCGCGCCAGTTCGTCACGCCGACGACCTTTCAGGCCCTGTCCGGACGCGCCGTGCGCACCGATCTCTGGGATCCGGCCCACGAGGCTGCCATGGGCCACATCGAGCTGGCACGTTGGGCGGATCTGCTGCTGGTGGCGCCGGCCACGGCCGACTTCCTGGCGCGACTCGCGCATGGCCTGGCGGATGATCTGCTGTGCACGCTGGCGCTTGCGACCAGTGCGCCGATCGCGGTGGCCCCGGCGATGAATCTTCAAATGTGGAGCAATGCGGCCACACAGGCCAACGTGGCGCTGCTGCAGCAGCGCGGCGTGCGACTGCTCGGACCCGGAACCGGCGCGCAGGCCTGCGGCGAGACCGGTCCCGGCCGCATGCTCGAAACACTCGAAATCACCGCGGCCATCGCGCCACTGCTGCGTCCGCGCGGGCCGTTGTCCGGGCAGCGCGTCCTGGTTACTGCCGGCCCTACGCGCGAGTGCATCGACCCGGTGCGCTTCGTCAGCAATCGCAGCTCGGGAAAGATGGGTTTTGCCGTGGCGCAGGCCATGCAAGAGGCGGGCGCGGAGGTCGTGCTCGTCAGCGGGCCGGTATCGCTGGATACGCCGCATGGCGTTACGCGTGTCGATGTCGAAAGTGCGGACCAGATGTTTGCGGCCGTGCAACGCGAGCTGCCGAACACCGCGATCTTCGTGGGCACCGCAGCCGTGGCGGACTACCGGCCAAAGCAGTGCGCTGCGCAGAAGATCAAGAAATCCAGCGAGTCGCTCGGTCTGGAGATGACCCGCACCACGGATATTCTGGCGTTCGTGAGCGCCAGTACGCCGCGGCCGTTCGTGGTTGGTTTCGCCGCCGAGACCAATTCAGTCGAGCAGAACGCGCGAGCCAAGCTGCTGGCCAAGAATCTCGACATGATTGCGGCCAACGAGGTGGGCCACGCCAAGGCCTTCGATTGCGATCACAACGCCCTGCTGGTGCTCTGGCGCGGCGGCGGCCGGGTCGAGCTGCCGGATTCGAGCAAGCGCGATCTCGCCTATGCACTGACCAACGTAATCGTTGAGCGCTTCCTCGAGCAGGGGCACACGGGGCCCGTGCATGCCGCGTCGAGCGTTCGGGAGCTACGCGAAGGCTGATGGATTCCGCGGCACGACGCGCCCTGCGCATTCGCATCCTCGATGCACGCCTGGGCAACGAATTTCCCCTTCCAACCTATGCCACCCATGGCAGCGCCGGGCTCGATCTGCGCGCGCTGCTGTTGGAGCCGCTGCGGCTCGAGCCCGGGGCGGCGGAGTTGATACCTACGGGACTGGCCATTCACCTCGAGGATCCGGGGCTGGCGGCCATGGTGCTGCCGCGCTCGGGGCTGGGTCACAAGCACGGGCTGGTGCTCGGCAACCTGGTGGGTCTCATAGACTCGGATTACCAGGGCCCGCTGATGGTGTCGTGCTGGAATCGCGGTCGGGCGGCGTATGACATGGCGGTCGGAGAACGCATCGCGCAGCTCATCGTCGTGCCCGTGGTGCAGGTGGCACTCGAGGTGGTTCAGGACTTTACGGCCACGGCGCGCGGGGCGGGCGGCTTCGGCCACAGCGGGCGCTGAGGCTTCTCAGTTCGCGCGTTTTGCGGTCAGCTCGCGATAGCGCTCGATGTCGCTGTTGAACTGATTCTGCAGATCCGATTCTTCGTGGCGCTTGGCGTCGAGCTGCTGACGCTGCGTGCGTGACTCATTGAGTGTGTGCACGATCTCTTCGGCCAGATCATCCGGCATGCGGCGCGCATTCGGTTCGCTGTTGTAGGGCTTGAAGTGCAAGGCGCGCTCCTGCAATGCCCCGAGACGTGCGTTGATGGTATCGATATAGGCCATACCGGCCTTGATCTGCGCCTCGACCAGTCCCACGCGCTCGTCGCGCAACTGCTCGATGTCCTTGGTGGACAGGTATGTGGCCAGCAGGAATCGGTCGTGTTGCGC
Source organism: Steroidobacteraceae bacterium (assembly GCA_049584935.1). Classification (GTDB taxonomy): domain Bacteria; phylum Pseudomonadota; class Gammaproteobacteria; order Steroidobacterales; family Steroidobacteraceae; genus FEN-1191. Next base: position 4,205 of record JBAUYT010000207.1, read on the forward strand.
GCGCTGCTGCGCCTCGGTGGCTGCGAGCTGCGCCTCCGCCTGTTGGGCCGCGCTCTTGGTGCCTTCGATGTGCCCGACCTCCACACCCTGGTTGTTGAGTACGGCTCGCTCCTTTTGCGAATACTCGGGCGGCACGCTGTCGCCGTAGTGGACTATCCCTTTGTCGTCGGTCCAGCGGTAGACCTTGGTGCCGCCGCTGGAGGCATCACTGGCTGCCAATGCCACGCCGAGACCGCCAGCGGTGAGACAGGCGGCGGTCAACCAGGCGGCTGCGCACAGGGCCAGGATAGGGCGCGGTTGGTCCATTGTGGTGCCAATTGTGCACGGCTCCGAGCGCCCCGCAAGCGAACTAGGCCACACCCGCGACCCCATACTTGTGACGGTAGGCACGCAGAGCTTCGATCTGCGCCTGGCTCGGCGCCAGCTCGGGATTCCGTCCGGGCGCTTCCATGGCGGCGATCAAGTCGGCCAGGGTGAGAATTGCAACGCAACTGAGGCCGAACTGCGCCGTCATTTCCTGCACCGCCGATTTATCACCGATGCCGCGCTCCTGCCGGTCCAGCGCCAGGCTCACGGCCACCGGCGTTGCGCCGGCGTCGCGGATCAGCTCGATCGACTCGCGGATTGCGGTGCCCGCCGTGATGACATCATCGACGATGACGATGCGACCCTTCAGTGGGCTGCCTATCAATACACCGGCCTCGCCATGATCCTTGGCTTCCTTGCGGTTGTAGCCCCAGGGCACGTTGCGTGCGTGCTGGCGCGATAGCGCGATGGCGGTAGCAGCCACCAGCGGGATGCCCTTGTAGGCGGGCCCGAACAGCATGTCGAACGCCACACCCGACTGCAGCAGCGCAGCGGCGTAGCACTCGCCCAGGGTTGCGATGGCATCGCCGTCATTGAACAGGCCGGCATTGAAGAAGTATGGGCTCAGGCGCCCCGACTTCAGCGTGAACTCACCAAACTTCAATGCCTGGCGGCGCAGCGCCAGCTCGACGAACCGCCGTTGATAGTCCCGCATGACCCCTCCGCCGAATGCCGCAGGGTATCATTGTGAATCACCGGCATGGGTGGCTCAGCCGGCAGGTACCCGCTGCACATGGATTACCTTCGTTGACCGACCAGCGTCCCGGCACGCCTGGCACGCTCGAATCGCTGCGCATCTACGTCCGGGCGCGGACCCTGTCGATGCTGGCGCTGGGCTTCTCGAGCGGACTGCCGTTCATGCTGATCTTCAGCACGCTGTCGGCGTGGCTGAGCCAGAGTGGCATCCGCCGCGCGACCATCGGCATGTTCTCGTGGGTGTCGCTGGTTTACACCATCAAGTTCGTCTGGTCGCCGGTCGTCGACCGGCTGCGGCTGCCGTTGATCGGTCGCGCGCTCGGGCAGCGGCGCAGCTGGATGCTGCTGGCGCAGGTATCGATCGGCGTGGCGCTGCTGACCATAGCTGGCAGCAACCCCAGGACCGATGTGCTGCACGTGGCGATACTGGCGCTGTGGCTGGCGTTTTCCGCGGCCACGCAGGACATCGCCATCGACGCCTGGCGCATCGAGTCCGCTCCGGTACGGGAGCAGGGCAGCATGGCGGCGGCCTATCAGCTCGGTTACCGCATCGCGATCCTGGTCGGCCAGGCCGGCGCGCTCTGGATCGCCGAAATTTCGGGGTGGGCCCGTGCCTACTCGACCATGGCGCAGCTCGCACTGATCGGCATCGTGACCACGCTGCTGGTGCGGGAGCCGCATCGCGTCGCCCCGCCGGTATCGGTTCTCACCGAGCAGCGTGTGATCGACTGGCTGGAGCATCGCGGGCACTGGCCCGGCTGGCTGCGCCACGCCGGCGCCTGGGTTCTCGGCGCCGTCATTTGCCCGATCCTCGATTTTTTCGCGCGTTTCGGGCCGGCGCTCGGGCTGCTGCTGTTCGCCTTCGTCGGCACCTATCGGCTGACCGACTTCACCATGGGCGTGATGGCCAACCCGTTCTACCTCGAGCTAGGTTTCAAGCTGGGGCAGATCGCGGCGGTCGCCAAGGTCTACGGCACCATCTGGACCATCGCCGGAATTCTGATTGGTGGCTTCGTCGTGGCGCGGATTGGACGCCTGCCTTCCTTGGTGCTCGGCAGCGCTTTGATCATCATCTCCAACATCGGCTATTCGGTCATGGCCGCGCACGGCACGCCGAGCGTCGTCGGTCTCGCAACCATCATCAGCCTCGACAATTTTGCCCAGGGCGTGCATGGCACCGCGCTGATCGCCTTCATGTCGTCGCTGACCAGCGCGTCCTTTACCGCCACGCAATACGCGGTGCTGTCGTCGTTGTACGCGCTGCTGCCGAAACTGCTGATGGGGACATCGGGCTGGGTGGTGGACGCAATCGGCTATCCGCGGTTCTATCTCTACACCGCCGCCCTGAGCATTCCGGCGCTGCTGCTCTTATGGATGTTGTCTCGCCGCCGCGATTTCCGGGCGCTGCGTGCCGCAGCTCAGGGCAGCCCGGCCGCGGCCGGCTCAGAATCCTAAGGTAAGGGGATCAGCGGAAAACGTCGGGCGCGTCGAACAGATCCAGGCCTTCGTAGCCCGCCGCCATCTGCGAGTCTCCCTCGTAGCCGCTGTTCGGCAGCGGTGCGTCGTCTTCGCCGTCGACATCCACCGAGCCGCTCCAGTCCTCCGGTGCATCGGCGACTTCGATCTCACCGCCGGCGAACTGCGACTCCCAATCCTCTATGTCCATCTCTTCGACGGTGCCGTCGAAGCTCTGCATTTCAATCGTACCGTCGTCCTCGTCGACTGCGACGACTTCGAATTTCTCACCACCGCGCAGGCTGTACCAGCTGCCTATCTCCGGTTGCGCGCTCATCGTGTGGAGCTCCCGTATTCAGGCGAGAAGGAATCCTTTACGCTGCGTGCAGCGTCGCACGCGTGCCGACTGATGTTGCACCTGCCGCAGGATGCATTTCAAGACCTAATTCACTTTTGCACGGCATCATGTTTCAGCAACTGCTGCGATTCTTCGTCGTGTTCCTCGTTGTTGTGGAACCGGTCTCACTTCTGCCTTTATTTGTCGGACTTACGGAAGGGATCGAAGAGTCGCAACGCCGCCTCATGGCGCGGCGCGCCGTCATAATCTCGGCCATCATCCTGACGGTGTTCGCGCTGGTCGGCGGCCCGTTCCTCAAGATCATGAACATCAGCCTGGAGTCATTCCGCATCTTCGGCGGACTGCTGCTGTTCCTGATTGCTCTCGAGATGGTATTTGCGCGCACGCCGGGTACGCGTACGTCCTCGAAAGAACAACAGGAGAGCGAACAGCGGGCGGACATCTCGGTGTTTCCGCTGGCCTTCCCGTTCATCGCCGGTCCCGGCGCGCTCGCGACCATACTGCTCGCCTTCGGCGGCGCCGGCAACAATCCGATGCTCTTTGTAGGACTGTTGGCCATCGTATTCGTCGTGCTCGCCATCACGCTCGGCATCCTTTATCTGGCCTCACCGGCGCTGCGGCTGCTCGGGGTAACGGGTACCAACGTCATCAGCCGGCTGTTCGGCGTGCTGCTCGGCGCGCTGGCAGTTCAATTTGTGATCGACGGGATCCGCGGCAGCTTCGGCGGCTAGCGGCCGGGGCGGCTGAACAGCAGCTCGCGTACCTGGTGGCCGAGACGCTGTCCGCGCCGTTCGAAGCGCGTGGCGGCGCGCAGCATCACTTGATCGATAAAGCCGCCGTCCGCGGCGCAGTTGCACAGTGCGTCGCAGGCGTTGAGCACCACCAGCATCGATTCGGCATAGGGTTCCCAGTCGGTTGCCAGGTGCCAGCGTCCGCCGGCCGTGAGCCGAGAGGCCACCAGCGCGGCGAACACCGGCTGGACCAGCCGCCGCTTATGGTGCCGCGCCTTGGGCCAGGGGTCCGGGAACAGCAGCTGCACCTCGTCGAGGCTCGCCTGCGGGATCTGGTGCTGCAGCACGTCGACCGCGTCGTGCGCTATGACACGCAGGTTGGTTATCCCGGCCTTGCCCGCAGCCAGCAGCAGATGACCCACACCCGGGCGATGCACTTCCACGCCGAGAAAGTCGCGCTCCGGATCAGCCAGGGCGCGCTCCAGCAGGTGCTCACCATTGCCGAAGCCGATCTCGAGGGTGCACGGCGCACTGCGTCCGAACAGGCGCGCGAGGTCCAGCGGTCCGAGGTTGAACTCGACGCCATAGCGGGGCCAGAGCGTCGCCAGTGCACGCTGCTGCGCCTCGGTGATGCGCCCGGCGCGCATGACGTAGGAGCGCACGCTGCGCAGCCGATCCGGTGGTTCCTGCATGACCAAAGTATCGCATCCCCGTGTGTCGCGTCCTCGTGTGTCGCATCGCCGGCTACCGCGGACAGCTTATGCTTGGCGTCCCTGGGACGCCGAGGGTTGCATGTCAATACGCGGGTTCGGACGCTCGGTGGCCGTAGCGGCCGTACTCGCGGGAGCTGGGCTATGCCTGATCGCCGGCTGCCGTACGCCGGTGCCGGTCGGTGGTGAGGATGCGCGGCTCGATGCGCTGCTGGAGCGCATGACGCTCGCTGAAAAAATTGCACTGCTGCATGGCGCACCCGAACCGCTGGCGAGCTACGAGGGACAGGCAGGCTACCTGCCTGGCATCTCCCGCCTCGGGGTGCAGCCGATCCGGTTTGCCGATGGCCCGCCAGGCGTACTCACGCGCTATCCCGCCACGGCGCTGACCGGCAGCCTCGGCCTGGCGGCAACCTTCAGCCTGGCGGATGCGCGCGCCAGTGGCCGCGTCATCGCGCGCGATGCGCGGGCCGCCGGCATCGACGTGGTGCTCGAGCCGTTCATCAATATCGAGCGTGATCCCACCTTTTATCGCGCCTATGACACCTTTGGCGAGGATCCGCGCCTGAGCGGTGCCATCGGCGCCGCGCAGATCGAAGGCATCCAGGACGGCGGCGTCATGGCCATGGCCAAGCACTACATCGGCTACGAGGGCTCGGCCAACGTGGTGATGGACTCGCAGACGCTGCACGAGATCTACCTGCCGCCATTTGCAGCCGCGGTGGACGCCGGTGTCGCCTCCATCATGTGCGCCTACAGCGTCATCAATGGTCATTACGCCTGCGACAACCATGACACGCTGACCTCAATCCTGCGCGGCGAGCTCAGGTTTCGGGGGTTCGTGACCTCCGACTGGGGCGCCATGCACGGCACAGGGTTCATCAACGCAGGGCTCGACCTGGAGATGCCGGGCAGCGGCAGCACGATTGCCTCCTATCTCGCGGGCACACCGGCCATCATCGACCATCCGGATATCGAGCTCGCGTCGCCCATCATCAACACCACCCCCGAGGAGACCCCGACCGCCCCGGTGCTGGTACCGACCCTGCCCGGTACGCCGCCTATCGGCCTGCAGGCCGCACTTCGACGCGGTCTCGTCAGCGAGGCGACCATCGATCAGGCGGACCGGCGCGTGCTGCGCGAGCTGATTCGCTTCGGTCACGTCAACGCCGAGGAGGAAACTGGGGCCGAGAACGGCCCCGTTTCGGGCACTGCGGGTGTCGAGTCTGACGAGGGTCTGGCCGACACCGCCACCATCGGGCGGCGGACCGCCATCGATGCCGCCGTGCTGCTCAAGAACGACGCCGGCGCGCTGCCGCTGACACCGGCCGACCTGTCGCAACTGGCCATGATTGGACCCGGGGCGCAACAGGACATTGCAGCCGGCATCTCGGGCGAGAAGGGCCTGGGACGCATCGATCGGCAGCTCGGGCCCAGCGCCGCACTGCGCCAGGCGGCGCCCGGGGTGCAGATCATCGATGCGGTGGCGGACGACATGACCGGTACGGCCATCCCGGCCAAGCAGTTCTCGAGCGGCCACGACGAGGACCGGGGGCTGCGGCGCCAGGACGCGACCGGCAGGCTGCGCGGCCTCGACCGTACCATCGAATTTACGGTTGCGCGTGGGACGGCGCTGCCGGCGGGCACCAGCTGGCAGTGGACCGGCGTGCTGCAGCTAAAGGAGAGTGGCCGCTACCGGATCTACCTGCAGATGCTGGGGGCACAGGGGTCACTGGCCGTCGATGGTCAGACTATCGCCTCCACCGGCTATCTGGCCCTGCACGGTGACGTGCTGCAGCCCGGGCAGGACAACGTGCTGCCGACGCGCGACGGTCTCGACAACGTCCGGCGCGAAATCGAGCTGAACGCAGGGCTGCACCGCATCCTGCTGAAGTGCTACGGCGAACCGCGCGGCGCGCCGGTGCAGGTACGGCTGGCCTGGGTGACGCCGTCGCAGCGTCGCGCCGATTACGAGGCAGCGGTGCGCGCCGCGGTCGGTGCCCGCAAGGCCGTTGTGTTTGCCTGGAGCCGCGGGCAGCCGGTGCTGCGGCTGCCGGGAGACCAGGATCAACTCATCAGCGATGTGGCGGCCGCAAATCCCAACACCGTGGTGGTGCTCAATGTCGCCGAACCGGTTGCCATGCCCTGGCTGGACCGCGTGCGCGCGGTGCTGCTGATGTGGTACCCCGGTGACGAGGGCGGTCGCGCCAGCGCCGACCTGCTGCTCGGGCGCGCCAATCCCGCCGGCCGGCTGCCGTTCACCTGGCCCCGGCGGGTCGAGGACGGGCCGGCGAACGATCCGGCACATCCGGAACGCAGCTCGGAGGGCATCCATGGCGTAACCACCTACTCCGAGGGCCTGTTCGTCGGCTATCGCTGGTATGACCGGCAGCGGCTCGAGCCGCTGTTCCCATTCGGCTTCGGCGTCTCGTATACCCGCTTCGACTACCGCTCCCTGACCGTGACCCCGGCGGCCGACGGGGGCCTGGACGCCAGCTTCGAGTTGGTCAATACCGGCGGGCGGGATGGCGATGAGGTTCCGCAGCTCTACCTGGGGCCGCCGCTCCCGGCACCTGCCGGTGCGCAGTTTGCGCTGCGGTCGCTCGTGGCGTTCGACCGCGTGCCGGTGCGGGCGGGCGAGTCGCGTCAGGTACGGCTGCACGTGCCCCGTGGCGCCCTGCAGTACTGGTCTACCCGCGCCAACCGCTGGGTGACGGCGGCAGGACGGCGCCGCGTGTATGTTGGCAGCTCGTCGCGGGACTTGAGACTGGACGCCGAGACCACCATTCAGTGACCACCATGGCCGCCATCCCATTTTCGGTGCTGGATCTGTCGCCGATCGTCGAAGGCGCGACCGCGGCCGACGCTCTGCGCAACACGCTCCAGCTGGCCCGTACCGCCGAAGCGCACGACTATCGCCGTTTCTGGCTGGCCGAGCATCACAACATGCCGGGCATCGCCAGCGCGGCCACCGCGGTCGTGATCGGCCACGTGGCCGCGGGCACGCGCACCATCCGCGTGGGCTCGGGCGGGGTCATGCTGCCCAATCACGCGCCGCTGGTCATCGCCGAGCAGTTCGGCACGCTGGTGTCCCTCTATGGCGAGCGCATCGACTTAGGGGTAGGGCGCGCGCCGGGCACCGATCCGCTGACGGCGCGCGCGCTGCGCCGCACCCTGGCGGGTGACGTCGAACAGTTTCCGCAGGACGTACTGGAACTGCAGGCCTATTTCGAAGGTGCCCCGGAGCAGCGCACGCGCGCGGTGCCGGGAGCGGGCCTCAAAGTGCCGATATGGCTGCTGGGCTCGAGCCTCTACAGCGCGCAATTTGCCGCCATGGCCGGGCTGCCGTTTGCGTTTGCGGCGCACTTTGCACCCGACCTGATGATGCACGCGCTGTCCGAGTACCGCGGCCGGTTTACGCCGTCGGCGCACCTGGCTGTGCCGTACGCCATGATCTGCGTCAACGTGGTGGTGGCGGACAGCGATCGTGCGGCCCAGCGCCTGTTCAGCTCGCACCAGCAGGCATTTACGCAGCTGCGCCGGGGTCGGCCAGGCAAGCTGCCGCCGCCGATCGATGACATGGACCGGTTCTGGTCACCCGAGGAAAAGCTCGTGATCGGCGAGTCGATGCGTTATTCGTTCATCGGTTCGCAGCGCACCGTGCAGGCCTCGCTGGGCGACTTTCTCAAGCAGACGCGGCCCGACGAGCTCATGGTCAACGTGCATGTGTTCGACCAGGCGGAGCGGCGGCATTCTCTGACGCTGACGGCGGCGGTCCGCGACGCGCTGGCCGACACGCCGGCGCCAACGGTGGCGTGGGCCGCCGATGTCAGTCAGACATGAAGCCGAGGCGGCCCCAGATGCGCTCGGTCATGGCCGGCGCCCCGGGAATGAACTTCAGCACCGCCGCGGCCGCCTGATCGTCGAGCGCGCCGCGCATGCGCAGCACCGCCAGAGCGCCGAGGAATTCGCCGAATTGCAGCGCGCGACCCAGTGGGCTGCCGGCGACGCTGCCCTTCACGGCCTGAACCCCAACCTGCTCGCCCAGGGCCATGTCGATGCGCTCGGATAGCTCCCAGCTTGCCGCCACCTGGCGCGCCACGCCGATGGCGTGCAGATCGATGAGTGCCGCAATCGTGGCCGCATCGGGCTTGCGCTGGCGTGTCAGGAAGGCGTCCTGCGCCACGCTGAATACCACGATGGTTGCCAGTCCCAGGATCAGTGCCAGCAGCTGCGCCGCAAACGGGTCGACTGACTCGACCAGGCCGGCATAATTCTCGGCCGCATTGGCGGCAAACAGCGAGTGCTCCCAGGTCATCTCGCCAAAGTGCGCAAAGCTGCCGCCGCTGATCCGGAATACGGGCTGCATGAGCGCTGCGGCAATCATCGAGCGCAGCCCCTCGGTGCCCAGCATGGAGATGGCGCGATCCAGACTCTCGATGGGCTCGGGGGTATGGCGGTAGAACGGGCTATTGGCCAGGCGCAGCAGGTTGCCCGCCAGCGCGGGGTCGCCGGCGATGATCTGCGACAGTGCCGTGCGCGAAGCACTCTCGTCGTTGATGGCCTGCATCAGCCGCGGCAGCTGCATCGGCCGGCGCGGGGCGTAGTTGGGCTTGTCGACGATGTTGACCAGGGACGCCGCGACGCCAGCGCAGAGCTCATCGGCCGGCGGTGTGGTCGTGGCAGGCAACGAGGAGTCCAGCGCAATCTCCCGCAGTGCCCGCAGGGTCTCAGCGCGGACGTTGAGTCCCTCGGCCTGAACGTCGGCAGTTGCGCCTGGCGCGCCGCTGGGGGCTTCCGCGGCGCCAGTGCCGGTGACCGCGGGCGTTATCGAGGCCACCGCATTGGCTTCGAGGACCCGGAGCGCGGCGACCTGCGTGGTGGAATCCGGCGAGATGCGATCGGGCGGGCGCTTATTGCGACGGATCACCAAGATCGCGACCAGTACCGCCGCGACGGCGATGATGCCGATCAGCCATGAATTCATCGGCATAGATTACAGCATCGGCTGATTGACGGTCGGTCGCCCGCGCGCCTAGCTTCGGTCCCACCATGTTCCGATCCATCATCGTCCGCACCATATTGCCGTTGCTGCTGGCCGCGGGCACGGTGGCCTATTTCGGTCTGCCGTACATCGATCGGCTGCTGGCGCAGTGGTTTCGGTCCGACGTCGAGCTGCGGGCGCAGCTGCTGATGAGTTCGATGCAGGAAGTGCTGCCGGTGTACCTGGCGAAGAACGACCAGGCCGGCCTGCGCCGCTACGTGGCCCGAATGACCGCCGATCAGCGCTTGCTGGGCCTGCTGATCTGCCGCCCGGACGGCACGCCGCTGATCAAGTCCGAGCGTATGCCCGCCGCCGTGGATTGCCAGAAGGTCGAGGCGGTGCCCGACGGCCGCAGCGGCGTGCTCGAAACCCCCACCGGCTCGGCGCAGGTGTCGGTGTTCGATCAGAGCCCGCCCGGCATGACCCCGTTCCGGGTGGCCATCGTGCACGACCTCAGCTTCGTCGATCGGCGTCAGAACACGGCGCGCGACTACCTGATCGCTTTTGCGGCCATCTCGGTGCTGCTGCTGGCGGTGTTCCTCGCCCTGGCCGGCTGGTTTCTGCTGCGGCGGTGGGCCAACGTGCTGTTGCGCGATATCAGCGGCCGGCGATTTTTCGGCAACGCCCAGTCCGGCCGCCTGTCGCTGCCGATCCTCTCGGAAGTGCGCGATGTGCTGCGCGAGATGGAGGAGAACCAGCGCATCGAGATGGACTACCGCGAGAACTGGACTCCGCAGGCGCTGCAGCAGGTGGTGCGGGAGCAGCTGCACTCCCCGCAGATCGTGGTCGTCTCCAACCGCGAACCGTACTCGCACGAATTTGTGGAACACGGCATCGAGGTGCAGGTGCCGGCCAGCGGCATGGTGACGGCACTGGAGCCGGTTATGCGCGCCTGCTCGGGCACTTGGGTGGCGCACGGCAGCGGCAGTGCCGATCGCGAGGTCGTCGATGGCCACGATCGCGTCCGCGTGCCACCCGAGGATCCGGCCTATACGCTGCGGCGCGTGTGGCTGTCGGAGGCGGAAGAGCAGGGCTACTACTACGGACTGGCCAACGAGGGTCTCTGGCCGCTGTGCCACCTGGCCTACGTGCGGCCGGCGTTCCGCGGCGAGGATTGGGCGGCCTACCAGGTCGTCAATCGTAAGTTTGCCGACGTGGTGGCCCGCGAAGCTTCGAGCGCGCAGCCACTGGTGCTGATCCAGGATTATCACTTCGTCCTGCTGCCCGGCATGGTTCGCGCGCGCCGGCCCGAAGCGACCATCGCGCTGTTCTGGCACATCCCCTGGCCCAATGACGAGACCTTCGGGGTCTGTCCGTGGAAGCACGAGATGCTGTCGAACCTGCTCATGGCCGACATCCTCGGGTTTCACACGCTGCACCACTGCCGCAATTTTCTCGCCACCGTCGACCGCTTCGTCGAGTGCCAGATTGATCACGAGCACATGACCGTGGCGCTGCAGGGGCACGTCTGTCACGTCATCGCCGATCCGATCTCGATCGAGTGGCCGCCGCGCTGGTTGCCGCAGATGCCGGACGTGCGCCTGTCGCAGCGCACAGTGCGGCAGCGCTTCGGCATCGCCGAGAACGTGGCTCTGGGCCTGGGGGTCGAGCGCTGGGATTTTACCAAGGGGCTGCTCGAGCGCTTCCTGGCGCTGGAACTGCTGCTCGAGCAGAACTCGAGGCTGCGCGGCCAGGTGTCGTTGCTGCAGATCGCGGTGCCCTCGCGCAGCAAGCTGCCCGCGTACCAGGCGCTGCAGAAATCGACCCTCGAGGAAGTGACGCGCATCAATGCGCGCTTCGCCACCGCCGACTGGAAACCCATCGTGCTGGTCAGCAAGCACCAGAATCCGCAGCAGGTATTCGAGCTGTATCGCGCCGCCGACTTCTGCATCGTCAACAGCCTGCACGACGGCATGAACCTGGTGGCCAAGGAATTCGTCTCGGCGCGCGACGACGAGGACGGCGTACTGATCCTGAGCACCTTCGCCGGCGCCTCACGCGAGCTGCTCGAAGCGCTGCTGGTCAATCCGTTCGACGTGGCCGAAACCGCCGCCGCGATCCGCCAGGCGCTCGACATGCCGCGCGAGCAGCGCGCGCTGCGCATGCAGCTGATGCGGCGCACGGTCAAGGAAAACAATGTTTATCGCTGGGCCGGCCGCTTGCTCATGGCCGCCGCGCGTATCCGCCAGCGGCAGGCGCTGCTCAAATCGCAGGACGTGCCGTCGCTGGCACGGCGGCGTGAGCGGCTCTGAGCGCGCTCGGGGGCCGATGTTGCCTAAACGTTGGGGTACCTGACGGCGCCGTCTGCGGCGCATAGAATGCCGAGCTTTTACGCCACCCGGAGCAATCGCAAGATGCGTCCCTGGAACTGTTTTCGCCTTTTAACCGTGCTTGCCCTCGGAATCCTGGCGCAGTCGATGTCCGTGCGCGCGGCCGACAGTGCCGATTCCGACAGCGAATCCAGCTCGGCCGATGCCGGCAAATCCGCGCAAGCCAAGCCAGCCAAGCATTTCAAGGCAGAACAGTTCGCAAGCAAGGGCAGCGTTACGGTCGACGGCCAGCACATCGACTACAACGCCTACGCGGGCACGCTTGTGGTGCACCCCAAGGGTTGGGATGACGTGCCGCAGAACGCGCCAGCGGACGAGGACAAAAACCCGCGCCCTGAGGCCAGCATGTTCTACGTGGCTTATTTCAAGTCCGACGGCAAGCCGGAGGGAGACAAGGCCGCTAGCAAGAGCAGTTCCGGCGACAAGGCCGATGCCGACAAGCTGGCGGAGAAATCCCTGCCCGGGCGGCCGATCACCTTCATCTATAACGGCGGTCCCGGCTCGGCCTCGGTCTGGCTGCACATGGGTGCCTGGGGTCCGAAGCGCGTGGTCACTGCCGATGACACGCACACGCCGGCGGCCCCGTATTCAATGGTCAACAACGCCTACAGCCTGCTCGACGTCAGCGATCTGGTGTTCATCGACGCACCCGGCGCAGGCTTCTCGCGCATTGCCGGCAAGGATCGGGACAAGGCGTTCTACGGCGTGGATCCCGACGCGCAGGCATTCGCCAACTTCATCGTGCAGTTCCTGACCCGGTACGGCCGCTGGAACTCGCCGAAATACCTGTTCGGCGAGAGCTATGGCACGACGCGCTCGGCGGCGCTGATCAGCCTGCTCGAGACCGACAAGTTCGTCGACTTCAACGGCGTCATCCTGCTGTCGCAGATATTGAACTTCGACAACAGCATCGATCAGCCCGAACTCAATCCCGGCATGGACCTGCCGTATCAGCTGGCATTGCCGTCGATGGCAGCTGCGGCGTGGTACCACCACAAGCTGCCGGATCAATCGGTCGAGCTGCAGCCGCTGCTGCAGGAAGTGGAAACGTATGCCATGAACGACTACGCGCGTGCTCTCGGCCAGGGCAACACACTCACTACCGAGGAGCGCGCGTCAGTTGCCGCCAAGCTGCATCAGTACACCGGTCTGCCGGTCGACTACATCCTCAAGGCGGACCTGCGCGTCAACGGACCGGAATTCGAGAAGACGCTGCAGCAGGACACCGACACCACCACCGGCCGGCTGGACGCGCGTTTCTCCGGTCCCACCCTCGACCCGCTCAGCAAGGAGGCCGACTACGATCCGATGACGGCAGCGTTCGGTTCAGCCTACGTCTCCGTGTTCAACAGCTACGTGCGCAAGGATCTCAAGTTCGTCACAGACCTTGAGTTCCACGTTTTTGACGACAGCATCAAGGAGTGGGATACCAAGCACACCGTGCCGGGCGGTGAGCCGGGTCAGAAACAGCAGCTCGCCAACGTGATGCCCGATCTTGCGCTGGCGATGAAGTACAACCCGGGCCTGCACGTGATGCTCAATGGCGGCTACTTCGACATTGGCACCCCCTTTTACGAGGCCATCTACGAGATGCAGCACCTGCCCATCCCGGCCTCGTTGCAGAAGAACATCGAGTTTGCCTTCTACAACTCGGGTCACATGGTGTACGCGCATGAGGATGCGCTCAAGGAGATGCACGCCAAGGTGGCGGATTTCGTCCGGCGCACCTCGCCGGGCGGAATGCACTGAAGGTTCGGGGCGGCGCGTCTGGGACCGTGGCGTGCCTAGGACTGGCGCGCGTGCGGCAGCGGGATGCCGAACTGCTTGATCTTGCGGTAGAGCGTGTTGCGGGAAATGCCGAGCCGCTCGGCCGCATGCGTCATGTTCCAGCGGCTGCTCTCGATGGCGGTCAGCAGCAGCGTGCGCTCGCTGTCGAGTGCGGCGAGGTCGGATGCGCCGACGCTGACTGCGTCGCCGGCGTTTGCGTCGGGCGGCAACGACGCCGGCGTGACTCGCGGCGCGGGCGCAGATTCCCGCGTCGCCATGATCATCGGCCGCGGGTCCGCGTGCAGGCTGACGAAATACCGATGGCCGAGGGCGTGATCGCGCATGGGCCAGACGGCGGCGTGCGCGCGACGCCCGATCGCCGCCAGTTCCGAGGGCCGCAGCGCGAATACCTGCTCGATCGGACGGCCCACCAGTTCGCTGCGTGATTTGACGCCGAGCAGCGCCAGCGCGGTGCGATCGGCCGCAACGATGTTGCCAGTGCGGTCGAGCGCGAGTGCGCCATCGTGGATCAGATTGACGAACTCCGGTCGCCAGTGGAAGCGCAGTACCCGGTGCTGCCGATGGCGCTGCAGGAACAGGCATTTCTCGATCGCCTGCGCCGACATGTTGACCAGCGCCATGGTGTGCATCTGGCTTGCGCGGGTGTCATGCGAGCCGACGCAGGAGGCATCGAGTACCGCCACCACTTCGTCGAGCGGGTCGCGGATCAGCGCCCCGGAGCAGCTCAGGCCAATGTGGTGCGAGCTGAAGTGCTCGTCCCGATGCACCATGACCGGCCGGAGTTCGGCCAGGCAGGTGCCAATGCCGTTGGTGCCCTCGCTCTGCTCGCTCCAGTCGGCGCCCGGCAGCAGCCCCGCCCCATTGAACAGGCGCTCGAGCGTGGGATCGACTTTCTGACAAAGGATGACGCCCCGCGCATCCGTCAGCAGCAGCGCATAACCTGCCCCCGCGATCTGATCGTAGAGCAGCTCCATCTCGGCGGCGGCCACACCGATCAGTTCCTCGTGCCGTTGCACGCGCTCGCGCAGCGCCGCGGCCTCGAGCACCGTGGGCGCGCGGTCGCGGTCGGGGGCCAGGTGGTAGCTGCGCGCGCAGCGCACCCATGAGCGTGCGATGCGGGCCTCAGCCACAGTGCCGCCAGCGGGGCCGTGACCGCCACCCGCAGCCACGCCGGTCGCATCGACCGTGCGCATGACCTCATCAGCGTGTCGAATCAGTACCCTCGGAGCCATAGTTGAAGTTTTACGCCTTCAGCGCCGGCTTGTCATGGTGACACAGACTGTTTCATTTGCCCGTCATCTTCGCCGGGGCACTTGGGGGGCGCCTATAATCGCCGCCCCGGCCTGGAAAGGCCGGCGGCCGTACGGACCCTAGAGCTCCGCCGGATCTTCAGGTTGGGGTGCATCAAAAGGAGAGTAATCCATGAACACTGCTGTCGATATGGTGTCGCTGAGCACACCGGTCAAGCACTTCGTCGGTCAGCCGCGCCAGGCCCTGATCGACGGCCGTTGGCAGAATGCCCAATCCGGCAAGACCTTCGAAGTTTTCAATCCCGCCACCGAAGGCGTGATCGCGCATGTCGCTGATTGCGGTAAGGCGGACGTCGATCTGGCCGTCAAGGCAGCGCGCAAGGCCTTCGAGGAAGGGCCCTGGGCGACCATGTCGCCGTCGGCGCGCGGCAAGATTCTGTGGAAGATCGGTGACGGCATCCTGGAGCATCTCGAGGAGCTGGCGCAGCTCGAGTCGCTCAACAACGGCAAGCCGATCGGCGTCGCCCGCGGCGCGGACGTGCCGCTGGCGGCCGACCTGTTCCATTACATGGCCGGCTGGGCCACCAAGATCGAGGGCAACACCATTTCGATCTCGGTCCCCTATACGCCCGATGCGCAGTACCACGCCTACACCCGCAAGGAACCGATCGGCGTCGTGGCGCAGATCATTCCCTGGAATTTCCCGCTGCTGATGGCCGCGTGGAAGCTGGGCCCGGTGCTGACGGCCGGCTGCACCGTGGTGCTCAAGCCCGCCGAGGAAACGCCGCTGTCGGCGCTGCTGCTGGCGCAGATCTGCCTGGATGCGGGCCTGCCGCCCGGCGTGCTCAACGTCCTGACCGGCTTCGGCGACACCTGCGGCGCGCCGCTGGCTGCGCATCCCGGTGTTGATAAGGTGGCCTTTACCGGCTCCACCGAGGTCGGCAAGCTCATCGTCAAGGCCGCGGCCAACGATCTCAAGAAGGTGACGCTCGAGCTCGGCGGCAAGTCGCCGAACATCGTGCTCGACGATGCCGACATGGAGATGGCGATCCCGGGTGCCTCCAATGCAATCTTCTTCAACCACGGCCAATGCTGCTGCGCCGGCTCGCGCCTGTTTGTGCAGGACAAGAGCTACGACAAGGTGCTCGAGGGCGTCAGCAACGCCGCCAAGAAGATCAAGCTCGGGCCGGGTCTGGATCCGGCCAGCGAGATGGGACCGCTGGTCTCGAAGGTGCAGTTCGACCGCGTGACGGGTTTCCTGAAGTCTGGCAAGGAGCAGGGCGCGCGCACGGTCACGGGCGGCGACCGCCACGGCAAGCAGGGTTTCTTCGTGCAGCCGACGGTGCTCGACGGCACCAAGGAAACCATGAAGGTGTACCAGGAGGAGATCTTCGGACCGGTCGTGACGGTGATGCCGTTCAAGGACGTCGATGAAGACCTGATCCGTCGCGCCAATGACACGGTGTACGGACTCGCTGCCGGCCTCTGGACCGGCAACATCAAGCGCGCGCATCGCATTGCCAACAAGCTGCGGGCCGGCACGGTCTGGATCAACTGCTACAACATCTTTGATGCGGCGCTGCCGTTCGGCGGCTACAAGCAGTCCGGCTGGGGTCGCGAGATGGGCCACGAGGTTCTCAAGAATTATCTCGAGACCAAAGCCGTCTGCATGAGTATCTGACGCCGAAACTTCCCTGACCCCCTGTGCCCCGCCGGTCCATAGGATCGGCGGGGCTTTTTATTGGCGGTAGCCTGCGGGCATCGACGGGCCATCGGATTTGTTCTAGCTTAGCCTCAAGAACAACAATGACGGAGCGCCGCGGTGCCGAAGGTCGACTGGATTGCGCTCATCATCTTCCTGGCACTGTTCACGTTCGTGGCCTGGCTGGGTTTCGCGGCGGCACGCTGGCGCCGCGGCGATCTGAATCTGCTGCACGAGTGGGGCCTCGGTGGACGCCGCTTCGGAACGGTGGTGACCTGGTTTCTGATGGGCGGGGATGTTTATACCGCCTATACCTTCATCGCGGTCCCTGCACTCGCTTTCGGCGTGGGAGCCGCGGCGTTCTTTGCGGTCCCCTATTCGATGCTCAATTACCCGATCCTGTTCGTGTTCTTTCCACGCCTGTGGCGTGTGTGCCGGAAGCGCGGCTATCTGACTGCCGGAGATTTCGTGCGCGGCCGGTTCGGCAATCGCTGGCTGGCCACGGCGGTATCGCTGACGGGAATTGTGGCGACGATGCCCTACATCGCGCTGCAGCTGATCGGTATCCAGGTCGTCATCGGTGCGCTGGGCCTGTCCGGAACGGGTGTGATATCGGAGCTGCCGATCATCATTGCTTTCGTCGTGCTGGCAGCATTCACCTACTCGAGCGGGCTGCGCGCACCGGCGTCGATCGCCATCGTCAAGGACATGCTCATCTACGCGACGGTCTTCACGGCCATCATCGTCATACCGATCCAGCTCGGTGGCTTCGGCAAGGTGTTTGCTGCGGTGCCGGCCAAAAAGCTGCTGCTCGCGGCGCCTGGTGCGCACAGCAGCGGCGCGTATGGCAGTTACGCCACGCTGGCGCTCGGATCGTGCATGGCGCTTTGGCTCTACCCGCATTCGCTGACTGCAGTGCTCAGCGCCAACAGCGAGAAAGCCCTGCGCCGCAACGCCATCATGATACCGGCGTTCACCTTTCTGCTGGGACTGCTGGCGCTGTTCGGTTATCTCGCCTTGGCAGCGGGCGTCGACAAGCTGCCGCAGTTCGCCGCAGGATTCCGGCAATTCGGCAACAACTTTGCGGTGCCGGCGCTGTTGCTGCACAGCTTCCCGGGCTGGTTCGTCGGCATTGCATTCGCAGCCATCGCCATCGGCGCGCTGGTGCCGGCTGCGATCATGTCCATAGGCGCCGCCAATCTTTACACGCGCAACATCCATCGCGAATTCATCAATCCGCAGGTCACGGCGCGGCAGGAAGCGCAGGTAGCGAAATGGGCCTCGCTGCTGGTCAAAGTCGGCGCGCTGTTGTTCATCCTGTATGCGCCGATGCAGTACGCCATCCAGCTGCAGCTGCTCGGCGGCATCTGGATCATCCAGACTCTGCCGGCCGTCATGCTGGGCGCGCATACCCGCTGGTTCAACTCCTGGGCGCTGCTGATCGGCTGGGCCGCGGGCATTTCGTCGGGCACTGCCATGGCCATCGCCGCCAACCTGACGCCGACCTACCTGCTGACGGTGGCTGGCTACGCGCTGCCCGGCTATACGGCCCTGTACACCGTGCTGCTGAATCTGGCTCTGGCCGGTGTGCTGACGCCGATTTTCAACCGCATCAGCATCCACGGGCAGGTCGATGAGACCGTGCTGGCCGATTATTCAGTGTGATTTCTGCGCCTGGATCCAGCGCTCGGTGCGCGCATCCAGCAGATCCAGCGGCAGAGCGCCGCCATTGAGCATCTCGTCGTGGAAGGCCCGGAGGTCGAATCGATCGCCCAGTTCCCGCCGCGCGCGCTCGCGCAGCTCGAAGATCTTGATCTGTCCGAGCTTGTACGACAGCGCCTGGCCCGGCCAGGCGATGTAGCGGTCGGTCTCCGATTGCACCATCGGCTCGTCGACCGCATGCGATTGCCGTATGTACTCGACCACCTGGTCGCGGCTCCAGTTCATCGAATGAATGCCGGTGTCGACCACCAGGCGCACCGCGCGAAACAATTCGCTCGAGAGCCGGCCATAATCGCTGCCGGGGTCCTGGTAGAAACCCAGTTCCTTGCCGAGTGCCTCGGCGTACAGCGCCCAGCCTTCGACGTAACCCGAATTCGACAGGTGCTGCCGGAACTTCGGCAGGTCGGTGAGCTGCTGCGCGATCGACAGCTGCATGTGATGTCCCGGAATGCCCTCGTGATAGGCCGTGGCTTCGTCATTCACCATCGAGCGGTGCGCAAAGTCCGAAGTTGCCACGACCACGCGGCCGGGTCTCGAGCCATCCGGTGTACCGACGTTGTAGTGCGTGGCGGAGGCGGCCTGAAAGGAGGGGATGGCCTCGACCGTCAGCGGTGAGGCCGGTATGACACCAAACAGTTCCGGCAGTTTC
Source organism: Steroidobacteraceae bacterium (assembly GCA_049584935.1). GTDB lineage: Bacteria > Pseudomonadota > Gammaproteobacteria > Steroidobacterales > Steroidobacteraceae > FEN-1191. The sequence continues at coordinate 23,006 of JBAUYT010000207.1, forward strand.
GGCCGCATCTGTGCGATGTAGCCGCGGAAGTCGTCGAGGATCTGCTCGGCGGAAGCGGGTATGTATTTCGGATCCCGGTCCAGCGCCTGCCGGTACGACACCCGGTCGTCGTAACCCTGTGAGCGCGCAATGGCGAGCATTTCGTCTTCGATCCTTGCCACCTCGCGCAGCCCGAGTTCGTGGATCTGCGCCGGCGTCATGTTGCCGACCGTCGTGACGCTGCGGATGTCGTTCAAGTAGCGGGCCGCTCCTCCCTGTAACGAGGCTACGCTCAGTTCCGAGCGCCCGTGCGGGGCGTACTCGGCGGCGATGAATTCGCCGAAATCCCGGTAGGCGGGCAGCACTTCGTGCTTCACGACATCATTGATTGCCTGCGTCAGGCGCTGCTGCTCCTCGGGCGCAATAGCGGCCGGAAACCGGCGCGTGGGCAGCAGGAACGGATCGGCCGCCATGGTTCCCTGGCACTCTGCCTGGACCTTCTCGAGCAGAAAGCGCACCGGCATGAGGTGATCGCGCTGGCCGGCGCGCAGCACTTCCTTGGTCTGCGCAAAGGCATGCGGCACCTGGTGCAGCCGGGCTATGTAGTCCTCGTAGTGCTTCACCGAGTCGAACGGCACGGAAAGCGGCAGGTCCGCCAGGTCGAGCTGCGGTCCCATGATCTGGCTGACCGGCATCTCGTATTCCTTGAAGCCGTAGTCGTCGAGATGCTGCTGCAGCAGCTGCACCATGACGTCGTGGGACAGCCGGTCCTGTTCGCCGAAGCCGTTGGTGGTGATGCGCTCGAGGCGCGAGAGAAAATCGACTTCCGCGCTGTGAATCGTTTCGACAGCTCTGAGCGACAGATCGCCGAGCCGGTCGTTGTAGCGATAGTCGCCGACCTCGGTGGCGTGCAGCGGGTGCATCTTCAGGTCGAACTGGTATTCGGCCTCGAAGATCGCGTTCTGCGCCGCGAGGCGCGATGCCACCGACGGCTGTTGCGGCGGTAGCGACCGGCAGCCGGCACTGCCGCCGCAGGCGGCCAGTAACAGCGAGACGCGCAGCAACGTATGCATCAGTGATGCGCGTGCAGGCCCAGCAGCATTCTGTTCCAGACGCCAGTCCAGAACAGCGCCAGCGAAACGCCCAGCAGTCCCAGCGGAATGAGGGTCCGGATGATCAGCGGCCGCCGATCGCCGCGCAGCCAGGACTGCACGTTGCCGTAGGTGATGACCGTGAAGCCTATGCCGACGAATACCCAGAACAGCGGCATTGGCGGCGTCACCGGATCCATGACGATGAGCGGCGCGAACACCGCCAGCAGGTACACGGTTGCGACCAGCGCCCAGGTCCTTAGTCTCTCGAGATCCATTGCCCCCCCGACGCGTCTGCTCGGAGTCTAGCTTACTGCTGCATCCTACTGCTGCGGCAGCGTGCCGAACTGCGCCGCGAGCAGGCGCTCGCCCTGTTCGAGCACGTAGTAGCGGAACGATTCTGCGGCCGGCGACAGTGTCTTTGCCTGCGGGTGGATGACGAACCAGCGCCGCATGAGCGGCAGATCCTCGACCGGCAGGATCTTGAGCAGGCCGAACTGCAGTTCCAGCCCCAGGGTATGCAGCGACAGGAAGGCAAGCCCCATGTCGGCGATGACTGCCTGCTTGATGGTCTCGTTGCTCGGCATTTCCATCACCGCCAGCGGCTCGATCTGGTGATCGCGGAAGAATGCGGTCATCGACGCACGCGTGCCGGAACTCGGTTCGCGCACGATGAAAGGCTGCGATGCCAAAGCCGCGGCGCGAACGTGCTCCATGCCGGCGAACGGATGCTGCGGCGACGATACGATCACGTACGGATGCGCTGCAAACGGCTCGGCACGCGTCGCCAGCTCGCGTGGCGGCCGCCCCATGATGGCGAGGTCGACTTCGTGCCGCGACAGCATTTCGACCAGCGATTCGCGATTGCCGACCGAGAGCCGCAGTTCCACCGCCGGATGCTCGTTGCGGAATTGCGCCAGCAGCCGCGGCACGAAGTACTTGGCCGTGCTGACCATGCCAATGGTGAGCGTTCCTCCCTTGAGGCCGCGGAAGCGCGCGATCGTGTCCTCGGCCTCGCGCAGCGAGCCGAGGATGCGGCGCGCATGCACCAGGAAGTACTCGCCGGTCATCGTCAGCGAGGCAGAGCGACCGACCCGGTCGAACAGCGGCAGCCCGATGGCGGTTTCCAGATCGCTGATCTGCATCGAAACCGCGGGCGGGCTGATATGCATCTCCTCCGCGGCGCGCGCAAAGCTGCCGTGTTTGGCGGCTGAGGCGAACACGCGCAGCTGGCGGATCGAGACGTTCAGCATCGACTGATAATAAATACCTTAACCTAGAAGTCAAAATAACTGACTTTCTCTTATCTTTTGACTTTCGTAACTTGGGACCGAAGGCACGCTTTGCCTTTAGGAGTCCTGAATGTCGAACGTACGCCCCATCAGCACCCCCGAGGCCGCCGTGGCCAAACGTTACAAGGCAGGAGTACTGCGTTATGTCGAAATGGGTTATTGGCAGCCTGACTATCAGCCGCTCGAGACCGACCTCGTGGTGGTGTTCCGTATCACCCCGCAAGCGGGTGTGGATCCGGAAGAGGCCGCCGCGGCCGTTGCCGGCGAGTCGTCTACGGCTACCTGGACAGTGGTCTGGACCGACCGGCTGACCGCGTGCGAGCTCTATCGCGCCAAGGCCTACAAGGTGGAGGCAGTGCCGAACACCGGCCCCGGCACGCAGACCCCGCAGCAGTATTTCAGCTGGATTGCGTACGACCTAGATCTGTTCGAGGAAGGGTCGATTGCCAACCTGACCGCGTCCATCATCGGCAATGTCTTCGGCTTCAAGGCCATCAGGGCGCTGCGGCTCGAGGACATGCGCGTGCCGGTCGCCTATCTCAAGACCTTCCAGGGCCCGGCAACCGGCATCGTGGTCGAGCGGGAACGGCTCGACAAATTCGGGCGGCCGCTGCTGGGCGCCACCACCAAGCCGAAGCTCGGCCTCTCCGGCCGCAATTACGGCCGCGTGGTCTACGAGGCGCTCAAGGGCGGCCTCGATTTCGTCAAGGATGACGAGAACATCAACAGTCAGCCCTTCATGGGCTGGCGGGATCGGTTTTTGTACTGCATGGAGGCCGTCAACCGCGCCTCGGCCGCCACCGGAGAGGTCAAGGGCCACTACCTCAACGTCACCGCCGGCACCATGGAGGACATGTACGAGCGCGCCGACTTCGCCCGCTCGCTGGGCTCGGCGATCATCATGATCGACCTCGTGGTCGGCTATACCGCCATTCAGTCGATGGCCAAGTGGGCGCGCCGCAACGACATGATCCTGCACCTGCACCGTGCCGGTAATTCGACCTACTCGCGGCAGAAGAACCACGGCATGAACTTCCGCGTCATCTGCAAATGGATGCGCATGGCCGGCGTGGATCACATCCATGCGGGAACCGTGGTCGGAAAGCTCGAGGGTGATCCGCTCATGATCCGCGGCTTCTATGACACGCTGCGCGAATCGCGCACGCAGGCCAGTCTCGAGCACGGCCTGTTCTTCGACCAGGACTGGGCCTCGCTGCGCAAGGTCATGCCCGTGGCCTCGGGCGGCATCCATGCCGGCCAGATGCACCAGCTGATCCACTATCTCGGCGAGGACGTGGTGCTGCAATTCGGCGGCGGCACCATCGGCCACCCGATGGGGATCCAGGCGGGCGCCACCGCCAATCGCGTAGCGCTCGAGGCCATGATCCTGGCGCGCAACGAGGGTCGCGACTACCTGCGCGAGGGTCCGCAGATTCTCAAGGAGGCGGCCAGGTGGTGCGCGCCGTTGCGCGCCGCCATCGATACCTGGGGCGAAGTCAGCTTCAACTACGAATCCACCGACACCGCGGACTTCGTGCCCACCGCCACCGCCAGCGCTTGAGGAGCAGCAATATGATGACCAACCACGGTGCCCGTCTGACCCAGGGACAGTTCTCGTTCCTGCCGGATCTGACGGACCAGCAGATCACGGCGCAGATCAACTACGCGCTCGAGCGCGGCTGGGCGATCGGCGTCGAGTACACCGACGACCCGCACCCGCGCAACACTTATTGGGAGATGTTCGGCAACCCGCTGTTCGATCTCAAGGACGCAGCCGGCATCCTGCAAACGATCAATGAGTGCCGCAAGACTTTCCCACGGCACTACATCCGCGTTACCGCTTTCGATGCCACGCGCGGCTGGGAGACGCCACGCATGTCGTACATCGTCAACCGCCCGCCAGTGGAGCCTGGCTTCGCACTCGAGCGACAGGAGATCGAGGGCCGCGCGGTGCGTTACACGGTGCGCTCGTATGCCATCGACAAGCCCGAAGGCGAGCGCTACTGAGCCCTGTCACCCGGTCCTTAGCCATGACTGCGACCGATCTCGAAAAGCGCATCAACCTGGCGGAGATCCTGCGGGAGGCGCGTGTCACCGAGGCGCTCGAGCAGCTCGATCGCGAGCTCGTCGGCCTGGCGCCCGTGAAGACGCGGCTGCGCGAGATTGCCGCCTTCCTGGCGGTGGAAAAGGCGCGCAGCGGACTGGGACTGGTTTCCGGGGCGCCGAGCCTGCACATGTCGTTCACCGGCAATCCGGGCACTGGCAAGACCACGGTCGCGCAGCGGATCGCCGAGATCCTGCATCGGCTCGGGTTCGTGCGCAAAGGGCACCTGATCGCGGTGACGCGGGACGATCTGGTGGGCCAGTACATCGGCCACACCGCGCCGAAGACCAAGGAGGTGCTCAAGCGCGCCATGGGCGGGGTGCTCTTCATCGACGAGGCCTATTACCTGTACCGGCCGGAGAACGAGCGTGACTACGGCCAGGAGGCCATCGAGATACTGCTGCAGGTGATGGAGAACCAGCGCGACGATCTGGTGGTGATCCTGGCCGGCTACAAGGAGCGCATGGATACCTTCTTTCGCTCCAATCCGGGTTTTTCCTCGCGCATTGCGCATCACATCGATTTTCCGGATTACAGCGCGGCCGAGCTGGCGCTTATCGCCCAGGGCATGCTCGAGCGCATGCAGTACCACTTTGACCCGCCCGCCAGCGCGGCCTTCGACGAGTACATCCAGCGGCGCCAGCGGCAGCCGCACTTTGCCAACGCGCGCTCGATTCGCAATGCGCTCGACCGTGCGCGCCTGCGCCAGGCCGGCCGGCTGTGCTCGATGACCTATCCCGTGGATGTGGCAGCGTTGTCGATCATCACCGAACAGGACATTCGCGCCAGCCGCGTATTCTTCGATAGCCAGAGGAGCCAATAACAATGCAGTACGGACGCACGACGCTGTCGAAATTCATCATCGAGGAGCAGCGGCAGACCGCGGAGCGCGACGAGCAGCTCACCGCACTGATCAACGACATCCAGACCGGCTGCAAATACATCGCCACCGCGGTGGCGCGCGGGCCGCTGGGCGCGCATGGCGGCAACGGCACTCAGAATGCAGACGGCGAATCGCAGCAGAAGCTCGACGTTGCCGCCAACGACATCATGCTGCGCAGCTGCGAATGGGGCGGTCAGCTCGCAGGCATGGTGTCCGAGGAGCTGCCCGAGCCGTACACCATTCCCAATGGCTATCCGCGCGGCCGTTACCTGCTGGCGTTCGATCCACTCGACGGCTCCTCCAACATCGACGTCAACGTCAGCGTCGGCTCGATCTTCTCCATCCTGCGCGCACCCCAGGGCAGCGAGCCGGCCCGCGCCGAGGACTTCCTGCAGCCTGGAGTCAGGCAGGTATGCGCGGGCTACGCGCTCTACGGCCCCGCAGCCATGATCGTGCTGACTCTCGGCCGCGGTGTGCACGGCTTTTCGCTCGATCCCGAGATCGGCGCCTACATCCTGACCCATCCCAACATGCGCGTTCCGGTCGACTCGCGCGAGTTTGCGGTCAACGTCTCGAACGAGCGCTTCTGGGAGCGGCCGGTGCAGCGATACGTGGCCGAGTGCCTGCGCGGCAAGACCGGCGTGCGCGACGCCGACTTCAACATGCGCTGGATTGCGTCGCTGGTGGCCGAAGTCCATCGCATCCTGATCCGCGGCGGTCTGTTCATGTACCCGCGGGATAACAAGGATCCGAAGGTCCAGGGCCGCCTGCGGCTGCTGTACGAGGCCAACCCCATGGCCATGATCATCGAGCAGGCCGGCGGCCGGGCCTCCACCGGGCGCGAGCGCGTGCTCGACATCCAGCCGGGCTCGATCCATCAGCGCGTGCCGGTCATACTCGGCTCGAAGCACGAAGTCGAGCGCATCGAGCGCTATCATCGCGAATTCGACGCCGGTACCGACGAAGCATTTGCTTCGCCGCTGTTCAATCCCAAGTCGCTGTTCAGCGGCGACTTCGTCTTCGGCGGGCGCGGCTAGGATTCCAGGGGGCAACGTGTCGACCAAACATCCGGTCATTGCGATTACGGGGTCTTCGGGTGCCGGCACCACCACAGTCACGCGCACCTTCCAGCAGATATTTCGCCGGGAGCATCTCACCCCGGCGCTGGTGGAGGGAGACGCTTTTCACCGCTACGATCGCACCGAGATGCGCCAGCTGCTCGAGCAGGCCGCGGAGACCGGCTCGTCGCTGTCGCACTTCGGACCGGAGGCCAACCTGTTCCCGGAGCTCGAGCAGCTGTTCCGCAGCTACGGCTCCACGGGTGGCGGCCGGGCGCGCAAGTACCTGCACAACGCCGAGGAGGCGGCTCCCTATGGCCAGGCGCCGGGCAGCTTCACGGCCTGGGAGGAGCTGCCGGCCGATACCGATCTGCTGTTCTACGAGGGCCTGCACGGCGCAGTGGTCACCGGCGAAGTCAACGTGGCGCGCCACGCGGACCTGCTGGTCGGCGTGGTGCCGACCATCAACCTGGAATGGATCCAGAAGCTGCACCGGGACAAGGTGGGCCGTGGCTACACCTCCGAGGCGGTGGTCGACACCATCCTGCGCCGCATGCCGGATTACGTAAACTATATCTGCCCGCAGTTCTCCCGCACGCACGTCAATTTCCAGCGCGTGCCGATCGTCGACACGTCCAACCCGTTCATCTCCCGGGATGTGCCGACGGCGGACGAGAGCATGCTGGTGATCCGCTTCTCCAATCCCAAGGGCATCGATTTCCAGTACCTGCTGTCGATGCTGCATGATTCGATGATGTCTCGTTCCAATACCATCGTCTGCCCGGGCGGCAAGATGGCGCTGGCCATGCAGCTGATCTTTACGCCCATGATCCTGCGGCTGGTGGACATGAGCCGGCGGGTTCGCAGCAGCGCCTGAGCCCGGCAGGGCACCCCTTGGAACTGCGCCGCAGCAGGGCCTGGGTCACAGATCCGCTGCGGTATTCGCCGCAGCTTGCGCCAAGGCGGTACCTTGCAGATTGCGGCCAAATGGCCGCGTACCGAGTTGTCTGCAAAAGAGAACAAAGGTGCCGCAGGGTTTCTACGGGCGCGTATCCCGCGACGGCGAGGGCAAACTTGTCTCCGTCACCTGGCCGCTGGTGGTTATCACCGCGCTGATGCTGTCGTTGGGCGTCGCGAGCGTGAGCGTGATGTCGTCGTTGCGCGCCTACGCCCACGGCGAGAGCATGTGGTCCAAGTCTGAGCGGCAGGCGATCGCCGAGCTGCGCAAATTCAGTGCCTCCGGTGCCGAGGCGGACTACGCCCGCTTCGAGGCGGAGATCGCCGTGCCGCTGGCGGATCGCGCCGCGCGGCTCGAGCTGCAGAAGCCGGTGCCGAACTATCGGCTGGCACGGCTCGGCCTCGAGGGTGGCGGCAATGATCCGGCCGATGTTGCCGGCATGATGCGCCTGTTCCGCCTGTTCCATGACAATGCCTTGTTTTCCGACGCGCTGGCGGCCTGGACTCAGGGTGACGCTCTGATCATGCAGCTGGCAGACATCGGCCATCAGGTGCACGCGCGCCACGCGGAGGGTTCGGTAACGGCGGTGGCGGCGCAGATCCAGCAGGCCGAACAGGTTCACGACGCGGTGGCGCAGTTCGAGGATAGCTTCTCGACTTCGCTGGGAGTCGCGTCGCGGGAAGTCCAGACGCTGCTGCTGATCGTGTTGACGACCTGCGGGGTGGCGCTGGTGGCGATCGGCGCTGCCCTGTCCCGTCACCAGATGCGGCGTGGTGAGCGCATGGCGCGCGCGCTGCGTGAGACCGAAGAGCGCGCCTTCGCCGAGCAGGCGCGCGCGCATGTGACGCTCGAGTCGATCGCCGACGCCGTCATCTGCACCGACCGCGACCAGCGCGTCAGCTACCTCAACAATGCGGCCGAGCACCTGACACTGTGGCCCGAGGTAGAGGCCCAGGGACAGCTGCTGTCGAACGTGCTGGAGCTGCGGCCGGAAGTCAGCGCCCACAGCTCCGCGCCGACCGACATCGCGCGTATTCTCAATGGCGATCAACGTTCCGGACCCACCACTGGCGTGCTGCTCTCGCGTCGAGACGGCTCGGTGATTCCGATTCAAGAGCGCGTGGCGGCGATCCGCGATGTATCGGGAGCGGTGACCGGCCTGGTGCTGGTACTGCGCGACATCACGCAGGAACGTGCGGCCGCCGCGCAACTGCACCATCAGGCGACTCACGATGCGCTCACGGGACTTGCCAACCGGCGCGAGTTCGAGCAGCGCCTGCAACGGGCCATCGATCTCCGGGCCCAGCACGGTACCGAGTATGCTCTGCTGTACCTGGATCTAGATCAGTTCAAGGTCATCAACGATACCTGCGGACACGCAGCCGGTGACGAGCTGATCCGGCAGATCTCGTGGTCCATCCGCCAGCTCACGCGCACCGAAGATCTGCTCGCTCGCCTCGGCGGCGACGAATTCGGGCTGTTGCTGGCGAACATGTCGCCGCAGGCCGCGGTGGAAATGGCCGAGTCGGTCCGGCATCGCATCGCCGATCTGCGCTTTACCTGGCAGGACAAGTTCTTCGTGGTCAACGTCAGCATCGGTGTGCTGTCGCTCAACGACTGTCTCCCGGCGGTTGCGGACGCCATGAGTGCGGCCGACCAGGCCTGCTACCTCGCCAAGGACAACGGCCGCAATCGCGTGCAGGCCTATCGGCCCGACGATCAGGAAGTGCGCGCGCGGCACGGCGAGATGCAGTGGGTCGAGCGCATCAATGCGGCGCTCGACCTGGACCGTTTCGTGCTGTTCGCGCAGGAGATCCGCAGTATCGGCGAAACGGTCCACGGTTCCGGGGCCTGCTACGAGCTGCTGGTGCGGCTCATCGATACCGACGGGACGCTGGTCGCTCCCATGGCCTTCATCCCGGCCGCCGAGCGCTACGGCCTCATGCCGCGTGTCGACCGCTGGGTCATTGCGCATGCCTGTCAGTGTCTGGCGCCGGCCTACGCGCGCGCCGGCACCGTGCCCACGTGCATGATCAACCTGTCAGGTGCATCGGTGACCGATCCGGGCCTGGCGGATTTCATGCGCGAGTGCCTGAATGCCTCGGGCCTGCCCGCCCGCTGCATCGGCATCGAGCTGACCGAGACCGCGGCTATCGCCAATCTCGAGCGTGCGGCGCAGATGATGAACGAGCTGCGCAAGCTTGGCTGCCCGATTGCGCTCGACGACTTCGGCAGCGGCATGTCATCGTTCGCGTACCTGCGGACCCTGCCGGTGGACTATCTGAAGATCGACGGCGAGTTCGTCAAGGACATGGCCTCCGACCCGATCGATCACGCGGTAGTGGAATCGATCCAGAACATCGCGCGTGTCATGGGAATCAAGACCATCGCCGAATCGGTCGAAAACGAGGCAATCCTGACGGCGCTGACCCTGGTGGGGGTCGACTATGCCCAGGGCTTCCACCTCGGGCGGCCCATGCCGCTGCAGGCGCTGCTCGAGCAGCGGTCGCAGGCGGTCGAAGTGGCTCAGGCAAACGCAATCACGACCAGCGCCGTCAGCAGCAGCAGCGCTGCAGCCTGCACGCGGTAGTTGCGCCACGGCGGCACGCCCGCAAGCTGCGCGCTGTCGGCCCGCAGCGCCGCGGCCGTGAACATCAACGCCTCCACCTGTGGCGATGCCTGCTGCCGCGCCATCAGGCTCGCCACCAGCAGCACTGCCACATCGGTGGCCAGCAGGATCGGCGCAACATAGAGGAAGTGGAGGTGGGTGAAGCCAAACACGGCATTCGACAGGAACATGCCGATGCCGCAGGCCGTGCCGATCACCAGCATGGTGGCAGCGCCGGTGGCATTGGCACGCCGCCAGAACAGGCCGACGCCGAACAGCGCCACGATCGGCGGCACCGCGTACGCGAGCACCGCCTGCAGGTACTGCCACAGCGAGCCGAAGTGCGCCACCTGCGACGACCAGAGCACTGCTACCACCAGGAAGCCGCTGGTGCTGAACTTGCCAATGCGTACCAGTCGCTGGTCGGTCAATCCGGGACGAAAGCGCTTGATCATGTCCATCGTCAGCAGGGTCGAGGCGGAATTGAGTGTCGAGGCCACCGATGCCATCGTGGCTGCTACGAAGCTTGCGACCACCAGGCCCATGAGGCCCGCAGGAAGCAGATGGAAGATCAGCGCCGGATAGACCCCATCGGCGCGCGGCAGGTGGGGAAACAGCACGATGGCGCAGGTACCCGGCAGCACCATCAGGAACAGCACCGGCAGCTTGAGCAGGCCCGCCAGCAGCACGCCGCGGCGGCCGTGTTCGATGTCGTGCGCCGACAGCACCCGCTGAACGATGAACTGGTTGGTGCACCAGTAATAGAAGCCCAGCACCGGAATACCGAATGCCAGCCCGGGCCAGGGCACGGCCGGATCACCGATCGGACGGATCAGCGACAGCAGCGCCGGATTGACCTGCGTCATGACGTTGTGCCAGCCGCCGGCCCGCTGAAACGCCTCGGTCGCGATGGCCGTGGCACCGCCAATCAACACCAGCGCCTGCAGTGTTTCGGTGTAGATGACGGCGCGCAGTCCGCCGAAGATGGTGTAGATGCCTGCGGCGCCCGCCAGCGTGGCTGCGATTGCGATCAACGGCACGCCGGGCAGCAGCAGCTGACACACCAGTGAACCACTGTAGAGTGAACCGGCCGAGTCCAGGAACACGTTCAGGAACAGCGTCAGCAGCGCTAGATACAGCCGCGCGCGGGCATCGTAGCGCCGCTCGAGAAACTCCGGCATGGTGTAGACGCGGCTGCGCAGCACGAATGGCAGCAGGAACACGCAGAAGATCACCAGGATCACGGCCGCCGACCATTCATAGTCGTATACGGAAATGCCGGTTGCGTAGGCCGCGCCCGCCAGGCCGATGAGCGCCGTCGACGAGATGTTCGAGGCCAGCAGCGACATGCCGATGATTGGCCAGCGCGACGCCCGCGAAGCCAGGAAGTAATCCTCGGCGCGCGCGTGCCGCCGCGAGGTCGAAAAGCCGACGATCAGCAGCAGCACGCCGTAGCCGGCTACCATGAGCCAGTCCCAGATCGAAAGCGCCGACATGTACGACCCCCAGGAGATCGCATCCTACCGTAAGGTGCTAAGGTGGCGCGGTCCCGAGGAGCAGGGTGGGGAGTAGATCAGACCGGTTGCAGCAGAGCCATCATCGAGGCTCGCATAATGTCGGCATGTTCCTGCTGTGAACCACCGGTGCGCTCGATGTCGCCCAGGCGCAGCGAGTTCTCGACCACGAGCCGGCAACGCTCCCAGCGGCGGTGCTGAAAGCGCTCGAGCGCTTCTGGCAGCCCGGTAGCGGCCGCCAGCTCTTCGGCCAGCACCAGGCCGTCTTCGATACCGAGTCCGGCGCCCGATGCCAGATGCGGCGTGGTCGCATGCACGGCGTCTCCGATCAGCAGCACGTGGCCCCTGTTCCAGGGTCGTGGCACCAGCAAGCCTTCCAGCGGCCGATAGACGATGCCTGAGTTGTTGCTGAGGCCCGCGCGAAGCGCGGCGATGACCGGGGCCGTGAACTCCGACAGCAATGCCGCAAGTTGCGGCAGCAATTGATCCTGCGGCACATACTCGTTGCTGGCGCGATCCTCGGTCAGGAACAGGTACATCTCCTGCCGGCTCACCGGGTTGACGCCGGCCTTGTGTCGCCGGCCCATGTACATCGCCGCGCGCACCACCTCGGGCGGCCTTGGCACGACTGCCCGCCAGACGCCCTGGCCAGTATATTTCGGTCGCGGGGCGTCGGGCAGGATCGCGGCCCGCACACTGGAGTTGAGCCCGTCGGCACCGATGACCAGATCGTAGCGTTGAGTGCTGCCATCGTCGAAGGCGACGTCGGCCGCGCCGGCGCCGGCATCGAGGCGCGTGAACGTGCAGCCGAGACGTACCCGCGCACCCGAGGCGCGTGTGGCTTCGGCCATGATCCTGGCCAGCACTGGTCGCATGATACCGCCGCCGCCGGCCACGTCCGGGCCGGCGATGCGCGGGGTCGGAATGCGCATCAGCAGCCGGCCGTCTGCGGCGCAGACGTCGCAGTCATCACCGCAGAAACCCTGGCGTGCGATCTCGCCGATGACGCCGAGAGTCGCAAACGCGCGTAGCGTGGGACCGCTGAGCGAAATGCCGGCGCCGTAGGAGCGCCACTGCGGATCGATCTCTACCAGGTCGACCGCGTGGTTGTGCCGGCGCAGCGCGATGGCGGCCGCCATGCCGGAGAATCCGCCACCGACGATCAGGACGCGCTGCGCTGCTGGCATGTCAGACGGTCTTGGGCGGCGGCCCGCCCGGGATCCACTTGTCGCGCGAGCTGAATAGAAAGATCTGGGCGTTGTCGGGTGTCATTGGAACGGCACGCGGTACCCACGAGTTGTCGTGCAGGTCCATATCGGCGTCGTACTCGAGGTGACAGCCAAACGGGCTGTTGAAATACCAGAACCAGTTGGAGCCGAGCATGTGCCGGCCAGGGCCCCAAAAGGTGCGGTAGCCCTTGGTCTCGAACTGGTTGCCGGCCTGGAGCATTTCGGTCGGGCCCGCCATATGGAAGGTAAAGTGCTCCACACCCTTCATCACCGGCGGCGTCTGGATGAAGAACACCGTGTGATGCTCGAGTGTGCCCTGCGGGCGCATGAATGGGCCGACGTTTATGAATCGGTCGCTGGTGACGAATCCAAGCCTTTCGTAAAAGGCTTCGGCACGCGCGGCATCGGGCACGAAATAGACCACGTGCGACAGGGTCCGCGGCCGCGGCGTAAACGCCTCGAATTCGAGCGCCAGGTGATTGGCGCCGCGTGCCGGTGCGGCACCGGGCGAATTGATGGTTTCGGGTACCAGCGCAATGCGCCGCCGCACGCTCTGCTGGAAGCGCAGGGCGAAGCCACTGTCGTCGACGCAGGTAATCGAGCCGTCGGCAGCCTGCTCAATCTTGCGATCGCGACTGAGTTCGGTGGCAATGCTTTTGAGCGTGGCGGTGTCGCCGACGCCGTAGACGGTCTCACGCAGCAGGGTTGTCGTTTCGAGCCTGGCGGGCAGTGACGGGTCATCGTGTCGGCGCAGCGTGATCGAGGTGCCGTCGAGCGCTTCGAACACGCCGCCTTCCTCGCCGTTGCCGGATGCCGCGGCTGTCAGGCCGTAATCCAGCAGGCAGCGCCTGCAGCTGGCCAGGTCTTCGACACCGAAGACCAGGCTATCAGGACCAATGATGTTCATATGAGGGAGCCTCTGTGGAATCGCGCTTCGATGCGCCGCCTCTACGCCGTGCGGCCACCGAGCGTTTCGGCTACCCAGTCGGCGATGTAGGCGCCGGCATTGGCGCTGTTGTCAAAACTGCTGTGCTGCGAGCCGCCCTCGCGCTGCGTAAAAATCTTCAGCTCGCGCTTCGGGCTGTTGACCAGCTGCTCGTAGGTACGATGCGCGTAGGCAACCGGGATCTGCTTGTCCTGCTCGCCGTGCGTGACCAGGAACGGCACGCGGATGCGATCGAGCACGCCGTCGAGATGCACGTTCTCGGCGATGCGCATGAAATCATCGATGTCGCGCGCGCCCCAGACCCAGCAGACATGCGCCCAGTAGTGCGGCACGGGCATGGCGCCTTCATGTGCCAGTCGCTGTTTCTGTACCTGGCGCCAGTCGTGGTTGGCGCCCCAAACGACGCCACAGGCAAAGCGCGGCTCGAAGGCCACGGCGCGCGGGCAGTAGTAGCCGCCTAAGGAAACGCCTTCGAGACCGATGCGACGGGGATCGATGTCGTCCCGTGTTTCGAGATAATCGACGATCCTGCTGGCCCAGATCTCGCTGTTGTAGACCGCGGTCAGCCCTGAAGTGCGCAGCGCTTCGCCGGTGCCCGGCTGGTCCACCAGCAGCGAAGAAATCCCGCGGCGCGCCAGCCAATGCGGCAGGCCCACGCGGTATTTCATCTCCTTGGTACTGTCGAGCCCGTTGACCTGAACCAGCAGCGGCGCGCGGTCCTGCACGCCATGGGCCCGGACATAGAGACCGGCCAGGCGATGCTCGCCGTATGGAATCTCGACGCGCTCGCAGTTTTCGCGCGCCAGCCGGATACCCTCGCGGAACACCGACTGGAAGCGCGCGTACAGGGCCGCCCGCCCCTCGGCCTCGCGACTCTGAATGCGCTCGGCGGTCAGGTAGTAAATGGCGGCGCGGCCGAGCTTGTCGCCCGCCGACAGCAGTCGCCCGCGCGCCTTGTCTTCCGCCGCAAGCTCGCAGAGCTTGTCCGCCATGGCCAGCCACGAGGCTGCAAACTGGCGGGTACCCTCGTCACTGCCGCGCCGGGCGACGTCCCGTAACGGCGCGCACATGTCTTCGATCTCGCCGATTCGCGCGCCCATTTCGATGGCCAGGTCGACGGCGAGATTCCAGGGATAGTTGTCCGGAAAGTAGCGAAACATGGACCTGCGACCCTAGTCCGCGACAGAACATTGATCAAATGGATCATATGAATGAGTAGAATTATAGATGTGAATAAAGCGGAGGTGGGGTATGAACTTCAAGGGACTGGATCTGAACCTACTGGTCGCCCTCGACGCGGTCCTGAGAGAGCGCAGCGTCAGTCGTGCAGCGGAGCGGCTGTTTCTGAGCCAGCCGGCCATGAGCAACGCCCTGGCCCGACTACGTGACTTCTTCCGCGACCCGCTGGTGGTTCAGCAGGGACGGCAACTGCTGTTGACGCCCCGTTCCGAGGCGCTGCTGCAACCCGTGCGGGCCGTACTCATGATGGTCGACGCCGCGATCGTCGATCCGACGGCGTTCGAGCCTGCGAAGGTCGAGCGCGAGATACGCATCCTGGCATCGGACTTTGCCACGCGCGTGCTGTTGCGACCGACGCTGGAGCGACTGAGTACCATCGCGCCAAAGATGCACTTCACCATCCTGAGCCAGAGCGCGGTGGATGCGTCCGCGCTGCTTGATCGCGGAGATGTGGATCTGCTGATCATCCCGACGAGCTTTCAGCATCCGGATCATCCGGCGGAGTCGTTGTTCGAGGAGAGTTACGTCTGCGTGGTCTGGAGCGGCAATAGCAGCGTGAGCGCGCAGCTCACCTTCGACGAGTACATTGCCGCCGAGCACGTGGTGGTGGAGTTCGCTGGCGGACGCGTGCCCGCGTTCGACAGCTGGTTTCTCGAGCGCTTCGGCGTGGTGCGCCGGATCGCGATCAGGACGCAGAGTCTGACCAATCTGTGCGAGCTGGTCGTCGGCACGCAGCGCATTGCCACGGTTCATCGACGTCTGGCAGAGTTTGAGGCACGCTCGTTGCCGCTGCGACTGTGCGAGCCACCGCTGAATATCCCAAGACTGATCGAGTGCGCGCAGTGGCACCGCGTGCGCAGTCATGACCCGGTGCTGCGCTGGCTGATCGAGCAGCTGCGAGCCGTGGCGGCCGGCATCTGAGCTGTGGTGCCGCGCGTCAGCTGCGGGCGCGCCCGGCGCCTACGGGGTTGTGCGCACCGTGGCGCCAAGTTCGAGCTCCCAGGTCTGACCCATCAGGTCCTTGCCGAAGGAATGATGCGGTTCCTGCTGCGTGAGACGGAAGCCGGCCGCTTCATAGATCCGGCGCGCGGACACCAGCACATCGTTGGTCCATAGCGAGAGAACTCGGTAGTCTTTCGAGCGCGCGAAGCCGATACAGGCATGCACCAGTTCTCGCCCGATGCCGAGGCCGCGCGCGCCAGGTTCGACATACAGCAAGCGCAGCTTTGCCACCGTGGCGGAGGACCGCACCAGGAATACTGACCCGACCACGGTGCCGTTGCGCTCGGCGACCCAGGCATTTTCATACCCCGCATCGAAGCACTTGACGAACGCCGCGAGGATCTCGGCCACCAGCGCTTCGTAGCTCTGGTCCCAGCCGTACTCCTGCGCGTAGAGCAAACCCTGACGATGTGTGATCCAACCGATGTCGCCGGTCCTGAGCGGCCGCAGCGTATAGGGCACGGCTTCTGATTCCTGCTCGTCGGGCTTCAGTACGCGACGAATAGTCTGCATCGCGTCGACGAGTTGGCGCTGCTCGGCGGGTGCCACTTCCCGCGTCATGGTTGCGAGCTGGCTCACGGCGGCGCGATTGAGCGGCCGGAAAGCCGCCAGACCCCGTTTGGTGAGTCGCAGCCAGGATTGGCGGCCGTCCGCAACCGATCGCCGCCGCTCGATGAAATGCCGGCGCTCGAACTTCTTCAGCATCCGGCTCAGATATCCGCTGTCGAGGCCGAGATCTGCGGCGATGTCGCTGGCGCGGCATCGCTCCCGGTTTGCGAGCTCATAGAGCACGCGGCATTCGGTCAGCGTGAATTCGCTGCCGAGCAATCCCCGATCCAGCAGGCCCAGTTGCCGGGTGTAGAAGCGGTTGAAGGCCCGGATCTCGCTGATGTCGGCGGCGCGCATAGGGTTCGAGCGCAGCATGCCGTCGATACTTGACTGAGTCAAGTATATCGGCCATTACGTGCGGAGAAGGGCGCGAACTGTCAACGAGTTGGTTGCAGGCTGCAACCGATTGGTTGACAGTTCATTCTCGGGGCCCACAACTGGGTGCCCAAGTTTGGTGCAAAGTTCGGCCCGCGTGGTCGGTTGCCAGCGCGGTGCGGCGCGCGATCAGTGGTCATGATCGCCGATCTCACTGAAATGAGGTTTCACTCGTCTGCACGTTCCAGCCGCGCAGACGCAGACGCACGGGTCCCGCAGGTGCTGCAGCATAATGAATCTGAATCTCCCGCGGCTCGCCCGGCAACAGTGAAATGTAGTTGTCGCTGTAGAACGCCGGCAGGATGCGCCGGCCCGCCTGATCCACCAGCGTCAGCTTGACGTTGAGCGCGGGCGCGGTACCGGTGTCCTCGACGATCAGCCGGATGACGCGCTCATTCTCTGCGGATGACAACTGCCCGCTGATGCGCACCGTCTGTGGCTTCAGCGAATTGAGCGCGCGCATGCCATCCTCGTCGCGGCTCGGCCAGTAGAAATTCTCGGACAGCCGTTGGCCGGCAGAGTCGCTCAGAGTCAGCGCCACCAGATCCACCCGGTCACGCGACAGATAGCGCGCGATTGCGAGTGGCGGCAACGTCGTCACCTGATTGGCGGGCGCATCCAGGTGATCCTGGCGGGTAGCGAGCGTCTGTCCGTCGAGCGTGATGATTCTGCTGGTCAGCGTCAGATTGGCGTGGTCCTCGCGCGTGGTATTGGCGACCGCCAGGGCGTGGTCGCCTTCGTTCATCTGCACGTGCAGTGGCTCGTTGGCCTTTTTTACGCCGTAGTAGGCCGCATGCGTATCGTAGTCGGCGCTGTAGATCTGCCAGTGATTGCTCGGCCATGCCGGGTGGGTCATCCACAGCAGTCGGGCGCTGTTCTGCGTCCAGAGGTGGGCCAGAAATCCCTCGAACACGGCGCGATAGTCGACGTAGTTCATCATCTGCGCCTTGCGTTCGAAGTCCTCGAGGCTGTCGGCGGCACCGAACTGGTTGGCGAGCGCCGTCATGAACGTGGCGACATCGCCGTTTCCGCCGAAGTGCCAGTCATGGTAGGCAATGCTGTCACTGAGCGGCCAGCGGTCTGGCGCTGGAATCGAAGCCTCGATGGACTCCAGCGTCGCCAGCGATGGCGTTCCAACCTCGACCGCGAAGCCGCGCGCCAGTTCGTTGAAGTAACCGATGGGTGGGCGATAATTATAGGGGCCGCTGTCCTGCAGGTTGATGCGATTGGAGCTGCCGGTGTAGTAGCGCGTACCGTCGAGCGATGCGATCAGATCATTGAGGCCTTCATTGATGATCGGTTGCGGTACGCCTTCGTTGCGTCCAAACCATACTGCGATCGAGGGGTGATGGCGGTAGCGCAGGATGGTGTCGCGGGCATTGGCGAGGAACAGCGCGGGATCCTGCGCCTCGAGCTGAAAATCCTGGGTCGACTCCCAGAAGTCGTTGAGTATCAGTAGTCCGTATTCATCTGCCAGGTCGTAGAACGCCTCCTCGGTGTTCTGGCCCAGCCAGTTACGGATGATGTTCAGGTGGGCTTCGCGATGCAGCCGAAAATACGGCTCCAGCCGTGCGCGCGAGCTACGCTTGCGCGAATCGTCCATGCCCCAGCTGCCGCCGCGGGCCGCGATCGGCACGCCGTTGCAACGGATCACGAGGAACGGCGCAAGCGACTGCGTCGGCACGTCGTGGACGGCGGCGGAGTGCTCGCCAGCCGGCGTAAGCGACTCGGCCCAGCCGTTGGCGACCTGCTTGATGGCGGAATGTCGCACATCGACCAGCCGTTCGCCGCGATCCCGCGCAGCAGTCGGATCGATCTCGACTCGCCGCAGCCGGCCGGCGCCATCGAACAGCGATAGCTCGTAGGTGAGCTCGCGGATTCCGAATCGCAGCTGGCGCGTGGCGGAGACTCGATTGCCCTCGCGCAGGGTTAGCTTGAGCGTGTACAGCGCGGGATCACCGTAGCCGTTGGGCCACCAGAGGCGCGGCTGATGCACTCTGAGCTGCGGAAACTCGGACGGCTCGAGTTTCAGCTCCGACCGACCGGGCGGCAGCCGTACGCGCTTGACGATCGATACGCCTTCGAAGCTCGCCTCGAGCGCAACCGCGCGTGCTGCCCCGGCATTGTCCAGCGGCACCAGAATCTGCAACTGCGCCTCGTCGGTGCGCGGCAGCGGCAGGTGCGTGATGACATCGGGATCGAGGATGCGCACCGGGCCCGTGGCCTCTAGACGCACCTCCTGCCAGAGACCGCTGTCGCGGTCGCGGATGCCAGGTATCCAATCCCAACCCTCGGTGTCGATGAACGTCGGGCCGTCGAGCGCCATCGCGCCGCCGTTCTCGCCCGGGCCATAGGCGATCGACTCCTCCGACGGAATGCCGGGATGCGGCGGCGGTGAGATGCGCACTGCGAGCGCATTGACGCGCCCGGCCACGAGTATGTGCGTGAGGTCGAATACACCGCGGATGAAGGCGCCGCGGATCTCGCCGAGCCGGCGGCCGTTGAGCCAGACCTCGGCCGCATAGTTGATGCCTTCGAAATCCAGAGTCAGGCGCTGGCCGGCGAGCGCCGCAGGCATCACGAACTCGGTGCGATACCAGTAGTCCTGCCGTGCCAGCGATTCCGGAATCGCCAGGTTGTTGAGACCGTAGTCAGGGTCGGGATAGACGCCACGATCGATCAGCGTCGTCAGCACGGTACCGGGCACCGTGGCGGCGTACCAACGGGCATCGTCGAAGCCGGGGCGAGACAGCACCGCGGCGTTGGCCGCAACCTGCGGCGCGGGTTCGAGGCGCCAGCTAGCCAGCGTCCAGATGCCGTCTGCAAGCGGCTGCAGGGCGGCCGCTCGCGCAGGGGGTATGGCCTCGGGCGCGCTGGGCGGCGCGTGTGCGTGCGGCAGCGTCCACGGATCCTGGGGTACAGTCAGCCCGATCCAGGCGTGCACCTGCAGCGGCCAGCCCACGCCAACCGACGTGAAGGTCACCCGATCGAATGCCGGCGGTGTTGCCGCCAGCGATCGCAGCTCGGTTGCGGCCAGCGCCTGGTCGTGCAGCTGGAACTGCGCCAGCGAGCCACCGAAGTGCTGCACCTGGGCAGGCCAGCCATCTACCGGAGCCAGGTGCATGACGGCTGCCAGCGGCAGCGTGCTCAGTGCGCCATGAGCCTGTTCGATACCGTCGATGTACAGCCGTACCTCACGACCGTCGAAGGTCGCGGCGATGGCGTGCCACTGGTTGGCGGCCACGGGCACGTCGCCCTGAATGACCGCGCCACTCCCGCGCAGGCTCAGATGATTGTCGTCGAGCAGCAGACTCAGGGCGGCGTCGTTGCCAAAGGACGCGAGCACCACGGGGCCCTGCTGTGGTGCCTCGATGCGCAGCCAGCTCGTGATCGACCAGGGTGCGCCAGCATGCAATATCGCGGTATCGGCCGGCAGCGTACGCGTCGTACCGACGCCACCCTGCAGCACGGTCAGGTTGTAGGGCCCGGAAGTTCCCGGCGCACTGGTCACAGTGTCGGCCCGCGCGGCTGGTGCGGCGAGCAGGGCGCTGACGGCAAGCAGCGCCAGAGCCTGGCTGATCCCGAGGGAACTGCCGCTCACAGAGATCGCGCCGGCACGGCGTGCGGCGCATCGGCCTCGAGCGCCGCACTGAGGGATTCGAGAGTGGCGCGCTTGGTTTCTGGAAACGCCAGCCACACCACGAAGAACTGCAGCACCATGCAACCGGCGAAGAATTCGAATGGCAACGCAGTGGTCACCGCCGCGACCAACGGGAAGTAGCGGGAGATAACCGCATTGGCGAGCCAGTGTGTGCCGCTGCCCAGTGCCTGGCCGCGCGAGCGCACCTCCGATGGGAAGATCTCACTCAGATAGACCCAGATGACGGCGCCCTGCGAGAACGCGAAGCTGGCGATGAAGGCCATTAGCAGCCACAGCAGCCACGCGCGGCCGATTCCGGTAGCCATGATCACTGCAACCCCGGCCAGTGTCAGCGCGGTGCCGACCGACCCGATCAGCAACAGGGTCTTGCGTCCGATGCGGTCGATCAGCGACAACGCCGCAATCGTCGCCACAAAATTTGCGCCGCCGACCGCTATTGCCTGCAGATCCGACGACGTCGAACTGAATCCGGCGGCGCGGAAGATATCGTTGAGGTAGTAGAGAATGGCGTTGATGCCGGCCAGCTGGTTGAACAGCGCCAGCGCAATCGCCAGTAGTATCGGGCGCCGGTGCAGCCGCCACGACAGCGATGTGGTTTGAGACGGCGCGTCCTCAGCATGCCCGGCCTGCCGGTAGAGACGGATCTGCGCAGCCGCATCGGCGACCTGAAGGCGCTCGAGGACCGCCGTGGCTTCCTGTAGACGTCTCTTGACCACGAGCCACCGCGGACTCTGCGGTATCGCAAACAGCAACCCCAGGAATACGCCGGCGGGTACCGCGCCGGACAGCAGCTTCCAGCGCCAGGCGTCAGGGCCACCGACAAGGCTGCCGAGCAAAAAATTGCTGAAGTACGCAATCAGTATGCCCAGCACGATGTTGAACTGAAACAGTCCGACGAGTGCGCCGCGGCGCTGCGCGGGTACCAGCTCGGTGATATAGACCGGCGCCAACACCGACGAGCCTCCCACCGCGAGACCGCCGATGAAGCGGAAGCTGATGAACGAGTCGAGGCTCCAGGCCAGCGAGCAACCGATGGCGCTGACGAGATAGAACAGGCCGACGACCTTGAGCATGTCGCGGCTGCCAAAACGGTCGCCCAGCTTGCCGGCGATCAAAGCGCCGCACAGCGTTCCCCAGAGCGCGCTCGATACCGCGATGCCGAGCGCTGCAGGCGAAAGCTGGAAGATCTGGCGCAGAGCCTGCGTTACGCCGGAAATTACCGCGGTGTCGAACCCGAACAGCAGTCCGGCCAGACTCGCGATGACGGTGAGCCGCAGGTAGCGCGAGTCCGCCGTCATTCGCTCATGCCTCCAGCGCCTCCGTCAGGGTCACGACTGCGGCGACGATGTGATAGAAACTGCTGGCCGGTGCCGGCCCGACGTGAAAGCTGCCTTCGGCGCTGAGGCGGTCATGCCACAGCCCCGCAGTGGACGTCTCGAAGTAGCGCAGCAGCCCCTTGGCGGCGGCGGCCGCTGAATTCCAGTACCGCGATTCACCGGTCAGTGACGCGGCCAGGGCCGACGCCTTGAGTCGCTCGGTCTGCGGCCAGAGCCTCGCCGAGCTCTCGAGGGGTGTCAGGTCATCGAGCAGCGCATCGATAGCCATACCGCGGCGCACGCCCGACTGCTCGCCGATTTCGATCAGGCGCAGCGCAGCGCGGCGCGCGCTGCTGTCGTTTTCCGGTCGCCAGCGCAGCAGCAGCCAGGCCCATTCGAACTGATGCCCGGGCTCGACGCGGCGCCCGTCGATACCCGCTGCCGGCGACCAGCCTTCGTCGAAGGTCTCGCGCAGGGCGCCACTGACGGGATCGATGAAGCGGCTCAGCGCCAGTTCCCCGATTTCGTTTGCCAGCGTGCGCCAGCCGGGTTCGGAACTCAGATCGCACCAGGCCAGCGCGGCCTCGAACAGGTGCATGTGCGGATTGGACAGCAGCGGAAAGCGCTCCGGCAGGCCCGAGCAAAAGCCCGGCCCTACTCGCTTGAGGTCGCTGTAGAGCGTGTCGAACAGGTCGGTAGCCGCCTCTTCGATAGCCGGGTCCGGCCCCAGCAGCCGCCGCGCCGAGGCGAACCCCAACAGCATGAAGGCCTGGTCATACAGCAGCACGGAGTTGTCGAGCGCCCTGCCATCCGGTGCGACCAGCGTGCGATACAGACCGTCGTCGCGGAGGTAATGCTTGAGGATGAAGGCGGTACCGCGCTCGATGATCTCGCGCGCATTGCCGTGCCAGCCGAGCCCCGGCGCCTGCGCGAACGAATAGACCTGCCGCGGTTGTACGCGCGCCCGGCGCGGCTCGTTGAGCGGCGTGCCATCCTGCGCAATGCGCTCGTTGAAGCCGCCATTGCCGCGATCCACTCCCTGCCGGGCCCAAAGCGGGAAGGCGCTCTGCACCAGCCAGTGCTGCAGGCGCTGCTGGTATTGACGGGCAGTGGCGGCCGCGGAGTCGGCGACGAGAGGAGTGGAGGTCATCGGCTATCTCGAGTTGTTGCTGTCAGGAAGCGGGATTTTGCGGGATTGCGCAGCCTTGCGGGATGCGAACACGTCCCGCACTGAGCGCAAAGAGCGCAATGACAGCATAAGCCACCATGGGCACCCAGAAGGCTGCATGCAGGCCGGCGCTGTCGGCGATCTGGCCGGCGAGGCGCGGCAGGATCGCGCCGCCGACGATGGCCGTGCACAGCAGACCCGACGTGGCAGCGGTCGAGGCGGTGGAGCGCTCCAGCGTTATGGTAAAAATGGTTGGAAACATGATGGCGTTGAGCAATCCGATCGAGAGTGCCAGGACGCCGGCGAGCGCGCCCTGGCTTTGCGAAACGATGAGGCAGAACAGCGCCGCTCCCACGGCAACCGAAGCCAGCGCGCGGTGTACCGCCACGCGCGTCAGCAGGGCGCTGCCGCCGAACCGCCCGAGCATGGCGCCTCCCCAGTAGACCAAACCCAGCAACAGGCCGGCGCGATCGAGCGACACGCCGAGCACGTCGGTCTGGTGCAGGAAGTTGATCATGAGGCTGCCGATCGAGACTTCAGCGCCGACATAGAAAAAGATCGCGGCCGCGCCGCACAGCGCCCAGGGGGATTTGAGCGCATCGAGCATAGTGTTGCCGGACGCGGCCGCTGCCGGCGGGGTCGCGACGCCGAGGCGCCGGCGTGCCGAGCCGATGAACACAGCAAGCAGCACCAGCAAAGCGGCCACGATCAGAAACGAACGATCGATGCTGTGCATGGAAACGATCCGCGCCGTCAGGTCGGCGCCGCTGGTCGTGGAAGCCACCGCCGAGAACAGGCCACCTCGCAACATGAGCTGGGCTCCCAGGATTGGCCCCAGTACCGTGCCGCAGGAATTGAAGGCCTGTGACAGCGTCAATCGGAAGTGCGAGCGCTCAGGACGCCCAAGCGACGCCGCCAGCGGATTGGCAGCCACCTGCAGCACGGTCATGCCCGCGGCGATGATGAACAGGCCCGCGAGCACGAGGGCGTAGGTATCGACGTGGGTGGCGAGCACGATGACGAGGCTGCCCGCAACCATGGCGCCGAGTGCGCCGAGGATTGCCGAGGTGTAGCCCCAGCGCGCCACGAGTAGTCCGCCGGGCAGCGACATGACCCCGTAGCCGAGGAAGAATGCGAATTGCGTCAGCAACGATTCGGTGTAATCGAGGCTGAATATGGCACGCACCGACGGAATCAGCGGGTCGATCATCGAGGTGATGAAGCCCCAGGCGAAGAACAGCGTCGTTACCGTGATGAATGCATTCATGACCTGAGCGCATCCTGTGCCAGCGCCAGCGCGCCCAGCGGACCGGCCAGCTCACCGAGTTCGGGCGGACGGATGTACTGCTCGATTCCCGCCGCCAGCTCGGGCGCGTCGATGTAGTGATTGAGACTGCGCTGCAACTCGCGCCGCAACCGGCCGAACAGGTGCTGCTGCGACATCATCACGCCGCCGCCCAGCAGGATCTTTTGGGGTGCCGTGGCAAGCACCAGCGTTTGCAGCAATTGCGCCAGCGCATGCGAAACCAGCTCCCAGACCGGATCCTCGGCCGGAATATCTTCGCCACGCCGGCCGGTGCGTTGCGCAATGGCGGGACCGGCCGCCAGGCCTTCGAGGCAATCGCCGTGGAAGGCGCACGACCCAGGCCAGGTGTCACCGAGCTTGCGCGCCACGCGGATGTGGCCGAGCTCCGGATGAGAGATGCCGCCCACGGGGCGGCCCGCAGCCACGACACCAACACCGATGCCGGTGCCCACCGTGACGTAGGCGAAGTCGGTGAGGCCGCGTGCCGCACCCCAACGGCCTTCCGCCAGCGCGGCACCATTGGTATCGGTATCGAAGCCGATTGGGACGTCGAATGCGCGCGCCAGCCGTGGTGCCACTGCGATATTCCGCCAGCCGGGCTTGGGAGTGGTGGTGATGAAACCGTATTTCGGCGAGCGGCGCTGCAGCTCCACCGGACCAAACGATGCAATGCCGAGTGCGGCCATGGGCCCATGACGATGCTGCCAGCCCTTGAGCGTGTCCTCGATCCGGAGCAGCGTGGACTCGGCATCGCTGCCGGTGGCGATCTGGCATTGCTCGCGGATGTCCGCGGGCGTCGTGCCGATGAGGCAGATGCATTTGGTGCCGCCCAGTTCGACACCGCCCAGCAGCGGCTGCGTGCTGCTCATTGCATTGTTGCAACCGCCGAGTCGGCGGCGGCAAAGTAGCTGTCGTGCGTGGGCGCGGCCTGCGTCAGCGCGCGAATCGACTGCGACAGCGAGCTCAACAGGCCGCGCAGTTGCTCCGGCGGCACCACTTCGATCAGCGGATCATGACGCTCGGGTTCGAGACCGAGTCCGTCGAATATGTAGAACCAGCTGACGTCGGTGAACAGCTCGCGCAGTCCGGGGCGGATGCGGCCGCTTTGCCGGTAGAGCTCGATGCGCGCGGCCAGGCTGTCCGGCAGCTTCATGGTGCGGCAGTAAGTCCAGAACGGCGTGTCGTCGCGCTGCGTCAGGCAGAAATGCAGAATGATGAAATCGCGGATGGCTTCGGTCTCGGCTATCAGCTCGCTGTTGTAGGAGTCGATCGTCGCCGGCGCAAACGAACGGTCGGGAAAATACTCGAGCAGCTTGAAGACCGCGCTCACGATCATATGGATGCTGGTGGATTCGAGCGGCTCGAGGAATCCGGAGGCGAGTCCCAGCGCCACGACGTTGCGGTTCCAGAACAGCCGTCGCCGCCCGGCTAGAAAGCGCAGGTAGCGCGGTTCCGACAGGGGTTTCTCGCCCACTTCGCGCAGCAGGTCCTCGAGCGCCTTGTCGTCACTGATGTGCGCGCTGGCGTAGACGTAGCCATTACCGGCGCGATGCTGCAGCGGTATGCGCCAGCGCCAGCCTGCGGCCCGAGCGCTGGCCTGGGTATAGGGCGTTCGCGGCGCGGACAGTTCGGTCGCCACGGCTACGGCGCGATCGCAGGGCAGATTGTCACTCCAGTCGACGTAGCCGGTCCTGAGGGTCTGCTCGATGAGCAGGCCGCGGAAGCCGCTGCAGTCCAGGTAGAACTCGGCCGCCAGCCGTGAGCCGTCGGTAAAGATCAGCTCGTCGATGCCGCCATCGGCGCGCCGCGTGGCCTCGGCTACGGTGCGCGAGAGGCAGCTGACGCCGAGTTTTTCTGCATAAGCACGCAGGTAACGCGCCACCAGCCCGGCATCGAAGTGCAGCGCGTAGCGCAGGCCTGCGGCCGGGGTTTGCGCAGCCGGGTCCGGAAAGCGGAACTTGTCGGCATCGCCGAGTGACGCACACAGGCTGTAATCGTCGATGCGCAGCGCCGTACCTGCGGCAGCGACGTGCTGCCAGGCGTGAAAGAACGGCCGCCGGTTGACCGGCGCCCCGAAGGTGCCGAACGGGTGCCAGTAGCTGCAGCCGATGCGCTGCCAGTCGTGAAACTTGATGCCGAGCTTGAAGGTGGCGCGGGTGTGTTTGACGAAGTCCGCTTCGTTGATGCTCAGGTAACGCAGCAGATCGATGATCGGCGGAATGGTTGCCTCGCCGACGCCGACCGTGCCGATGTCGGGCGATTCGACGACGCTGATGTGGGTACCGGTGCCCGGCAGCGAGCGCGCCAGCATGCTGGCTGCAATCCAGCCGGCTGTGCCGCCGCCAACGATTGCGATGTTGCGCACAGGTTGCATGGTGTCCCCCATGTTACAGGCTCGAGCGCGATCCGCGGTGGCCGCGGCCGCCGCGCCGGCCAGCCCAGCGCGGCGGCAATCGGGCATCCTTCAGAGCTTGAACTTGAAGCCGAGGAAGTAACGCCGCCCGGCATCGTCATAGGTGAATGGCAGATTGGGCCACTGCAGGTAGGTATGCTGCGCCTGGTCGGTTGCGTTCTGGACTTGGGCAAAAACCCCGAGATGCGTGCCGAAGTCGTAGCCGATCTGCGCATCCAGCTCGCCGTACGGTGCTTCATACACCTGGTAGGTGTGGTTGACGCCGGTCTGATCCGGGAACGAGAAGGTGGCGCCCACGAGCGAGTCGTTGACGGCCTTGCCGCGCCACGAATAGGACGCACGAGCGGAGAAGCCGGCACGTTCGTAGTAGAGCGTACCGGTGACGGCGTCGTCTGCAACGCCGGGGATGGAGTTGCTGCTGGAGTAGTAGGTCGGCGCCGCGTTCGACTGCGAGTGACTGTGCGTGTAATTGGCCGCAAAGCCCAGCCCCTTGAGCACCGGTGAGATCTCGTAACCAAACGCGTACTGCGCGCCGAACTCGAAGCCGTAGATCTGGCCGTTACCGGCGTTGACGGGGGTGTTGACGTCGGCAGTGGTGCCGCCGAAGTCATCCACCACCGTGGTGGGGATGGACTCGATTTCCACGAAATTGTCGACCTGCTTGTAGAAGCTGCCGACGCTGATCAAGCCGCTGGGCGCAAAGTAGTACTCCCAGTCGACGTTGAACTGGGACGCGCGGTATGGATCGAGCTGCGTGTTGCCGGAGTTGCCGCCGTCGAACGCAAAGCCGTCTGCCAGGCCGGTATGGATATTGATGCGCGCATTGGTCTGGCGGGTGAAGTTATAGGAGTTGCCGAGGCCCAGCAGGAACAGGTCCTGCGGCGATACCACGCGCGCGGCCCCGAAACGGACCTTTTGATCGTCGGTGACGTCGAGCACGAAGTTCAGCGACGGCAGTACGTCGGTGTAGCTGCGCTTGGTGACGCGCGGGACCACGTTGGAGTCGACACCGTTCCAGGACGCGGTGCCGAAGTACGTCGGTGATTCGGCCGACTGGCCATTGTTGATGGTCAGATCGGTCTTGACCACGCGCACGCCAAAGTTGGCGTGGAAGCGATCGGACGGCCCGCCGATGTCCTCCATGACATAGCCCGTATAGGTGCGCTCCTGCACGCCGAAGGAGCTGAGGCCGTCCTCGAAGAAACGTTCGGTCGCATTGGGTACGCCGGCGCCTGCCCAGACGGTCTGCAGATAGGTCGACGGGTTGGTCATGCCGCCGCTGTTGGGGTTCTTGACGATGATCTTGCCGGCGCCGAAGTTGTTGACCGTCATCGCCAGGCCCGGGTTTGACAGCGCTGTCGAATAGGGGATGTTCGGCGTGCCGTAGCCTGGATCCTGGTAGTAGTCATAGGGGCCGAAGGCCGCGCCCGGATTGGACGGATTGGGGCCGTTGGCATTGCCGGCGATCTCGCCGTTCGAGAGCGTGCCGTTAATCAGGTAACGGCCGAAAATCTGGCTGACGTCCCGTCCGGCGTAGTCGAGGCCGCCCGACAGGGTGTTCTGCACGACGGTGATGAAGGCGGGATCGTACTGCACGTCCGCCTTCACCGAGAACTGATGCTGCGAAGTCAGGTTGGCCCAGGCCCAGTTGGACTTGAAGGTGGTGTCCGCCGGGTTGCTGAGCACGTTCGCGTAGGGCGACAGGTAGCTCACGCTCGGCAGGCCCGAGGTGCCGCCGTTGTTCCACTTGAACTCATAGCCATGACTGCCCGGGCCGGTGGCGCAGGTGGAGGCGCCGTTGTTGCAACCGGGTGCCGCGGGCGACGTCGCCACGCCGGCGCTGGTGGTATAGAGCCCGTGCTCGACATCGGCCTGGTCGGCTTCCAGGTCCGAGTTGGCATTCGAGTACGAAAAATCCGTGTCGCCACGCAGCGGGCCGCCGTCGTTGAACACGGTGCGCCACTGGATGTTGTGCGCCTGGCTGGTGTTCTGCTGATACAGCGTGGCGGTTTCGGCGCCGTTGGCGTTGAACACGCCGTTCTGGACCACGCCGTTGCCGTCGATTGAGTAGGGCTGTGTCGGATCGATGCCCGGCAGCAGGAACCCGGGCGAGGTGCCCTGGCCATTGAACCAGACCTTGTCGGTGTAGCTGAAAGTGGTTTCCTGTTCCCGCGAGTAGAAATAGTTGAGCCGGGACGTGATGGCGTCCGTGACCTTGGCGGCGATGCCGAAGGAAGCGCCGTAAGTCTTGCGCTCATCGTTGTCGTTGGTGAAGTAGGCGAGCTGGGGCTCGATGTAGTACTTGCCGCCGACGCCGCAGGGCTTGCTCGCCGAGCAGCCCGCGGCATTGGCGGTCGCCGGGGCGACGATGCTGCCACCGGGCGTGACGCCCAGGCCGGCCGGTGTCAGCGGTCCGCTGTAAGGCCCGGTGGCCGAATCCGTGATCAGCCACTGGTTGCGGTTCTGGTCCTGGAACTCCTCGTCGAGCGTCTTTTCGTCGTCATAGGAAAAGCTCGCCGTTACGGCCAGGGCATCACTGAACTTGTAGCCGCCGACCAGCGTGCCGTTGGGAGTCCACTGATCCTGGCGCTGCGCATAGGACTCGCGGAAGTTGCCGCCGAGCGAGAGGCCGTCCGGTTGCGCCAGCGGATCGCGCGTCTTCAGATCGATGGTGCCGCCGAGTCCACCCTCAGTCATCGAAGCCTTGGGATTCTTGTAGACGTCGATGCCGCCGATTTCCTCGCTCGGAACGCCTTCGAGCGAGTTGTACTGCGCGTCGCTGCCGGCACCGCCGCCCGAAGCCTCACCCGAGACGTAGAATTCCCGGCCCGTCAAAAAGGTATCGCCGTTGAGGGTGGTCAGATTCTGCCGCAGGCCGTCGATGAGTACCGCCGTGCCTTCGCCGGTCGGCGCGCGGTCGATCTGCACGCCTGGAAGGCGCTGCAGCGATTCCGCCACGTCCTGATCGGGCATCTTGCCAATATCCTCGGGCGCGACCGACTCGATCGGCAGATCCGATTTGCGCTTTTCGTCCAGTGCCGTCTGCAGCGATGCGCGGAATCCAGTAATGATGACTTCCGTCAGCTGCTGATCGGAATTCTGTGAGGCCGGCGAGGAGGTTGGCGACGATGCCGCCGGAGACGGCGTCGTGGTCGCCTGCTGCGCGTGCGCACTCGAGTAGGCGATCAATGCCAGTAACGACGCGCTGCCCATCAGGATGGCGCGTGAGTAGCCGTAACTTCTGCATCCAGTGCTCATTTAAGACCCCCCAAGACGAACTGTTTCTACCAAGTCGTGCGTCGCATCGGCTGCGATCTGTGCAGCCCGAGTTTCCCGCAAAAAGACAGCGCTGTCAATTTGCCGTCGAAATCGCGCGATAGCCTGTTTTTCAGCTCCTGCCGCAGTGCGGCGCGCCCCGCGCGGGCACCAGCCGTACCTCGCCAATGGTCAGCTTGAGGCTGCCCGTGGTGGCGATTGCCAACGGCGCTTCGACGTTTGACAGGTCGGCACCCAGTGCCGAAAAGCAGGAGAGCGAATAAGACAGTGTCTGCCAGCGTCCGCTCGGCGCGGATTGCAGTGGCGCAGTCACATCCAGCAAGGCACCTTGCGATGTACCGCACTGCGCCGCGCGCCTTGCGGCTGCCTGCGCCCGTGCCGGATCACTCTGCGTGGCCGGATGGTATTGGTAGGCCGGCATGCACCGCAGACCCATGAGCACCGTCTGGGTGGGAGACTCGTCGACGCGATAGCGCAACTCGATCGCCGTGCCGTCCGCGGCGCGCCTGCGGAAATCCGCCTGGCGCCCGGCGATGCGGAACAGGCTCGGCACACGGCCGTTCCAGCGCACGCTGACGCCGTCGGCGGAGGTCGACACCGTAAGACCGCGCTCCGGACTCTGCTGCTGCAAGGTCGTCAGCCGCACTTCGGCACTCGCATCCGCCAGGTAAATCGACCAGGGCGCCGTTACGTGGGCAGCGTGATAGAGCGTGTCATGCGCGCGACGCTCCGGCGGAATATGCGGATCCTCGCTGAGCCGTGGCACGTGCGCGCGATGCGCGTAGCTGAGGCCGTAGCCGCGCGCGAACAGCGCGCCGCGAACCTTGCCGGTGGCATCTTCGAACCGCGCCGGCATGGCTGTGGCCGGCCAGGAAAAGCTCAGTCGGCCCGAGAAATCGTGCGCTACGTTGCCATCGGCTGCGCGGAACAGCACGTCGGCAATGCCGCCGCCCTGGCTGCCGGGCAACCAGGCGGCCACGAACGCGTCGGAGGCGTTGAGCTCGGGATTGACCCACAGCGTCCGGCCGGACAGAAACACCGACACCACCGGAATGTGCGCGGCGCGCAGTCGGCGCAGTATCAGCAGATCCTGCTTGTCAGCCGGCGAGAATTCGAGCGTCTCGCGATCACCCTGGAATTCGGCGTATGGCTGTTCGCCGTATACCACGATGGCGACATCAGGTCGTTGCGAATAATCGCCATAGCGACTGAGTTCGACCGAACCCCCGGCCGCGGAAACGGACGCCTTGATGCCCGCATAGATGGAAGTGCTGCCCGGAAAGTCTGCGTTGAGGTTGTGATCGCCCTGCCAGTCGATAGTCCAGCCGCCGCATTGCGTACCGATGTCGTCAGCGGCCTTACCGACCACCAGCACGCGTGCCGCCGGGTTGAGCGGCAGCAGCCCGCGTTCGTTCTTCAATAGCACCAGTGACTTTCGCACCGCTTCGCGCGCCAGCGCGCGATGCGCCGCGCTGCCCAATACTTCGAAGTGCCCCGCATCGGCGCGCTGCATGGGTGGCACGCGCTCGAACATGCCGCTGAGAACCTTGACGCGCAGAATGCGTCGCACCGCATCGTCGATGCGGTCCGCCGGAATACGGCCGGAACGAGCCTCAGCCAGAGTGTTCTCATAGAGCTGCTGCCAGCTGTCGGGGGCCATGAGCATGTCGACGCCGGCGATATAGGCCGCCGGACAGTCGAACTTGGTGCACCCGGGAATTTGCTCGTGCGCGTTCCAGTCCCCGACCACGAAGCCATCGAAGCCCATGCGTCCTTTGAGGATATCGGTCAGCAGATAGTGCGAAGAATGCAGCTTGACCTGATGCCAGCTGTTGTACGAGGCCATGACGATGAGCGCGCCGGCCTGAATGGCCGCGGGATAGCCGGCACCGTGCACCCGCGCGAGCACCGACTCGGGAGCGTCGTCATCACCCTGGTCGCGGCCTGACAGTGTGCCGCCGTCTCCCAGGTAGTGCTTCACCGAGGCCATCGTATGCGGTGGCGCCATGAAGTCCGCACCACCCCAGTCCCCCTGCAGTCCCGCGACCATCTGGCGCGCGTACTGCGCCACCAGACCGGGCGACTCCGAGTAGCTCTCGTAGGAGCGGCCCCAGCGCGGATCGCGTGCCACGGCGACCGTAGGCGCAAATGTCCAGTCGATGCCGACGGCGGAGACCTCGGCCGCGGTGGCCTCGCCGATGCGGCGCATGAGTTCGGGATCGCCAGCGGCGCCGAGGCCCACATTGTGCGGGAATACCGTGGCGCCGACGATCTTGGCGTTGCCATGCACTGCATCGATGCCAAAGATGATGGGGATGGCGCGATGGCTGTTGGTACCTCTCTGCAGCGATGCCTTGAAGAAGGCGTCGGTGAGCGCCAGCCAGGTCGCGGGTGTGGTGCGCACGTCGTCGCCTGGGGCTGCACCACCGCCGGCCAGGATGGAGCCCAGCTTGTACTGCGCCAGCTGCGTCGGTGTAATCGAGGCGATATCCGCCTGGATCATCTGGCCAACCTTCTCCTCGAGCGTCATTCCCGCCAGGATTTGCTGCGCCATGGCGTCCGCGCCCGGCCGCGCTGGTGCGCGTGGCGCGGGCTCCGGCCAAAGATCCGGTTGCATCTCGGCGGCCTGTGCTGCTGCCGCTGTTTGCGTTGCGAGCACCGCGAGCACTGCGAACACAGTCGGCACGAGGCTGCGCTGCAGGTAGCGCTGCACACGATGGGCAGCGCAGGCGGTGGCGGACGCAAACACGAGGCAGTGCCTCCTGGGCAGACGCGGAAGTGAAATACGGATCCGGCCGGCATGCTGTGGTTGTTGTCGCACGCCAAACCCGGACGGAGCACCCCCGCGCCCCTTCTGATCACTCAGGCATCGATTGAAGCTAAAAATGTCAGCGCTGTCAATTCCATCATCTTCGCTCGCGGGTCGGCATGGGCGCGGGCGTCGGCGGGGATGTAAGCGCGGCGTGTGTCCTGTAATCTGATCGGGCGAGCACAGGACACCATAGATCGATGCCACCCGGATCACAGTCCGTCACCATTCAGCAGGTCGCCGATCTGGCGCAGGTAGCGACCAAGACCGTCTCGCGAGTCATCAACGATGAACCGGGTGTGCACGCGGACACGCGCAGCCGCATTCTGAAGGCGATCGAACAGCTCGATTACCGCCCCAATCTGAATGCACGCGGCCTGGCGGGCGATCGCTCATTCCTGATCGGATTGTTCTGTGACAAGCCCGGTGACTATCTCAGTACCTTTCAGGCCGGTGCGGTGGAGCGCTGCCGCGAGTCGGGATTCCATCTGATGGTGGAGCCGTGGGACAGCCAGAGTCCCGACATCGGCCGCCAGGTCAAATCCCTGCTCCGGACCCTGCGCCTCGAGGGCGTCATCCTGCTGCCGCCGCTGAGCGATAACCCGGTCATCCTGAGCCGGCTGGCCGATTCCCAGATTCCCACCGTCCGCATCGCACCCAAGAACGAGCCTGGCAGTGCATCGCCTTCGGTCGGCATCGACGATTATGCCGCTGCACGCCGAATGACCAGCCATCTGCTCGATCTCGGCCATCGCCGCGTCGGATTCATCATTGGTCGCGCAGGCCACGGCGCCAGCGATCAGCGTCATCGAGGATTTCGTGACGAGATGAAGGCGCGTGGTGTGCCGGTCGATCCGCACCTGGTCCAGACCGGCAATTTCGTGTTTGCCGACGGCCTCGTGGCCGCGGAACAGATGCTGCGCTACAAGTCTGCGCCCACGGCCATCTTTGCCAGCAATGACGACACCGCGGCCGCGGCCATCTCGGTGGCACGACGACTCGGACTCAAACTGCCGGAACAGCTGTCGGTGGTGGGCTTCGACGACGCGCCGGTGGCCACCATGATCTGGCCGCAACTCACGACCATCCGGCAGCCCGTCACCGCCATGGCGCGCACCGCCACGGACCTCATCATCGAGCATTCGCCGCGCCGCAACGGCTGGCCGTCTCCGGTACCGCGCCGGCTGCTCGAGTTCGAGCTCATCCTGCGCAATTCCACCGCGCCTCCGGGTCCGACCCAGCAGGCGCATTCCGCGCACGCTCACGTGCTACAGGGTCACGCTCCCTGAGCGCCGCTGCGTTACTGCCGCGGCGCGTCTTCCGGGGCGTGCTCTATGATCTCGACGGCACGCTGCTCGACACGGCTGCCGACATTATGCTGGCGCTGAATCGCATGCTGGTGGAATACCACTGGCGTGTCATGAACGAAAGCGAGGTACGGCGCATGATCGGCCGCGGCGGTCAGGTGCTGGTCGAGCGAACTGCCGAGGCTCAGCAACGCGTGCTCGAATCTGCCGAACTGACGGCCATGGTCGACCGGTTCTACCATCACTACGGCCTGCTGGAACAGCAGCACGAGGCAATCGCACAGCCGTATCCTGGTGTCGTCGATGGCATGCGGCGCTTGCATGCGGCCGGTTTGTGCAGCGCGGTCGTGACCAACAAGCAGTATCGCTTTGCAGTCGAACTGATGCAGCGCCTGCGCCTCGAGCGCTATCTCGATCTGATCGTCGGCGGTGACACCTGCGAGCGCCGCAAGCCCGACCCGCAGCCATTGCTTTACGCCTGCGCGCAACTCGGCGTGGATCCACTGCACACAGTATCGGTCGGCGATTCCACCAACGATGTGCAGGCGGCGCGCACCGCCGGCATCGCCGTCGTCTGCGTCACCTGGGGCTACAACGAAGGGCAAGACCCGCGGCAGCTGGCAGCCGACGCATTCATCGACAGCTTCAGCGAACTGCCAGCGTTGCTGCGAGTGCCGTTTTGACGTGCGGCGAACCGGATGGCTTCGAGGTTCAATGTCGACACGATAGGATAGCGCATGGGCAAGACCATTCTTTTTGCGGCCGCGCTGCTGCTGCTGGGAGCCATCGCCGGTAACGGCATTGCCAGGTACTCGGCGGCGCAGCACCGGCATACCCGTGCCGTCATGACACTGGCGCAGTTTCATTTCGACCGATTGTCCGCGGCCGCTAAGGCGGGACAGTGCAGCGCATTCGTCGAAGAACGCGAGCGGCTGTTCCGTGTTTACGGCGAATTGATCCTGGCGTTTCCGAAGACCTACGCGCAGGACGCCGAATTTCACAAGCGCGCCGAGGCATTGCGGGATGCAGTGCATCCCGATTTGGCAGCGACCGGCGAGTGCAGCACCGCCGCCGCGGACGTCAAGAAAATAGACGACGCCTGCGACGCCTGTCACCAGGAATATCGCTAGGGCCGAGGCGCGGGCAATGGGATTACACTCACCGATCGATTACGCAAAACCATAACGGAGAATCGAAATGTCGAGCACCTTACCGGGGCTGATCGTGGCGGTGATGGCGCTGCTGCCCGCAACGGCGGGCGTCGCTGCGGCGGCCGGGGCGGCCGGCAGTGAACCGGAGCGTAGCTATGTGATGGCGGACTCCGTGGGAGCGCGCGCCCAGCTGCCGTTCAGTGATGCGGTGCGGGCGGGCAACACGCTGTACGTCTCCGGAACCATTGGCCTCGATCCCGCCACGCTCTCGGATCCCAAGACCGCACACGCAGCCAATGACCCGACCGAGGAAGCCCGCTACGCGCTCGAAGCCGTCAAGCGCACGCTGGCGGCCGCCGGCTACAAAATGGACGACCTCGTCTCGGTCCAGGTGTTCTGCACCGACCTTGATCTCTATGGCGTGTTCAACGATGTCTATCGCACCTACTTTCACGAGCACTTTCCGGCGCGCGCCTTCATCGGTGTCAATCAGCTGGTCCGTGGTGCGCACTTCGAAGTGATGGGGACCGCCGTCAGGGGCGGCAGATAAGCTGTAACGGCCTGCCCTCGTGTCGGTCGACGCCACCTTGCAAGTCACGGACTATGCCTCGCTGGTGCGCGCGGCGGACACCGAGCGGGAGCGCGTCGAGCTCACGGCCGAGTGGATCGGAGACGTATTCGATCGCTTCTACGACGAGTTCCTGAAACTCACCTGGATGGCAAAAACGGCATTCGAAGATCGCGATCCGCCGGCCTCCGTGGCTCATGCCAAGAGGCGGCTCGGGCTTTACAACGCCACCGTGTATCCGCTGGCCGATGAGCTGCGCAGTGCCTATCCGGGCCTGGCGGAAAGCGAGTCGCTGTGGGGTCAGGTCGAAGCCGCGCTCATGCCGTCGGTGCACGGTACTTATGAGGCGGACCTGGCGCTGGCCTACTTGCATTCGGTGCGCCGGCGCCTGTGGCGAGGCGACTGGAAGCCGGTGGAGTATGCCTTTGGCGAGCACCAGGCCATTGCACGCTCGCGGGAGACGGTTTATGAGACGTTTGCCTGCTCCTGGCCGGTGGAGAGCCGGGTGGTGCAGCGCCTTCTGCAGGTGGCCCAGCTTGCGGTGCCGTACATCGATGCGGCGCTCGACGCCACGCGCATCGCGCGCCGTCTCAACGAGGTGCTCTCAGCCAAGGCGGGGGCAGGGCTGTATGCCATCGAGATGGTGCGAGCCGGATTCTTTCGCAATCGCGGTGCCTACCTCGTAGGCCGCCTGGTACTGGAGCGCAACGAGTACAAGCCATTCGTGATCGCGCTGGTCAACAACGCGGAGGGCGTGCGCGCCGAAGCTGTACTGCACACGACGCCACAGGTGCACAACCTGTTCAGCTCCACGGAGGCGCCGTTCCAGGTCACCAACCGCCTGTATCACGAGCTCAGCGATTTTCTCCACAGCATCATGCCGACGCGGCCGCTGGGGCTGCACTATTCGACCATCGGATTCCACCACGTCAGCAAGGTGGCGGTCATGAACGAGATTCGCCGCCAGCTCGGCCGCCAGCGCGAACGCCTCGACGATGCCCCCGGCAGCCTCGGCACAGTGGCGATGGCCTTCACCACTCCACGCTCCGCCTATATTCTCAAGGTCATCCGTGACCGTCCCACGGCCGGTTACAAGTGGGACAGCTTCGAAGGGGTCGAGGCGGTGCTCGACAAGTACAAGGGTGTGCACGAGATCAATCGTACCGGCAGCATGCTCGACAATATCCTCTACTACAATCTCAAGCTCGACGCCGCCTGGTTTGCACCTGGTCTGCTGCAAGATCTGTTGGCGAACGCCAGCAATGCCGTGCGGCTGCAGGACGACGCGCTGGTGTTCAAATACCTGGTGGTGCAGCGCAAGCTGACGCCGCTGAACGTATTCCTGGCGATGGCACCCGAGGACAAGGCCAGTCGCGCCATCGTCAACCTCGGTTATTGCATTCGAAATAATGCGGCTTCCAACGTCTACAACAAGGACTTCGACGTGCGCAACTACGGAGTCAGCCGCTATCTGAAGGTCTATCTCTACGACTACGATGCGCTCGAAATCCTGACCGACGTCAAGGTACGCACCAATCTCGATCGCATCGAGGGCGAGGAGGACATCCCCGACTGGTACTTCGAGCAGGGCGTGGTATTCCTGCCCGAGGAGATCGAGATGGGCCTACGCGTCGAAGACCGCAAATTGCGGCGCGCATTTCGCGCAGTACACCACGAACTCATGACTGTCGAGTACTGGGAACGGCTGCAGCAAACACTGCGTGCCGGCGAGGTACCCGGCGTACTGACATTTCCGGAGTCCTGCTATCTCAGAGATCCGGGGCCCGAGACGATCACCAACGAGTAGCGCAGAACCGGGCGGCGTCGTCACGACAGCAGCGCGATGAGCGCCTGCGCTGCCGTCGGGGCACGCTCCTTGGCGCCATTGATGAAATAGACGAACACGTCCCGTGGCATGGCCGCCGGCTTGGACTTGGGCGCAATCAGCGGCAGATCGGTCACGATCTTTCCCTGCGCCCAACGCTGGGTGTGAGCTGCCCAGGTCTCGAGCGCCGCCGCGGTGTAACCGGTTTCTATGTTGGCGGCGCATTGACGCAGCCTGACGTATGCGAAATCCGCTGTCAGGTCGGCGCAGGCGGGGTGCTTGGCATCGTCGACGCAGACGATCGCGACACCGTACTCGCGAGCGAGTGCAACGAACTCCTCGGTCATGAAGCTCTTGTGCCGAACTTCGAGGGCGTGTCGCAACGGAAACTTCCCCGCGCTGGGTGGCAGCAGCTTCAGGAATGCCGCCAGATCGGCGGCGTCGAACGGATGCCAGGGGTCGAGCTGCCAAAGAATGGGCCCGAGCTTGTGCCGCAGTTCGCTGAGACCGCTGGCGATGAATCGATCCAGGAATGGGCCGATTACCGCCAGTTGCTTGCGTTGCACGAGATAACGTGGCGCCTTGAGCGAGAACACAAAGTCATCCGGGGTCTCGTCCCGCCATTTTGCGTAGACGGCCGGCTTCTGCAGCCGGTAAAACGTGCCGTTGATCTCGATGGCCGTTACCTGCCTGCTGGCGTACTCGAGTTCGCGGGTCTGTGGCGTGCCCTCTGGATAGAAGCTGCCACGCCACGGCTCATAGTTCCAGCCGCCGATACCGGCACGTATGCGGCCCGAGCCGGCGTTAGCCGCCGCGGCGTTCATTGTGGCGCGCAGGTCGCCCCGGGGGCGAGGGCCGTGATGCCAGAGAGGTCTCGATTCGCTGCCGAGTAAGATCCACCATATGACGGTCCGCCCGCTCCGATTTAGGCGCACATTGTACGTCGGCACGCAGCCAACGGGCTGAATCGTGGCGGAAAGCGAGGGGCCACCGGGCCCGGCTTCCTGGCCGAGCGCTGGTCGTGCGGAAACTACCTATCGCCGGGTGCGCTCGCTGCCGCGCAAAATCGCTAGGTGAGCAAGCAATCTACAAATGGAATTCCAGTCCGAGCCGCCATTCCCGGGACCACCGTCTTCGGGCCGGAGCAGGCCATGAAGGGATATGCGCTCAATCGCATGTGCTATTCGTTCAATCAGGCACCGAACCGTCAAGCCTTCGTGGAGGACGAGGAGGGTTACTGCGCTCGTTATGGACTGAGCGTGGCGCAGCGCGAGGCAGTGCGTAGTCGCAATGTGCTGGAAATGATCGCGGCGGGTGGGAATATTTATTATTTGGCAAAGCTGGCCGGTATCCTGGGGCTCGGCGTGCAGGATCTTGGTGCTCAGCAGACCGGCATGAGCGTCGAGCAGTTTAGGACCAAGCTCCTTCAGGCTGCACGCTGATGTCACGGATAGTCGGGTATGTAGGGACCTCTCACGTTCCGGCCATCGGTGGCGCCATGGCGCTGAACCTGCAGGCAGATGCGTATTGGAAGCCGTTCTTTGAGGGCTATACCGTCGCGCGGCAATGGTTGCAGCATGTCCGGCCGGACGTGGTCGTGGTCTTCTATAACGACCACGGCTTGAATTTTTTCCTGGACAAGATGCCCACATTTGCCGTCGGCGCCGCCAGCGAATACGCCAATGCCGATGAGGGCTGGGGCCTGCCGAACTTTGGCAGCTATCGCGGTCACGCCGAATTGTCGTGGCACATCATCGAACAACTGGTGCACGATGAATTCGATCCGGTTACCTGCCAGGAAATGCAGGTCGATCACGCGTTCTCCATTCCCTTAAAGCTGCTGTGGCCGGACGGAGCCGCCGATATTCGCGCCATACCTATTTCGATCAATACCGTGCAGCACCCGCTGCCTTCGGCGCGACGCTGTTACCGACTGGGACAGTCGGTCGGGCGGGCCCTGGCCAGTTGGCAGGAAGATGTCAACGTGCTGGTGCTGGGCACTGGCGGCTTGTCGCATCAACTCGACGGCACGCGGGCCGGATTCATCAATAAGCCCTTCGATCTCATGTGCCTCGAGCGAATCGTGGACCGCCCCGAAGATTTGACCGGCTATTCAATCAGCCAACTGGTCGAGAAGGCCGGCACCCAAGGTGTGGAGCTGCTCAACTGGATTGCGGCAAGGGGAGCTCTCGAGGGAGCCAACGCATCTGCGCAGCTGGTACATTGCAACTACCATATTCCCGTGTCCAACACCGCCGCTGCGGTGCTCGTGCTCGGAAGCCAAGGCGCCCGCTGAGCAAGGGCGTTCAAGCTCGACGATCTGCGGGCAATGAACGATCCGGTGGCACCCGCTGCGTATTCTCGATCGTTGCTACAACGACCTGCGCCGCCTTAATATTGGTGTCTTCAGCGGGTGTAGTTCAATGGTAGAACTGCAGCTTCCCAAGCTGCTAACGTGGGTTCGATTCCCATCACCCGCTCCACTGCCCTATTCAACCCCGGCTGGCGCGAACGTCGCGGTTCAAGTCGTCATGGCCTTCTGGGCCGCCGCGAAAACGTCGCGTGCGGCCGTCGTGCCCGCTACGTGTTCTGTACCCTCCACTCCGAGGTCCATCCATCCTGCATTCACGGCATCAAACATTTCTTCGGCAGGTCCTGTGCGGCCCTTCGGGATGCCGAACTGCTCGAACGCTTTCGCCCACCCCGCACGCGGGACTGCAAAAGCTTTCACGTCGAGATGCAGGACTTCACCCAAATGCTCCGCGACTTCATCCGCGGTGACCATCGAACCCAGCTCGACGGTGCGCTGCCCTGACCACGTCGGGCCGGTCAAAAGGGTTGCGACCTCCGCGCCGATGTCGTTGGTCGCGACCATGGTCGATTTCCGGTTGGTCGGATTGTAGTAGACCGGTAGTGTTCCGCCCTGGGCGACTTGCAAGCCGTAGAGGAAGTTTTCGAAGAACGCACCTGCGCGCACGAATGCGATTGGTGATGCTAGTTCGCGAAGACCTCGCTCCAGAAGCGACAAGGCGGTGATCATCCCAAGCCCGCTGGTCCGGTTCGCACCCATCGACGAAAGCGCTACCACCCGCGGCGGCGCTGTCTTGGTCAGCGCCTCGACATAGTTCGCAATCACGCCCTTGGCTTCTTTGTAATCGGGCGAGGGGGCCCAGACAGCCGGCAACATGACAAATGCGCCTTCGACGCCTTTGAGCGCCCGCGCTATGGCTGACGAATCATTCCAATCACCGTCGACCAGCTCCACGCCCTGGTTCGCCCAGTTTGACGCCTTGTCGCGATTGCGGACCAGCGCGCGTACTTCTTTGCCGCGCGCCAACAGATGTTCTGCCGTCGCGCCGCCCACTTTTCCCGTGATTCCCATTACTAAAAACATGCTTTTCTCCTGATCTTGAGGGACAGAGCACTGCCCCGGTTGGTTCAACGAATGAGCGGCAGAATGGCCCGGATACGGG
The DNA here is from genome assembly GCA_049584935.1 of Steroidobacteraceae bacterium. GTDB lineage: Bacteria > Pseudomonadota > Gammaproteobacteria > Steroidobacterales > Steroidobacteraceae > FEN-1191. The sequence goes on from JBAUYT010000207.1 coordinate 64,166, forward strand.
GATCGCGCCCGTAGAGGCCGCCCCATGTCAGCGCGCCCAGAAGTAGGGAAATGATTTCCGGCAGCGACCCCAACTCACCAATGCGGACATGGGCGCAGATGGCACCTCCCAAGAAGCCCGTCACTAGGATCGCGCCGAGGACGGCGGTGGCCGGGATGGCGTAAAGGATGGCGCAGGCCAGCATGATCGGACCCACAACACGGGTCAGGTCCATCGCGAACCCGGTTTCCTGCAGCATGCTCGCGATCTGGGCTGGCGCGAAAAGCTGGATAGTGCCGTCTGCCACCAGCGCGATAACGACAAACGTGCTCATTATCCGGCCGGCCCACAGCGCGCGATGCAAGATCGGAGTTTCAGGCACCTGATGCGGCTTCATGGTTTCGGACACTGGTCATTCTCCTCTGGGGAATCCCGATATTCGGAGCTTGCTGTGTCTCTTAGGTATGATAAACACCGGGAAAATGAACTCACTGTTCTCTCTGCGGTGAACAATACCGAGGCACGAAAATGCGGAATCTCGAACCCCTCCTCATTTTCATAACGGTAGCGGAGATGGGGAGCTTCTCCCACGCAGCCGATAGCCTGGGCATTCAGAAGGGAAGAGCCTCAACCGCAGTACGGAAGCTGGAAGAAGACGTCGGTGTCAGACTTCTGCACCGGACGACGCGTAGGGTGCAGTTGACGGAAGACGGACGGGTATTTCATGCACGTGCCCGCGATCTGCTTGCTGACGTTGATGATCTGCACTCAATGTTCGCAAGTGATCGAGTGACACTCCGCGGGCGCTTACGGATTGATCTGCCGAGCGAGTTGGCGCGCACGACCATCGTACCGGCCTTGCCGGCCTTCATGGCGACTTATCCCGAGTTAGAGCTGGAGGTGTCGAGTACCGATCGCCAGGTTGATCTGGTGCAGGAGGGATTTGACTGCGTATTGCGCCTTGGTCCCATCGGGGACGAGACGCTGATTGCGCGCCCGCTGGGCAAGTTACGCATGGTCAACGCCGCCAGTCCTGCCTACCTGGCGCGCTATGGAGTCCCTCGATCGCTAGAAGATCTGCAGCGGCAGAAACATCGGGCAGTTCATTTCGCACGGACGCTCGGCGCAAAACCCTATGGGTGGGAGTATCCGCTCGGCGACAGCTACGCGAGGTTGCAGCTACAAGGTGCGCTGCACGTCAACAGCGTGCAGACCTACGAAGCCGCCGGTATCGCCGGCCTCGGCCTGATTCAGGCACCCCTGTTGGGGATTGGCCGTTACCTGCAAAGTGGCGCGCTGGTCGAGCTTCTTCCAGACTTTCGGCACAAGCCGCTCGACGTCTCCCTGGTAGTAGCGCATCGGCGCAACCTGTCGCGCCGAGTTCGCGCATTCATGAAATGGATCGAAAATGTGCTCGCGCCCTACCTAGAATAGCGATGCCATCCAAACGCAAGGAAAGGCCATGCAATCGATACCGGTCGGGGTCACGGGCTCATTCAGTCTAGTCGTTTTGCCCGACCATCTCGCCAGCCGTTTCAAGGATGTGACATTGCCTCCCGTCCTGGCGACTCCGGTCATGATCATGGTCATGGAAAACGCGGCGCTCAACGCGATCAAGCGATATCTCGACGTTGGCGAGAGTGCGCTCGGCACGCACGTCGACGTGCGTCATCTGGCGGCGACGCCAGTTGGTCAACGCGTCGTCGGCGAAGCGAAAGTGACCGGCGTTGACGGGCGACGCATCGAGTTCGCGATTCGTGCGACTGACGGAACCGAGGAGATTGGAGTGGGCACACACGAACGTGTGGTGGTAGTGCTATCGAAGTTAATCGAACGGATGAAGTCCAGATTTGGCTAGCGATGCAGCAAAATCGTCGGCGATCGTCTCACGGTCGTCGTTGGTGACGCCGGCGTTGACGAACAGCAGGTCGAACTTTCTCGATGCCAGGCGTGCTCGCAGCGCGGCAGCTGCTTCAAGCAGACTCCCGCTGATGTGTTCCCCCGGCCGTCGCCGCCTTGGCGTGCGCCCCGATGCCGTCCAGCGCCGCGCTTTCATCCTGCGGCAGACCCAAATTGGCTGCCGCGAGATTTTCTCGCAGGTGGGCGATGGAGGACGTGCCGGGGATCAGCAGAATGTTGGGCGCGCGGCGCAGCAGCCACGCGAGCGCAACCTGCATCGGGGTGGCCTCGAGGCGTTGGGCCACGTCGGACAAGACGGACGACTGCAGTGGCGTGAAGCCGCCGAGCGGAAAGAACGGCACGTAGGCGGTTCCCTGGCGGGCGAGTTCATCGATGAGGGCATCGTCCGCCCGATGCGCCAGATTGTATTGATTCTGTACGCAGACGATCTCGCAGATGCGGCGTCCTTGTTCGATCTGCGTACGCGTCACGTTGCTCAAGCCGATGTGACGCACCAGTCCCTTTCGCTGCAGTTCCGCCAGTGCGCTGAGCGGCGCCTCGATCGAGCCTTCGGCCGGGTGATGAATGGCGAACATGAAGCGCAGGTTGACGACCTCGAGGGCATCCAGACCCAGGTTTCTCAGGTTGTCGTGTACCGCTGCGGTCAGCTCCTTCGGCGAAAACGCCGGCAGCCAGGCTGCGTCCGCACCGCGCCGGGCGCCGATCTTGGTGACGATGACCAAATCATCCCCGTACGGATGCAGGGCTTTGCGAATCAGCTGATTGGTGACGTGCGGGCCATAGAAGTCGCTGGTGTCGATGTGGTTCACGCCGCTGGCCACCGCTTCGCGCAACACGGCGAGTGCGGCCGCTGGATCCTCGGGTGACCCAAATACACCAGGCCCCGCGAGCTGCATGGCGCCGTAGCCGAGCCGCCTGACCAGGCGATGGCCACCGAGGGTAAATGTGCCGGCCTTATCAGCAGTGGTCATGTTCGATCTCCTGAGGGTTCACCACTATGGGCGTTCGCACAATCTAGCCGCTGTTCCCGCGCGCGATAATCCGGCACAATCGGAACGAGTCGTACGGAAAATCGAACAGTGTCCGATCTCGGAAATCTACACGCATTCGTCAGTGTCGCCCGCGCGGGCGGCTTTCGCGAGGCGGCGCGCAGCAGGGCTACGAGTGCTTCCGGTCTCAGCGAAGCGGTGCGGCGGTTGGAGACGCAGCTCGGCGTCCGGCTTCTGAACCGTACGACTCGAAGCGTCGCGCTCACCGAAGCCGGCAAGCGCCTGCTCGAGCGGCTCACTCCGGCCTTGACCGAGGTGCAGTCGGCTCTCGATGTCGTCAACGGATTTAGGGACACGCCCGCGGGCACACTCAGACTCAACGTGCCGGTGAGTGCCGTGCGGCTCGTCCTGCCGCAGATCGTGCCGCGTTTTCTCGCTGCCTACCCGGAAATTCGCCTGGAGGTCATCGCCGAGGACAGTTTCATCGATGTGCTCGGCGCGGGATTCGATGCCGGCATCCGTTATGACGAGCGCCTCGAGCAGGACATGATCGCGGTGCCGATCGGGCCGCGTACGCAGCGCTTTGCCGCTGCTGCCGCGCCTGGCTATCTCGACCGCCGCGGCCGTCCGCGGCATCCGCGCGAGCTGCTCGAGCACGCCTGTCTGCGCGGTCGCTTCAGCAGTGGCGCGATGCCGCCCTGGGAGTTCGAGCGCGGCGGTGAAGTGGTGCGGGTCGAGCCCTCAGGCCCGCTGCTGGTGAGCCTCGGTGCTGCCACCGATCTCGCCGTCGATGCCGCGATCGCCGGTGTCGGCATCATCTGCCTGTTCGACGACTGGCTGCGGCCGCATTTCGACAGCGGCGCGCTCGAGCCGGTCCTCGAGCCGTGGTGGCAGCGCTTCCCGGGGCCGTTTCTCTACTATTCCGGACGGCGCCTGGTGCCGGCGCCGCTGCGGGCGTTCATCGATTTCGTCAGGGCATCGGCGCCAGCGACGCGCAGATAGCCGTGGCGTCGGCCGGTGTGCAAGAATGCGCCGGCGCATGAATACCGCGGTCCCCAACCTGCGCGCTGCCCGCGCCCCGTTGCCCCTGATCGCCGTCATCGCGGTGCTGGCCGCGGTGCTGCTCTGGTTCGTGATTCCGCGCTATCACTACGCGTCCGATTATTCGATCGCCTCTTACACCGACTACTACTGGCCGCGTCGCGGCGCTCTGATACCGCATCTGCTGGGTGGAGCGATCGCGCTTGCCACGGGTCTGGTGCAGATCTGGCTGGGCCTCACACGTCGGACCGGCGTGCCGCATCGCCGCCTGGGCAGAATCTATGCATCAGGGGTGCTGTTGGGGAGTCTTGGGGGCATATACCTGGCGCTGACGGTTCCGGAGCACGTGGCGTACAGTGCCGGACTGCTCATGCTGGATGTAGCCTGGATCCTGACGACCAGCATGGCGATCTACGCCATCCGGCACCGGATGATCGAGCAGCACCGGGACTGGATGCTGCGCAGCTACACGGTGACTTTTGCGTTCGTCACGTTTCGACTGGTCGACCAGTGGCTGCATGATTGGATCAAGGTAGCCGATGATCCGGTGGCCGACGCTCTCGATACGATCATGGCCTGGGCCTGCTGGTCGATTCCGCTCGGCACATGCGCCGCCAGCGTCTCTGAGTTACGGCCGGTATCCGCTCAGCGCGGCTGTGCTTCGATGATCGACGACCAGGGCGTGACTGGAATGATGCGCAGCATGTCGAAGGCGGCGCGCGCAAGAACGGCCCGCCACTCGTCTGCCGTGCGCTCGCGGCCGGTAGTCATGACGAGCATCTCGATGTCGAGATCCTTGACGAAATCGGGGTTAGCCTGCGGACGGACGACGCCTTCGATGATCAGCAGCTTCGAGGCGGGCTGCGCCTGAGCCTTGAGATTGCTCAGAATGGCGACGACCTGATCGTCGGACCAGTCATGCAGCACGGTCATCATCAGGTAGGCGTCGCAGCGTGGTATGGGATCCTTGAAGAAATCTCCGCCCACGTAGGTGACTCGGGGATTGGGATGTTGCCGAGCTCGATCGACGACCTGCGGCAGGTCGAACAATACGCCCCGTGACTTGGGCGCCTGCTCGAGCACTCCGTACAGCAGATGGCCCAAACCGCCGCCGATGTCGCCGATGAGCTCGAATCCGCGGTAGTCGTAGGCGCGCGCCACAGGTGTGACTTGCGCATAGGACTTTCCGGCCATGGCCTCGTGAAATATCTGCGCTTCTTCCGGGTGGGCTTGCAGGTACGGAAACAGGCCGGCCGGCGTAACCGCTGCAATCGGAGGCCGATCGCCTTTCAACGCAATGCCGAGTTCCCGATAGGCATCCCAGTGGATCTTCAGACCCATCATGCGTGCGAGCGATCGCAACGAGCCGGGCATATCGCTGCGCAGTGCGCGCGAGGCGTCATTGTGGGCGAAGCGTTCGCCATCGAATTCGAACACGCCGTGGCTCGAGAGTGCACGCAATACACGGTGCAGGGCGCCGGGCAACATACCCGACTTCGAGGCCAGCTCCGCTGCGGTCTGGGGCTCATCACCCAGCACATCCGCGATGCCGGCTTCGGCGATGACGTGCAGGCAGCGGGATGCCCAATAGGCTACAGCAAGATTCATAATGGTCTGCGCCGGCGCCGATCGGTTATTCACGACCCTTCTCCAGGAGTTGATGGTGCGCTTGAATCCAGCGGACCAGAAGATTGACTTCATCATGGGTCATCTCCAGTTACCGCGCTTATCAGTCCGTCCGCTAAACATCGAGATTCAGTAGATACCCAGTGCGAGTCCGGCCGCCAGCGTGGCGCCGATCTCTTCGCAGCGCGCCAGATCCTCGGCGCCGAGCTGCTTCGGCTTCAGTATCTGCTCGGGGGTCTGGGCGTGTGTGCAGATGATCAGCGGTGGCGCGATGGCCTTGAGCCGCCAGCCGGTTGCGATGCGTTCGATCTGGCGCGCGGCGTTGCTGCCATCGCTGCCGGCGCAGATCAATGTCGCATAGGGACGCCCCTGGATCCGGTCAAGCACCGGATAGTAGGTCCGGTCGAAGAAGTCCTTCATGACGCCTGACATCGCCGCCAGGTTCTCGGGACAGGCGAACAGGTACGCCTGTGCGCCGAGCACATGATCCGCAGTGGCACCGGCGGCCGCCTGCAACAGCACGGTGACTTCGGTTTCGCGCTTGGCGCCCGCTGTGGCCGCCCGGGCCATCTGCAGGGCGCCGCCGGTGAGGCTGTGATAAACGATGAGCAATCGGTCCATGCCGCCGTCTGGAGCGCTATTGCATCAGCAGCGCGACGTACCGCTTCGCGCGCAGTCGTCGAGCGAGAAGATCTGCTGCATCGGCACCCATTTCTGGTCGGGCGCCGCCCACGGCAGTGCTTGCTGGAAGGTCCACATGAGTCGCTCCCAGGCCTGCACCTGGACGCTGGCGGCGTCCGCCTGTGCCTTGGCTTCCAGCGAGAAATCGTCGGCCGCCTCGATCAGCAGGAATAGGCGAGTACCGGTGCGGAAGATCTTGAGATGAGTGAGTCCGGAGGTGGAAAGTGATTCGACAATGGCAGGCCAGATCTTGTCGCTGCGGTGCCAGGCTTCGTATTCCGCGATCAGTTTGGGGTCATCCTTCAGATCCAATGCAAATGCGAGCTGCTGCATAGGGCCCTGCGCGGTAGTTCGCCGCGGATTGTAATGGCATCCTGGTGTTGCGTTCCATTGCAGCTGCTGCTGCACCTGGGTACGACCCAACCGGCCGGGATGGTACTTCGTCGCGGAGCTGGCAGGCGGCTCTCGTTGGCCGCGACCAAATCCTTCCGCGCAGCGGCCAGATCTTGCCGCTCAGCGGGCGGGCCCCGACAAGACTTTGACGGGTGAGTCGTACCAACCAGGGCAGGCGCGGTCGCGCCACAGGTATCGGGTGCGTCAACATGAGTCTCGCCTCCTTACATCTTCATTGCCGTTGCACTTCTTACCGCCGGGCGTGCCGGCGGGCCTCAAGGCCATGAGCAATGCAATTCAGGTGCCAGTAAGGCGGACAGCCGTCACAGCCGCGTATCGGTGCGCCGTAGTGCCGCAAGAGATTGCTCACTTGATGGCACGTTAGCGATCAGGAATGATGTGTATCGGCGTTGCCCGTACAGAGTGACCATGTCCCCGATCACAGGCCGGTCGTTGCCGCGCGGCGGCGTGTCGTTCTCGCCGCTCGGCTTCGGTGCCGCACCCATCGGCAATCTCTTTACCAGGGTCGCGGATGCGGACGCGCAGGCAGCGTTGCAGAGCGCTTTCCAGGGGGGAATCCGCTACTTCGATACCGCGCCGTATTACGGCTACGGCCTGAGCGAGCGGCGCGTCGGCCAGTTCCTGCGGGGACTGCAGCCTGAGAGCGTCACGATTTCCACCAAGGTCGGTCGCCTGATAAGCCCGGGGGAGGCAGGCGCGGAACCCGTGGGCGACTA
>JBAUYT010000208.1:0-20723 GCA_049584935.1 Steroidobacteraceae bacterium
GGGCCTGGTGACCCAGGTGCAAGCCGTCGAAGCTGCCGATGGTGACGACACAGTCCTGACGTGCGGTATCTAGCCGGCGGATGAGCTGCATGGTCCTTTTGGGGGTCAGGCGGAAGCCGGCGCGCCGCGATCTACCGGCCTCACATCGGCTCAAAGCCGTTAATTATAGCCATGCTGCAAGGCCCGCGGAGTGTCGCGCCGCTGGCGGCAGCCAGTCCATGCCGCCCAGCGGCCCGCGAGACCCCCCGTTTGGCCCATCCGGCGCAATTTGACAAGCCGGGGACGGGTCCCCACAATTCGCGGCCCGAATTCAGGAGCAGAGCGCGTGGCGAACACCAAGTCGGCGGAAAAGGCAGCACGTCAGGCCGAAAAGCACCGGTCGCACAACGTGACGCTGCGTTCGCGCATGCGCAGCGCCATCCGCAAGGTTACCGACGCGGTGGCCAAGGGCAACAAGGACGACGCCCAGAGCAGCTATCGCGCCGCTGTGCCGCTGATCGATACGCTGGTCAACAAGCGCATCATTCACCGCAATCAGGCCAATCGGCACAAGAGCCGCCTGGCTGCCCGCGTCAAGGCACTGTCCACTCGCAACTAGTACGTACCGGCCTGCGGCCGGTCCCGACGCTCAATTGTCGTCGCGGTTCGACCCGCCCAGCAGACTCCCGAGCAGACCACCGACAATCGCGCCGCCGACGGCGCCCGCGATCTGCGAGCCGATGTCGCCGCCGCCGCTTGCGGACGGCCCATCGTCGTCATCCTCCTGCTCGATGCGCGACACCACCCAGTCGAACTTGCCGCTGGTCACGGCGGCCTTGCAGAAACGGCACTCGCCGACCTGTGTCAGCTGCACCGGCGCGCCGCAGCGCGGACAAGTGTTCTCGAGCGTGCCCGGCTTGCCGGAACTGGCAACCCCGACCGAGCGCTGGAAAGTCCACTCCTCGCTGAATGGCCGCACCGTGCGATCACCGAAGACGACGCGGTTGCTCTGATCGATCTCGTAGTCCGCACAGCGCGCCGTGATGCGCACGGTCAGATCATCGAACACCTGCCCGTGGACGATGCGCATGGGATCGATGCGCAGCACCTGCAGTTGATCCATGACATTGCGCCGGCCCTCTGCGGCCATGGTCTCGAGCTGGCTACGCCAGGCGAAATAGGCGCCCGGACTGAGGAAGGCGCGCCCCGCATCGAGGTTCTGCTTGCACCAGGCATCCTGCAGCGCCGTGAAACCGGTGGCGGCACGCTGGCAGAAGGCATCGATCGAAAAGTTGGCATCCGCGGCCTTGAGTTGCGTAATGCCGTCGGCCACTGTCGGTGCGGCATTGCCTGACAGGCCATCGACGTAGTGGCCGATGAAGGCCGCGTTCTGCACGGCCGCGACCACCCAATCGACCGTGCCATTGGTGACGCTGGCCTTGCAGTGGGCACAGCTGCCGTCGAGATTCAGGCGCAGCTCGGCGCCACAGGCCGGGCAGCGCGATGCGGTCACACCTCCGGATACCGGAGTCGTGGCTGCGGCCGCGCGCACGAACATCCAGCGCTCGCCGTGGCGCGCGTCCTGGCCCTCGTCTGCGACCACACGCTGGTTGTCGTCCACGGTCTTGCCGCGATACACCAGGTCGAAATGCACCAGCAGGCTCTGCTGCTGCGCGTTCAGATCCGCGTGAATGACGTGCACCTGACGCACGTTGAGGCTCTCGAGCAGCTCGTGCCGATGCTGTGCCTGGCGCTGCTTCAGGGCCTGCGAGATCTGTGCAAACAGCGCATCGTTGAGATACGGCCGCAGCGCCACCGGATCGTTGTCGCCGATGGCGCGCTTGACGAGGTAGAAGGTCATCTCGGCGCGCTGCAGGAAGGTCTCCATGTCGAAGCCTGCATCGCGCGTGCGGATGGTATCGACTGCAGCCGACACTTCGGCGACTGCCGCCGGCGCGGCGCCGGCGCGCGCCGCCAAGGCACCACCGGCGGCAGAGCCGAGCAGTGCGCCGATGATCTCTTTCGCTGCATCGCTGCCGGGACCGGAACCCGCCGGCGACGACGGCGAACCGCCACCCTGGCCGCGCCGCTGCTGGCTGCGGCGATAGAGCCACCAGATGATCAGCACCACGACGATGAAGGCGATGACGCCGCCACCGCCACCGCTGCCGCCGCCACCGTGACTCGAAAAACCACCGCCGTGGCCGCCGCCTCCACCCCCGCCATGGCCGCCGCCACCGGCGCGCCCAAACACGCTGGGTGCTGCGCAGAACGCGAACGCCGCCAGCGCGACGCGCAACAGCCGCTGCTTCACGGCGGTATCAGGCCTGTGCGGTGCCGCAGTTGCCGCAGAATTTGGCGCCCGGCGCCAATGTATTGCCGCACTGAGTGCAGTGTGCGGCCTTCGGCGGCGCCAGCGGCGTGCCGCAGTTGCCACAGAACTTGGCCCCGGCGGGATTGTTGGCGTGACAGTTGCCGCAGGTAACCCCGCCGCCACCCGTCCCAGGTCCGCCGCCACCCTGTACCGGCGCGCCACCGCCGTTGGCACCACCCGGCTGCCCGCCCGGATTCATGGCGCCGATGCCGGCGACCATCCCCCCTAGCCCCATGCCCACGCCGAGGGCCGCGGTGCCGCCGCCGCCGCCCTGCGCCGCGCCCTCACCGATGCCTTTGAGCGCGGCACCGACGCCGTACTGCTGGAAACCGCCGGCCAGGCGGGTGTAAGCCTGATCTTTGCGCAAACCCTTGAGGGTCTGCTCGTCCTCGGGACTGAGCGAAATCGTCATGTTGCCGAGGCGGGTGATCTTGATGCCGTAGGGCGTCAGCGGTGCCTGCACGTCGGCCAGCAGCGTGGTCTCGATCTCATCGGTGCGTGCCGCGAGTCCGAGCACCGGCCACTTCTGCTTGGTGAGCTGCTTCACCAGGCCCGTGCGCAGAGCTTTGAGGACCTGTTCGCGGGCCCAGTCCGTGATCATGTCGTTGGTGCCCTGGCGCGTGCCGACCAACTTGGTGATCAGGGTGGCAGGATCGGTCACTATGAGTGCGTACTCACCATAAACGCGCAGGCCCACCGCGAGACCGGTTTCCGGGTCCTCGATATTGTCGATCGGGCCGCCGAACGGCAGGCTGACGAACTCGCGCGTGCCGATGAAATACAGCTCGGCGCGATACATGTTGCCGCCGCTGGCCCAGTCGACGATGTCGCCCAGGAAGGGGATCAGCTTGCCATCGAGCGTCGAGCGCCCCTGCGGCAGCGCGCCGGCCACCTTGCCTTCCTTGATGAAGAGCGCGGTCTCATCCGGCTGCACCGTTACCTGGGTCAGCATGCGGATGGTCATGTCCGGCCACTTGAAGAGGATGTCGTCCTTGGCCTGATCGGGACGCGCGATGAACTGGCGATTGAGATCGCCGCCTTTACCAAACAGACTCACGATAAGTGCTCCCTGTCGGATGGCAAGGACGCCATGTTACGCCAAGCTCTTTTCACAGTCCTCGAGTGACAGCAGTAGTGAGAGACGGTCGTCACCGCGCGCCACCTCCCGCCAGTGACGCCCCTCGGGCCAGGGCTCGAGCGCCCCGACAAGCGCCCAGAAGAGATTGAGGGACGAAGCTTCGCCGGCGCGGCGCAGCTCGGCGAAGGTCAGCACCGCGCCGCGGCGCCGCAGCTCCGCCGCATCGTGCACGCCAATCGTGGCCAGCAGCTGCTCGGAGCGCGCACCGAGATTGCGCAGATCACGGATCCGGAGCCGCAGCTTGCCGGCAGCGATCCGCGCGCGAACCTTGGAATTGCGCATCGGACCATTCTGTCGCAATACGTCTCAAGGTGCAGCGGCGGATAGGTCCTCTGACTGGCTGGCTGCGGCGGCAGCCGCCCGCTCGGCGGCCTGGTTCTCAATGAACAGCATGAGCGCATCGGCCAGTTCCCGGGTACCCCGGCCGGTCGCCGCCGATATCAGGAACTTCGGGCCGCGATATCTCAGCCGCCGCACGATGTCGGCCGCCAGCTTTTCGGCCTCCTCGTCGGGCAGCAGATCGCGCTTATTGAGTACCAGCCAGCGTGGCTTCTTCGCCAGCTCCTGGTCGAATTTCTTGAGTTCCGCGACGATGGCGCGCGCATCGCGCACCGGATCTGCGTCCGGATCCGGCGGCTGGATATCGACCAGGTGCAGCAGCACGCGCGTCCGCTGCAGGTGCCTGAGAAAACGGATGCCAAGCCCGGCGCCATCGGCCGCCCCCTCTATGAGCCCGGGGATGTCCGCCATGACGAAGCTGCGCTGAGCGCCGCAGTAGACCACGCCCAGATTGGGATAGAGGGTGGTGAAGGGATAGTCCGCCACCTTCGGCCGGGCCGAGGACAGCGCCCGAATGAGCGTGGATTTGCCTGCGTTCGGCAATCCCAGCAGGCCGACGTCCGCGATCACCTTCAGCTCCAGACCCAGGGTGCGGCGCTCGCCCGGGAGCCCGGGCCCGAACTGGCGCGGCGCGCGATTGGTGCTGGATTTGAAACGTGCGTTGCCCCAGCCCCCCTTGCCGCCCTGGGCCACCTTGAGTTCGTCACCGGCGTGCGTCAGGTCGCCGAGCAGTTCGCCGGTTTCCGAATCCGTGATCGTGGTGCCGACTGGGACCGCGATGTAGAGATCCTCACCACCGCGGCCGGTGCAATCGTTGCCCGAGCCGCCCTCACCCGAACGCGCCTTGAAGGTGCGCTCGATGCGGAAGTCCGCCAGCGTATTGATGCCCTCGCCGGCACGCACATAGACGCTACCGCCGAGTCCGCCGTCACCGCCGTCGGGACCGCCGAAGGGAACGAATTTCTCCCGCCGGAAACTCATGCAGCCGCGGCCGCCGTTGCCGGCCTGGACCTTGAGGCGCGCCTCGTCGACGAATTTCATGGCGGATATCTACCCATAAAAAAAGAAACCCCGGCAGGACCGGGGTTTCTTGCAATGCCTTGAGTCCTTTGACCCCGAAGCCGCTCAGGTCGCCTCGGGTGGCAGCACGCTGACATAGAGGCGCTGTTCGGCACCCTTGACGGCAAAGGTGACGCGGCCGGTCGCCGTGGCGAACAGCGTATGGTCGGTACCGACGCCGACGTTCTCACCGGCGCGCACCTTGGTGCCGCGCTGGCGTACCAGAATGTTGCCCGCGAGCACTTGTTCCCCGCCGAAGCGCTTGACGCCCAACCGCTTGCTGTGGGAATCCCGGCCGTTACGGGTACTGCCGCCTGCCTTTTTGTGTGCCATGAAAGTGCTCCGATCTTAGGGCGCGCTGATATCGGTGACGCGCACCTGGGTGTACTGCTGCCGATGCGTTTTCTGCCGGAGATAGTGCTTGCGCCGGCGGAATTTGACGATGGTGACCTTGTCGCCCTTGGCGTGCTTTTCGACCGTGGCGGTAACCTTGCCACCCGAGAGCAGCGGCTTGCCGAGCTTGACCAGGTCGCCGTCCGCAACCAGCAGCACCTGGTCGAACTCGACCGTGCTACCCGGCTCCGCAGTCAGCTTCTCGATGCGCAGCACCCCACCCTTCTCGACCCGATACTGTTTGCCGCCCGTGGCGATGACCGCGTACATTGTCTGAAACTCCGTGTGTGCAGGTGCGGAAGCCGTGCAGCGCACAGGACGGCTCGCAAAGGGAGCGCATTCTAGCGATGCCGGGCGAGCGGGTCAAACGACACATTCTCGTGGAGAAACAGGGTGTTGAGCAGTGATCCCGGCAGCCGCGAAGCGTTGCAGAGTATCCGTGCGCTGGTGCAGAAGGAACTCGCGGCCGTAGATCAGGCCATCCGCGGCGGTTTCCACAGCAGCGTCCCGCTGGTCGACCAGGTGGCCGAACACATTATCGGCGGCGGCGGCAAGCGCCTGCGACCCCTGCTCGTGGTTCTGGCGGGCCGGGCCTGCAGCCGCACCGAGCCTGCCTGCATCCAGGCCGCGGCTTTCATCGAGTTCATCCATACCGCCACGCTGCTGCACGACGACGTGGTCGACATGTCCGCTCGGCGGCGGGGGCGAGACACGGCCAACGAGATCTTCGGCAATCAGGCCAGCGTCCTGGTGGGGGATTTCGTCTATTCGCGTGCGTTCCAGCTCATGGCCGCTTCGCGCTCGCAGCGTGTCATCGAGATCATGGCGGATGCCACCAACCTGATCGCCGAAGGCGAGGTGCTGCAGCTCATCAATGCGCGCGATCCCGACACCACCGAGGCACGCTATCTGGACGTCATCCAGCGCAAGACCGCGCAGTTATTCCAGGCCGGCGCGGAGGTGGCTGCCGTGCTCTGCGGCGCCAACACCGTGGTGCAGCGCGCGCTGTCGGACTATGGCCGACACTTAGGGATCGCCTACCAGCTGATCGACGATGTGCTGGACTATCGCTCCGACCCGGAAACGCGCGGCAAGAATCTCGGCGATGACCTGGCCGAGGGCAAGCCGACGCTGCCTCTTATATATGCCCTGCGCCACGCCACTCCGGAGCAGGTCCCGATCCTGCGCGAAGTCATCAAGAACGGCGGCCGGGAGGGCATCGATGGGATCCTGGCCACAATTGAATCGTCCGGGGGGCTTGAGTACACTGGGCGGCTCGCGCAAACCGAAGCCGATCAGGCGCTTGCCGCACTCACGGGCCTGCCCGACACGCCGTATCGAGAAGCTCTCGCTGCGCTGGTGCGCTTCGCAATTGCTCGCACGCACTAGTTCGACCGCCGATTTCGGGGTGTAGCTCAGCCTGGTAGAGCACTACGTTCGGGACGTAGGAGTCGCAGGTTCAAATCCTGTCACCCCGACCACTTCACAGCCACCCGCGCGCTACCTACTTACGCTTCACGATCGAATTTCGGTGTCGGCGTCCGATGTCCCGCCAGCATCTCGTAAGAATCGGCGAGCAGAAGGTAGATCTTCTGCGCGGCTCCGCTCTCGGTCGTTGCTGCAATCGCCCGCAGCTGGTCCGCCTTTTCTAAGAAAGCGCGGTTCTCTTCCTCGAAGGAGTTAGCTGAAACGGTAACCCCCAGAAAATTGTGAAAGCGGCGAGTGTCGCTGTGTACGCTACCGTACCTTGCGCCAACTCGAGGATAATAGCCAGCGGTTCGTTCTTGTGCGCTGCGCTCCGGCAGCATCAGCGGTTCAGCAGCATGTTGATGCGCGCAATGAGTCTCGCGACTTCCGCGTCCGCTGCAATGTAGGCCGTCGACTCGACCGATAGGTCGTGAAAAAGCCTACGGGCATGCTTGATCGCGACGGGCAGTGCATCGAAGAGCCGCTGAAGCTCGGCAGCCTCGTCCCGGCTGGGCGCTTTGGCCGAGAAGGGAATTGCCGCGCTTTGGCTGTCGGCTGGAGATCGACTCACTTGGCCAGCGCCTTGCCTGGCGTCACGCGAATCGTCCCTGCCAACCGGACGCCCACTTCGATTGGGCGCGGAGATCAAAGGCCGCAAGACTCAAGTGAGAGCGCGGCTTGAGCAGATATTCCGCGAAGTCTATGTCCCGGATGCGCACTGCCAGACCGGGCTGCCCAAGGCGGTCCTCATGATGGGCTTCACCCCGTTCAAGCAAGTTTTCGGCAATCTCACGGATGGCGTCGAGGTTGTGCCGGGCAAAAGTCGTACGTTGCTCTATCGTCGGCTTGAAACCGACTCCCGGTAGGTCATCGATGGCGAGGCTGTCAATTCGAACGATGACGGTGAACCGATTCTGCCGTCCCTGCAGAGACACGTGTGAAGGGTCTTTGGACGCAAAGATATGCAGATCATCGAGCACGGCCGCCGCCCATCCCGATTCAGGTGCACTTGAAAGCCTGCAGCTTCTCGGGCTCGAACATACCTTCAGTTTTGCAATATGTCGGTACGGCGGCGTACCGAATTGCATGAGGAAAGCCGGTAGGCTCCTGGGCTGACCCTGATAACTACAACCGGTCCCTTCCGTAAAGCCTCGGCGGATCCGTTAGGAGCCGCCCATGTCACCCGCCAGCTCTCGCACGGCCATCGGCAACCGCCTTCTGGCCGCTCTGCCACGTGTCGCTCTCGAACGGATCCTGCCTAGCCTCGTACTGAGGCCGTTTGAAATGCGGCAGGTAGTGCAGCCCCGCAGGCAGCCCCTGACAGAAGTCATTTTCCCCGTCAGTGGAGTCGCATCCATGATCTCGATGGGTGATTCGGGAGACTCCGTTGAAGTCGCGACCATCGGGTGTGAAGGCATCGTCGGGCTCTCACTCTTCCTGGGCGGGACCTCGGCTGCGGTCGAGGTGTTCATCCAGGTGCCGGCAGAAGGCCTGTGCCTTCCGGCCGCCGCTTTTGAGGCCTATGTCGAACGCGAGCCGGCGCTCCGTCGCATCCTGCTGCTCTACACGCAAGCACTACTGACTCAAGTGGCCCAAAGCTCCGCCTGCAATCGCCACCACCCTGTGGAGCGGCGCTGCGCACGCTGGCTATTGCAAACACATGATCGAGTCGATGGCGATGAATTTCCCATGACTCAGGACTTCCTGGGTCTAATGTTAGGTGTCCGGCGCGCCAGCGTCACCGAGACAGCCGCGATACTGCAGAAGCAGGGCCTCATTCGCTATCGGCGAGGAAGAATCACCGTTGTGGATCGTACCGGGCTCGAGGAAGCTTCCTGTGCCTGCTATGCGCTCATTGCCGGCGAGTTTGACAGGCTGCTGCCGCTGCCGCGCAAGGCCAGCCGACGCGGGAAATTCCCCTAGTACTCGGGGCCCGCACCACCGCGACCGCGACCGCGCGCGAATCTCCTCCTGGGCGCAACCTCTTACCGAGCGCAGATGGTTACTGGCGCTTTGCGAGCCCGCCAACGTTCCGCGCGCCCGAGAAGTTTATTCCGGCGCACGCCCTGGGCGCCGGATGCTCGTAATATCCTATCGGTCATGTCAGCGGCGGCTTCGCATCCCCGCCGCCCGACAGTGCCTTCTGAAACTGTTCACTCTGCAGCATCGAACTGACGGTGTTGACGACCGCGTCGGAAAGGACCTCGTAATAGTTTTCAAGCTTATACGAGCGGCCGAACCGCCTGGCGTCGCCCGAAGCGATTCCGCTCCAGAGCGTCTTGCCATTGCTACTGACCACCGTCAGGTGCACTGCTACCTCGGATTGGTAGGTGGAAGTCTCGCGGGCGAAGAATCGCGTGACTTCGCCCTTGATGATGACCGCACCGCCGCTGTCGACGGTCCTGAGGCCGGCGCTGTCGAACAAAGCCCGCATGTGAGAACTCACGAACGCGCCAACATCGGCAGTGGTTGTGACAGGCCTGGGCTCGCTCCTCTCGCGGTTCTCCCCAATTGCCTCCTTGTTGTCCCGTACGTCCTGGAACGGCTCGAACTGAATGGCGATGAGTGGCATCTCCATGGCCGCCAACTGCAGGTCCGATGTTGGCCGCCATTCGAGCGGTTTGTGCTCAAGCAGTACGGGCGCCGCAGGCTCGTATAGACCTGACGCGGCAGCCAGAAAGACGATCATGAGTTGAGCGAGCATATGTCGTAGCCTCCCGCTGAAATCCGTGGCCGCATCATATGCGGCTGGCCTCTGGCCGGCATCAAGGTAACTGATCGGTAACTCGGATTCCGGACGGCGGCACGGAGGGATCGGCACGGGGTCGGCTTGACAGGCAAGTGTTTACTTGCCTATACTTCAGGCAAGTAATTGCTTGCATGTTAACCATGACAGAGCGCCGCGACGCCGACCTGCTTTTCAAAGCTCTGGCTGACCCCAGCCGGCGCAAGCTGCTGGATCTGCTGCACGCGCATGATGGCCGCACGCTCAGCGAACTGTGCCGGCACATGGACATGACGCGGCAGGGTGCGACCCAGCACCTGGATCTGCTGGAGACGGCAAATCTGGTCGCCACCATGCGGCGTGGTCGAGAAAAGCTGCACTTCCTCAATCCGGTACCGCTGCAGGAAATCTATGAGCGCTGGATTGCCAAATTCGAAAAACCGCGCCTGAAGGCGCTCTCAGAGCTGAAGCAACGATTGGAGAAAACCAATGGCTAGATCTACCTTTATCTACGTCACCTACATCCGCACGACGCCGGAGAAGCTGTGGTCGGCACTGACCGACGCGGAGTACATGAAGCAATACTGGTTCGGCATGCACTGCGACAGCAAGTGGACAGCGGGTTCTTCGTGGGAGCTGGTGTCCAGCGGCGGCCAGATTTTCGACGCCGGCGAGATCGTGGAATCCGATCCGCCACGGCGCCTGGTGATCCGGTGGCAGCACCAGAACAAGCCAGAACTCAAGGCCGAAGGCGACTCGCTATGCACCATGGAACTGGAGCCCACCGGGTCCGCGGTCAAGCTATCGGTTACCCACACGATCGAACGCGACCCCTCGCAATTGATCGGTGCCGTCTCCGGTGGCTGGCCCAAGGTCCTCTCCAACCTGAAGTCCCTGCTGGAAACGGGCTCCGCCGTGCTACCGGATCCCTATCCGGCAGCTGCCTCCCGGTGATGTGGAGTCAATCGTCTCTAATAGGGCGGGTTCACTGAGAGTGGACCTGCCCTATTCATGAAGCAGCGATTGCCACTCTGAAGGCACCGATCCAGCCGGTCCAGGCACTGGCTGATGCAACGGATGCGAGTGAGGAGCGACAAGCTTCGGGCCGGAGAAGAATTCCTCTGTCCGATAGTCGTAAAACCAGCGCTCCCCCCGCTCGAAGCTCGTGATTATCGGGTGCCCGGTGGCGGCGTGATGTTTCGATGCATGCTGACTGGGCGAATTATCGCAGCAGCCAATGTGACCGCACTGGGCGCATCTGCGAAGATGCAGCCACCACCCACCCTGAGCCAGACATTCGACGCAACCGGTTCCGCTTGGCGTGGCCACCGGGTTGATGCCATCCCTCTCGGACTTCATAAGCTCCTCTCTGATTCACAATTTCTAACGAGATGCTGCCGATATGCGCCAGACGCTGTTGCCGGTGTCATCCGCGATCAACAGCGCGCCCTGGCCATCCACCGCCAGGCCGACGGGCCGCCCGCGTGCTTTGTCGCCATCGACGAGAAAGCCCGTAACGACATCTTCAGCCGGTCCCGAGGGCCGGCCATCTTCGAATGGTACATAAACAATCTTGTAGCCATTCAGAATGGTGCGGTCCCAGCTGCCGTGTTCGCCGACGAAGGCGCCGCCGCGGTAATGCGCTGGCAGATTCGACCCCGTATAGAACACCATCCCCAACGGCGCAACGTGTGAGCTCAACGCGTAATCGGGCGGTATCGCTTTGGCCACCAGGTCCGGTCGCTGCGGCTGCACGCGCGGATCGAGATGCTGGCCGTAATAGCTGTAGGGCCAGCCGTAGAACGCGCCGTCCTTTACCGACGTCAGATAATCCGGCACCAGGTCCGGGCCCAACTCGTCGCGCTCATTGATGACGGCCCAGAGCACGTGCGTCTGAGGCTCGAACTGAAGACCGTTCGGATTACGCAGTCCGGTCGCGTATTCGCGGTGTGCACCCGTAGCCCGGTCGATTTCCCAGATCGACGCGCGGCCGACCTCGGCCTGGATGTCGTTCTCCGTAATGTTGCTGTTGGAGCCAACGCCTGCATAGAGGTGCGTCCCGTCCGGGCTGGCTGTCAGGCTCTTGGTCCAATGATGATCGATGGGGCCGCCCGGCAGATCGCACAGTTTTTCACCGGCGGCGATAATCTGCGTCTGCCCGCTGGCATACGGATAACGCATCACTGCGTCGGTGTTGGCCACATAGAGGGCATTGCCAACCAGGACCACACCGAACGGAGAATTCAGATGGTCGAGGAACACAGTCTTCTGTTCCGGTAGGCCGTCACCGTTGGTGTCGCGGAAAAGCAGGATGCGCTGGCCCGGTTTGGTGCGTGAATGCGCCATCTTTTCCACCCAGTTCATCACCACTTCCTTCGGCCGGCTGACCGGCGGCGGTGGTCCTCCGGTCTCGACCACGAGCACATCACCGTTCGGCAGCACATATAGCGAGCGGGGATTCGCCAGCCCGGTGGCAAAGGCCTGTACCCGGAGGCCAGGTGCCGCCGTCGGCATTGCACCATTCCACTGCACCACCTTAGCGAGATGCATCGGCGGCAGCAGATATTGGTGAATTTCAGGCAGATAGGGGTGGGCACCGATCTGGCGGTGCGGATCGATGGGCGCAGGACCACAGGCTGACAGCAGCAATGGCAATACGGCCACGACGGCGCCGCGGCGTGCGAGTCTCATGGGCTATCTGCCGGCAGCACGCCGACGCCGTGCCGGTAGACCATGGTCCAGCCATTCCATCCTGTCAGCAGTAGGATTAGGACCACCACCGCTGACAGGACGAGTCCCGTGGGTACGACGGAGGTATAAGCGTCGCGGGTATGAATGAGTTCATTGAAAATCGATAGCACCAGCACTGCGACGTTGCCCAGCAGATGAACCCAGGCGGCGCGCAGTTCCCGGATCCGGCCGTCGCCGAGGAAATCGATCAGCCCGGCCGCCACAGCAAACACCGCAACGATCAGCCCCGCCAACAGCAGCCACGCGGACATATCCGCCCACAGCATGGCTGCCGTGCGCCAGTAGACAATATCGGTAACGAGCGTCGCGACGAAGCAGACGATCGGAATGGGCACCAGCATGGTGTGGAGAGGATGTCCGCCAACGCTCGCCGTCGAGCGAGGATTAGAACTCAACGGTTGACTACTCATACCTTCGTACCGTAGCAGCCTTTCCTCAGGCGGGCAGCGGAGTACCCGCCGCCCGTGCATCGTCGTTCTCCTACGGTCATATCAGTAGGATGGTGGCGCAGCAAGCGCCGAGGGGTTAACTTGAGCTTTCCCAAGGAGGGAAGGCTGTGAGCAACTCATCCCTTGTCAGTCAACTGCCGACCACCCCGCGCGACCCGCAGCCCCGTGGACTGCCGGCATGGGTATATGCGCATCCGGAACTGACCCGGATCGAGATCGAGCGCATCCTGCGGCCGAGCTGGCAGATAGCCTGTCACCTAAGCCAGATCCCCAACCCCGGGAGCTATGTCACCTTCGAATTGGGCACGGACAGCGTCATCGTGCTGCGCGACGCCGCGGGCACGATCCGCGCACTGCGCAATGTGTGTCGTCATCGAGGCACCCGCCTGCTAGAGGGAGCGGGCACCTGTCACGGCCGAATCACCTGCCCCTACCACGGCTGGACCTATCGCTATGATGGCTCACTGCTGGCGCTGCCGGCTCGAGAAAGCTTCCCCGATCTCGACTTGAGTGAGCACAGCCTCAATGCCGTGCGCCACGAAGTCACCATGGGCTTCGTATTCGTCTGTCTAGCGGGCGATCCTCCACCACCCTCGCAGGTATGGGCGCCGATCATCGACGAACTCGCCCCGTACCACTTCGAGGACCTGGTGCCGACGCAGCCGCTGTACTACGACGAATGGAACGTCGACTGGAAGATTGCGATGGACAACTACCTCGAGTCCTATCACGTGCCGATCGGACACCCGGGACTTTCGCGGCTGTTCACGCCCGATTACGAGGATCAGCGCGGCATCCCCGGCATTGCCCGCGGCTTCAGCTGGATGCGTGAGGCGCCCTCGCCCCGCTGGAGCGAGCGCATCTACCAGAAGTATGTAGGTGCGGTAACCGAGCCGTACCTGCCCGAGGCAAACCGGCGCAGCTGGCGCTTCTATAGCTGTCTTCCCAATCTTGGAATCGACCTCCAGCCCGAGCAGGTCAATTTCTTTCAGGTGCTGCCGCGCGGGCCCGGCAAGACCGTCGTGCGCGGGGCGGCATTCGGTCACAAGGACGATCGGCGCGAGATGCGGCTGGTTCGCTGGCTCGGCAACCGGATCAATATGCAGGTCAACAAGGAAGACAAATTCCTCTGCGAACGGCTGCAGCGAGGACTGGCGGACAGCGGCTATCGGCCGGGGCCACTATCCCGCATCGAGAGCTGGATGCTCGAGTTCCACGATCTGTTGCGCTCCCGAATTCCGGAATTCCGGCTGCCGGTGGCACCGGCCAGCTTCGCCTAGGCTGGTAAGCTACGCAGCACCAGGTCAGTGGTCACGACGGCGCAGTAGCCGTCGTCGAGATTCGACAACGACATGGCGCGCACTTCATCCGCCGTTCGCTCTCGGCTCAGTAGATCCACGGCAGTAGCGCCCAGCTTCTCTGACGATAGGTGGCGTAACGCTCGCCGAATTCCTGTGCCATGAAACGCTCTTCGACTCGAAGCTTCCGCAGCAACGCAATCAGCGCAATGACGAATGCCAGCAGACCGGAGACGCGACCGGCCGCCAGGCCCGTACCAAGCACGGAGCACAGCAGCCCCGTGTATATCGGGTGGCGGATGCGCCGATACGGACCGCGGTCGATGAGCTCGTGCCCTTCCTTGATCGTGACAGCGCCGCTCCAATTGCCGCCAAGAACCACGCGCGCCCAGATCGCAAACAAGATGCCGATGGCCACCACCGCCACCGCAATCCAGAATCGCGTCCAACCGCCCGGCACCACACGCATCACCAGCCACGGCGGTCCCTCGTGCCCGAGCAGCAGCAACAGCGCCACGATGACCATCGGGATCACGAACGCCAGCCGAGAGATCAGGGATTCTCGTGCGCGCACCGGCTTGGCGCGGAATGCGCAAATCGCCCAGTAGAGGGCCCAAAGCAACCACATCAACGCGATCAGATGACGCGGCCAATCGCGCATGCGGCCTACCTCGCGAAGCCAGCGCCCAGCTTAAGGCCTCGCTGGCATCTCAGTGTTTCATGCTGCATCCGTACCGCCGTACACCCTCTGCCAGTCTACGACCGGGATCCTCTGCCGTGGTTCAGGAAATGGAAAGCCCCTGTCGCCCTACGGCGCCACTACGATGTTGTTGTGCACCCCTCTGACCCCATCGGTATCCTTGGTAATCGCTTCGGCGCGATTGCTGGCTGCTTTCGTGGGCACCGTGCCGCTGAGCCAGACGACCCCGTCGCGATCGGTATCGACCTTTACGTTGGTCAGCGTAGTGGGCCCCTTCGCAATAAGCTTGGTCTTCACTTTAGTGGTAATGGCCGAGTCCTTCACATACATGCCCGGATAGGCCGTATCGGAATCTGCGGCGGCGCACAGGGTGCAGCCCCCGATGGCGCCCATCACAGTTAGCGCCACAACGGCAACGGTCTTCATAAATGGTCCTCGCGCGTTGAGTGAATGCCTCGAATATCGGCAGATATTGCTCAAGACTCACCGGGCAGTCTGTAGGATGGACTCCCGCGCTGCATCAGCCGCCGCTGTCCTGCTCGGTGCACCCCACGTGTCCGTGTCGAAGCGCAAAGGGCTGTCCCAGCACCGCTCGCGCCACCCCGAGCCGTTGCCTGATGAACTCGGCGCCCAGTTCCGCGTAGTGTTGCCCGGCCGGATTGTGCTGCCGGTGCCACTGCTGCACCACCACGCTGGTGATCAGCCGCGCGGCGACCAACGTGCCCAAGAGTGAGATTTCTGCCGCTTGCAGCGGCATGACCTCGTGATAGGCGCGGATGACCTCGAGGATCGCCTCTCCGGCGTGCACGCCGTCCGCGCAGTCCTCGGGAATCTGCTCGGCAGCGACAACGGCGGCGTCGGCCGCAATCGCAGTGTGAGTCGCATCGCCAAAATCGATCACGCCGACGATGCGCGCCGCGTCGCTCTCGTCGACCAGCACATTGAAACGATTGATGTCGTCGTGCACGACCTGCTGCCTCAGCGCGCCGATGCCGGCATCGATGCACGGCACCAGCGCATCGAGCAACTCCGTGGCCACATGACGGCCAGGAAACTCGACCACGTCATCGAGCAGCGCACGCACACGGCCGATGTGCCGCACGTCCCAGATAATGGCGCGATGAGCACCCGGATGATCGAAGCCCCGCAGCGAACGCGTCAATCTTGCTGCCAGCTGCCCGCAGGCGACGCGCTGCGGCGTCGAACGCGTCACGCTACCGAGAGGCCTGCCCGGCAGATAGGTCAGCACGCAGGCCTGACGCTGCGCGCCTGCGTCCTCGAAGAACATGGCCGTACGGCCTGCGCGCGTGCGCAGCACGCGCGGACACGGCAGCGAAGGGTCGGAGGCCTCGAGGTGTAACAGCGCAGCCGTGGTGAAGTCGCTGGTGATCGGGTTTTCTTCCTTGTGCGCGATCTTCAGCACGTACTCGGCACCCTGTCGCGTTTGAAGCCGAACGTTCTGATCACGCTCACCCGTCAGCGGCTGCGCACGCGCGTCGAGCCCATAGTGCTGGCGCACGAGTGACAGCGCGCGCTCTATCGGTACCGGCACCGCGCGCGCCACCATCGTTGCCATGAAGGCGTCGATATCCTCTGTCATTGGCGCCGCCTTCGATGCGTGTCAGGGATGCGCAGCGAGCGAGGTCCGCGCGGTGCGCTGGAAGACCCGCTGTCCGCGAAACCAGGTCTCGAGCACGCGCGTGTCCGCGACCTCGGCCGCATGTCCGGTGTCGGCAAGCGCCAAAATGTCCCGGTCCAGCACTACGAAGTCGGCCGACTTGCCCGCTTCCAGCGAGCCGATCTCGTCATCACGACCGAGAAAGCGAGCGCCTTCTATGGTGTAGGCGTTCAGCACGTCCCGGATCGAGATCGCCTGGCCCGCATTCATCGGTCGGCCGCCCGGCAGCCGCCGGGTCACCGCGATCGCCATGTTCACGAACGGCTGCGGATCGCGCGTCGCCACCGGCGCATCCGAGCCGGCGACGAGGTGCGCGCCGGCATCTCGCGTCGATCGCACCGGGTAGGAGTTTTCTTCGTAATAGCTGCCGGGCGCGTGCAGCTGCTCATAGCTATTGCCGCTGACCTTCTGCACGAACGGCACGATGGTCATGTCGTAGTCCTGATCGGCAATGGCCCAGGAATAGGTGAAGGCCACATACAGCCGATCGCGGCCGATGCGGCGCACGTCGTCCGGATCGGCGAACTGCAGATGCGCGATGCTGTCGTGCGTGCTGCTGTCGCCGTCGGCAGCGCGCGCCGCCTCGATGGCATCGACGATGGTGCGCGCCGTGCCATCGCCGATCACATGCACGTGGATATTGAAATGCGCCAGATGCAGGCGCCGGGCCAACTCCATCAACACCGCGCGATCGGTGGTCAGCTTGCCGGACCACACCCGGCACTGCGCCGGGTAGTAACCGGTCTTTCCAAGAAAGTCCGAGATTGCGGCGTCCGAAGCGTAGCGGTCCTGGTGCGCACGCACCTCGGCGCAGGCCACGGAATCCGTATCGGCATAACCGCTGACCGTGGCATGCCCGGCCGCATCGACCGCAAAGATCGGCTGCAGGTAGGGATGCAGCATGGCCGCGTCTCCCGGCTTTGGCGGTCTGGCGAACGGATCTCCCTCCGCCACCCCATCACCGAATATCTTGAAAAAATCGGCGCGCACGTATGGATTGCCCTGGTAGCGCGCGCGCATCGCCACGGCCTGGTTGATGAGGGCGTCGAAGTCCACCTGGCCGTCGCTGCCGCGGAAATGCTCAGGATCCAGGTAGAGCGCCAGGTTTACGCGCATCGTCATACGCGGCCGCGCCAGCAGCGCGTCGTACACCGGCAACCCCTCGGGGGCGGTCATGGCATCGAGAATGGCGGTGATGCCGACGCTGTTGAGGCGTTGCGGCATGCGGCCGGGCACCTTGAGTGTGAGATCGAGATCATTGTAGAGCAGATGCTTCGCATCGATCGGCGCGCGCCCCGCATCCACCGCCAGGCCGCTGGGCTCGCCGAAGGCCGTGGTGCCGATATACGGCCGCAGAGCGGCAAAGTCGCTGGCCAGCGTGGCCTTGGAATATCCGACCTCCGCCCCGGCCTGGTTGCGCGCCAGCTCCAGCGCGCGGCTGTTGAAGGCGGCCTGATGCCCTTCGCTGCCCAGCAGTTCGACCGGATTGACGGGCGCGGCCCGATCCAGCGCGGCGCGCAGGTTGGGCAGCTCGGCGTCGGGCTGATTGGCGTCACCGGGATTCCACTGGTGCACGTACAGCCACTCGCCAGGCTCGAGGCGATAACGCCGCAGGCACTGGCGCACGAACGGCACCAGCTGTCGCAGGCTCTTGGCAACATTGTCGAGATCGCAGACATCGAAATCGAGGATGTCGATGGGATGGATGTGTGAATCGACCAGACCCGGCACGATGAGTCGCCCGTGCATGTGCCGCAGCTGCGTCCGGGGACCGCGGTAGCTCAGTGCACCGGCCGCGGTGCCCACATAGAGCAATCGATCACCGCGCAGCGCCAGCGCATTGGCCATCGCAGCTGGCGCCGCCGTGTAGATGCGCGCATCCAGCAGGATCAGATCGGCAAACGTCGCCGGTGGCGCTGGCTGGGAGACAGCGGCGCCCGATGCATGCGCGCACATCAGCGCCACCAGGCAGATCGAACGGAGCCTCATGCGCGTCACCCTCATTCCCATTCGGCGAAGCGGTCCAAGCTGTCTCCGAGACTGCGCCTGAGCGACTCGAGTTCGGTATCGAAATGTTTCCAGTAGCCCACTGCCGACCGATACAGCGGCTGGCGTACCTGCTCGGCGCTGGCGGTGCGTACCGGCCGCCTGGTCTCGTGAAACCGCAGGCATGCGTTTTCGAACGGCAGCCCGCAGTGGCTCAGGATGCGGCGGATCGTCGTCTCTGGATTGCGCACCAACGCCTCGTACTGCACGTGCAGCACCTTGCCGGGCAGCACCCGGCTCCAATGATCCATCAGCGCCAGGTAGCAGCGATAGTAGCGCCCCAGATCTTCGAGGTCGTAGCCGAACGACTGCCCCTCGGCAAAGTATTGCTTGTAGGTGCTGAAGCAGGCATCCAACGGGTGGCGGCGCACATCGATGACCGTGGCATTCGGCAGGATCAAATGAATGAGACCCACGTGGCTGAAGTTGTTCGGCATCTTGTCGATGAAGCGCGGCAGGCCGATGCGTATCGGGCGCGTTTCGTCGATATAGCGCTGGCCCGCCTGCGCCAGCCGCGCAGCGGGCACGCGTCGCAGGCTCTCGGGGTAGCCATCCCCGCCGCGCTCGAGCTGATCGAGTTCGCGTACCTGTGTCAGGATGTTGGGCAGCTCCATGGTGCCTTCGACAGTCGAGTGGCTGGCGAGAATCTGCTCCACCAGGGTCGAGCCTGAGCGGGGCAAGCCCACGATGAATATCGGCGCTGGATCCCCACAGCCGGAGCCCGCGCGCTGTTCGAAGAAGGCCGGGTCGCAGCAGGCGATGAGCCGCTGCGTCTTCGACTCGAATGCGGTCATGTCGAACGACGAGGTTTGCCGGCGCAGCGCATTGCCCGTGGCATAGTGCGCAAAAGCATCCGCGTATTGCTGCTGCTGTTCGAGCGCGCGGCCAAGCGCGAAGTTGAGCTGCGCGCGCGCATCGTTGGCAAGCGTGGATTTTTCGAGCAGCAGACGCATGCTGGCAATCTCGGCGTGGCTGAACTGGTAGTTCTTCAGGTCCGCGAGACTCCACCACGCGTCTGCATAGGCGGAATCCATGCGCAGGCACTGCTTGTACGCCCGCTCCGATTCCGCACGCTGTCCCAGGGTCTTATGGGCATGTCCGATCGACAGGCGCAGCCCGATCTGCGTTGGACTGAGGCGCGCGGCTTGCTCGAACGCCGTGATGGCATCGGCCTGCCGCAACAGCCGCGTGTACAGGCTGCCGAGCGCCACCCAGTTCTGCGGATTCTCCGGTTCGATATTCAGCAGCGCCCGAGCCACGGGCTCGGCCTGCTGCAAGCGTCCGGCCGTCAGCAGTGTGTGCACCAGCGCCCGTTGCAGCAGCGGCGCGTACGCAGTCTGCCTCTGGGCGTGTCGCAGCAACCGTTCGGCATCGTGTGTGTTGCCGACGCCGAGGGCGAGTGCCGCCAGACCGCAGAGTGCCGCCACATGGCTCGGATCAGCGCGCAGCACCTCTCGAAACGAATCTTCGGCGCTGCGCCCATCGCCTGCGAGCATGGCGGCGGTGGCCTTCTCGATGCGCGAGCGCTCCGGATCGAGCAGCCGTGCCTGTTCGAATGCGAACCTGGCTTCGGCGAACAGCTGCAGCTCCACCAGCAGGTCGCCATAGGCCAGCCAGGCGCCGTGCAGCGTGGGTGCTTCCTTGACCACGCGTCGCAGCAACTCACGCGCCGCGTCGAGGCGACCGCTGCGGCGATAGGCACGCGCCAGATCGACTCGCGGTAACGGCAACTCGGGCGCCGCTGCCACCGCGCGTTCGAGCGCGTCGATGGCGGGCTGGACGTTGTCCTGCGCCAGCAATGCGGCTCCCAGCAGCCAGAGACTACTGCTCTCCCCCGGCGCCGCGGCCTGTATGGCCTGAGATTGCTGCACGGCGCTGCCCGCATTCCCCATGCGCAACGCAGTGAGCGCTTGTTGGAAAGCGACGCTTAGCTCCGTCGGCAACGAATCCCGCATAGGATCAGTGCGCCGCCAGCAACGCCTGCCAGTTGAGGATGGCATTCCAGAGCAGCCGCTGATCACCGCGATTGAGATCCCGATGCAGCGGGTTGAAATTGAAGGCGATCACGCGCCCTGCGCCCGAGCGCAGATCGAGAATGGCAGGATGGCCGATGAGGTTGTCCTCACCCCAGGCCTGGCCGCTGACGACGAACGGTTGCCCATCCCGACTGCCCCACTCGAGTACCACGCCGCCAGGATCGAGCGGCCCGTCGAGACAAGTGGTGCAGTAGGCCATGCGCAACCAGCGACGCGGCACCGAGTAGATCGGGAAGTTCTGGCGGAATACATATGTCTGTGGCGCATAGCCATAGGCGATCGGACTGGCAG
>JBAUYT010000209.1:0-11356 GCA_049584935.1 Steroidobacteraceae bacterium
CGATGACCGCGTCCCGCCCGAAGCGGTTGGCGACCAACACGTCGAACACGCGATTGGCCGAAGCCATGCTCTTGTGCGATTCCCCATCCGGCAGGATCACCTCGAGCACGCGCCGTCCCGGCAGGCCGTGCCGGACGCGCGCGGCGTAGAGCGGCGCCACCACGGTGTTGCTGATCAGCAGCACGTCTCCGGCAGGGATGTGCCCGGCCAGCACGGTGGGCGAGCTCAGCAGTCCCGAGCCGATCAGGATCGGATAGGAGCGTTCGCCGAGATTGACGGTCAGTGTCTGCATGGCATCAGTGTCTGATGGCTCGCTTCCCGGTAGCACTGCGCAATCTGGTCCCCGACCAGCGCGACGCGGCGATGGTCGGTCGACACCACCAGGTCCGCCACTTCCTTGTACAACGGCTCGCGCACGCGCAGCAGCTGGTCGAGGCGCACCAAAGGATCGGCGCCCTGCAGCAGCGGCCGGTGCCGAGTGCGGCCGGCGCGTTCGGCCTGCTGCGCCACCGAAGTTTCGAGATACACCACCCAGCCGCGTGTCTTCAGTTGCTCACGTGTCGATGCGTCGATGACGGCGCCACCGCCGGTCGCCAGCACCACGTGCTGGCGCAGGGTCAGCTCCGAGATGACATCGCGCTCGCGCTGACGGAAGCCGGCTTCGCCCTCGCGCTCGAATATCAGCGGAATGTCGGCGCCGGTGCGCTGCTCGATCTCGTGGTCGCTGTCGAAAAATGGATAGTCCAGCAGCCGCGCCAGGTATTTGCCCACGGCAGACTTGCCCGAGCCCATGGGCCCGACCAGGAAAATATTCTGCTTTCCGACCATCCGCTCCGCAGGTTACACCAAAGCCGCGCGCGGCACGTCGGCAGCCCGCTGGAGCTACTGCCAGCAGCTCGTGGTGTTGGGCGCGGAGGTCTGTACGCCGGTGCTGGTGAGCATGAAGGTCGTGCAGCTGGTGTCCTTCACCTGATTGCCGATGGCAGTGGCCGTGATCGTATACGTCGGCAGCACCGCCGGCGGTCCTGCCACGTAGGGCGTAAAGGCAACGGTCACCTGATAGTAGCCGCTGCCGATGACCATCGGGAAGGTCGCGGCCGTGGCGCCATAGCCCAGATCCGACGGCGTCGAACTATAGGTATTGTTGGTATTGAAGAAACGCTCCTCACGCCCCGCCAGGTCCAGCAGTGCGGTTTTAGCTTCGGTGCGATGCGCCTTCAGCACCTTGTCGCGGTAGCTGGGCAGCGCGATTGCAACCAAGATGCCGACGATGACCAGGGCCACCATCAGCTCTATGAGCGTAAATCCCGACTGCGTCGAACGAATGCGTGCCATGTCTTGGCGCTCCTGGTTCGGTTCCGATCAGCGCAGCTGCACCCAGGTCAAACGATTGACCGAGGTATCGCTGAGCGATATCTGTTGCGTGCCACCGGGCGCGGTGCCGGCGCTGACCGCAATGTTCTGTCCCACCAGGAACGTGGTCGATTCCTTGGTGTTTACGACCGACAGTGCACCGGTCTCGTTGCTCTGGATGCCGACCGTGGGCGTGTCGCGATAATTGATAAAGGCGCTGTTGAAGGTGGTGGTTGAGGACGTGGGCACCGTACCGCCGGCACCGAACGTGCCGCCGTTGGTGACGGAGATGGCGTAAGTAACGCCCTGGTCCGTGGTCGGACTGGTACAGCTCAGCGGCTGGTTGTTGGCAGGCAGAGTCGAGTTGACGATCAACGCGTTCTCGAACAGCGACGGCGGCGAGACCACCTGCTCGACGACGGACCTGCCACTGATCGAGCCGTTGGTGTACGGCAGGTTGGCGTACCAGCCGAGCTTGCCGGTGCAGCTGGTGCTGCCGCACTGTGCATAGCTGAAGCTGGTGTTGCTGGCCTGAATCGTGTTGGTGGTTCCGGTGACGATCGTGAACGTCTGCCGCTGCAGATTGCTGATCGAGAGTCCGGTGGTCGAAGTGACCCCGTAGTAGGTCTGCATCTGTGCCGCGGTCAGGCTCTGGTAGCCGGCGCCCGACTGCGCATTCCAGCCGGTGAAGTTCCAATCCCAGACGCCGTACAGGGCCTGGGTGGTACCGGTGACGTAGCTGGTCGCGCTGGTGGTGGTGAACTGAGTGCGCTGCCCGGTGCCGAAGGCCACGATGACCTGCGGCAACGTGCCGGCGACCTGGGCCGAAGCCACCACGACCGGCGTCGTGATCGGCTGCCCGGACGGCGTCGTGAACAGCGGACCCGGCGAGGACACGGCCCAGTTGGCGGTGTTGGTGCTGCTGACGTCGAAGCGCCAGACATTGCCCTTGATGTCGCCGGCGTAGATGTAGTCGATGATGTGATCGCCGTCGAGATCGGCGGCCGAGGCGTAGGCAATACCGTCACCGGTCAGGGCGGTGCTGCGGCCGGCACTGGCGCTCAGGTAGAGCACCGTCGGCGTCAGAGCGCCGCTGGTGTAGCCGGTGGGGATGAGCATGATGTAAATGCCCGCATCGCCCGTGGAGCTGCCGTAGCCATTGCCGACGATGATGCCCCACTGACCGTTGTGGAAGCGGCGGATCTGCGGCGTGCCGTAGGTGTTGCCCAGGTTGTTGCCGCAGCTGGAGACGTTGCTGCAGCTGATGGTCTTGTTGGTCCACTCGCCGAGCACCAGTGATGCGGCATTGCCCTCGCTGAAGTGGCCCGGATTGGTGACGTCGAGCGCATAGATGGCGGAGCCGCCGGCACCGAGGCCGCCGACCAGCCAGGTGTGCCAGGCGTTGTTGTAATAGAGATCGCTGCTGCCCGGTGCGCCATCGACGAAGAAGGCGTGCCCGTACTGCGGATTGGAATAGTCGAGACTCGAGCTCGAATTGTGGATCGTGTTGAGTACCGAGCCGGGCATGTAGGCCAGCACTTCGTAGCCGTCGTTCGGCGTCGAGGAGTTGCTGATGACGTTGCCGAGCGCGTCTTCCTGCCCGGAGCGGAACGCGTGCAGGAAGCCGTCGTCGGCGCCCGCGTACACCATGTTGAGTCGCGACTGGTTGTTGGCCTGGTAGGTGGCGTAGGACGTGCCGCCGTTCTCGACGATGGTGTCGCCCGAAGTCTGAAAGCGGTCCTTCCAGGTCTGCAGGTACGGCGAGCTCGGCGGTCCGACGAACAGCGGGCTCGAGTCGACGATGTCGGCCAGTACGCCGTCACGCGCGCGGTACAGGCCCGTGCCATTGCTCTGGATCTCGTTGCTGCGATCACCACGCAGGTAGTTCAGGCGGGTCTGCCCGGAGCTGCTGCCGCCCAGGGCGGTCTGCTCGGCTGACGAGAGGCTGGTCCATTCGAAGGCGGTGCCGGCGGTGCCGGGCGACGCCGTGGTACCGAGACCATTCCAGGTCAGGATCTGCCGCCCGGAGGACCCCCAGGCTTCTGCAGTGCTGGGTCCGTTGACGCCGGTGTACAGGCAGCTCTGGCCGGACGTTAGGCCGGACAGCACGCACTCGGAGTCCCAGTTGGCGGAGGCAGCGATCGACACCTGGCCCGCGGTATCGACCAAGCCGTACGCCGTGACGCGGCCGGTCCAGTCATTGGGATTGTAGAAGGAGAAATAGGCCTGCGAGGTGGTCTGCACCTGCGCGGTCTGCTTCTCGTTGACTGCCGCCGAGCTCGCCGACACGGTGCTCGGCGCCGCCTTGAAGCACAGGATCTCGTGAATGTTGGTGTCGCCGCCGGTCGAGCCGGCGAAGCCGAAGCGCAGGGTCGCGGGCAGCGCACCGTTCGAAGCCGTGATGCTCTGGTTGCTGATGACGCTCGAATAGGCGCCACCGTTGACGCTGTACGACAGGCTCAGCAGCCCGTTCTGCGTGATCTGCAGGCTGTACAGCAGCACGTTGCCGGTGGTGATGCCGTCCGGTCGAGCATTGGCCGATTCATTCGCAATCACCACCGCGTTCGAACCGGTGCTCGGCAGCTCGACGTAGGCGTTGGTGATCGGCGCATAGTCATTGAGCGCCGGTGACGGGCTCGTGACCGCGGTCGGACTGCTGGCGCTGCTCGAGTAGTTCCAGACCTTGCCGGTCGAGCAGGTCTTCTGCACCGCTGCCTGCTGCAACGCCGTCGTGTTGAGCTTGGAAGTCGGGTAATAGCTGGGGTAGGTGGCGTTCAGGTATGCCCAGGAGACATTGCCGGTGCCGCGCAGGCCGATGCGGTTCGGCTTGTAGCCATAGCCGTAGGCGGTGTTGTCGCCCGTGGCGGAGTTGCTGCCGGTGTATCCCGAGACCAGGTTCTGGCCATTCAAGAAGTTACCGAACTCGTCGATGCCGAGGCCCAGGTAGCCACCGATCAGGCCGTCATAGGGCGGATTCGAATTCGAGCAGGTGTAACCCAAGCTACCACCCCAGGAACCGATGCCGTTCCAGAGCGAGCCCGTGGGACTGACGCTGCCATCGATGAGGTAGAAGCTCATGCCGTCGGCGCCGTCACCTCCGGCGCCGCCACTGTCACCGCGATAGGTGACGGTCTTGAACGTAATCTGGATGCCCTGGCCGGCGTTGAAGGTATTGGCCGATACGATGGCGCCGTGCTCGTTGTAACCGCAGCTGCTCGGTGAGCACTTGCCATTGGTGAAGCGCAGCGCACCGTTGCCCGGCGGTCCGGCGGGGTCCGGCAGCGTCTGCGAGCTGCCGGCAACGCCATTGGCGCCGCCAACCAGCGCCGTGTCATTTGGGTACTGTGCGCTCTTGACGCTGATGCACGACGGGATCTGCCCGGGGTTCGAGCCGGTGGTGGTGGTGCCGGCCGTGAGGCAGGCGCCGTTGTAGAAGTACCAGCTGTTGACGGTGGTGGCGCCGGTGAAATCCTCGGACACCGTGTTCTGCGCCAGTGCCGCAGTCGACCAGGCCACACCCACGGTGGCCATCAGGGCGGCGACCGAATAGTTGAAAGGGCGAATGCTGTTCATCACAATCCTCCGGCGTTACAGACGATGCAGACGACTGCAACGGTGCTCTCGACGACGGCAATTGCCGTGTTGGTCAATCCATAGCCATAGGCGTCGATCTGGTAAGCCTCACCGCGGCCGGTGGCGAGCGTGCCCATGTCGGTGATGTAGAAGTGCGGGCGTACCGGATAATAGTTGGCGGCCGCCGAGCTGGTTACGTTCATGTTGGGCGGCGTGTAGGCGGCGCCGACCGTTCCCGCACCGGTGGGCCAGGACGCGGCGGTGCTGCCGCTGATCACTGCCAGGCTGGTGGCGGTGGTGCAGATCTGCGGCGTGCTGGTGTTGGCGTCGATGGGCGTTGCCGTGCAGACTGAATCGGCGTAGGCCGCGCTGCCCTGGCTGACCGCGTAGACCGCACCACTCTGATTGGCCAGCCACCACTCGGCATATTGCTGGGCACTGTTGGCGGCCTGCAGGGCGCGGTGCTTCTCGCGCATGTTGCCGGCGATCTTCTCCTGCATGCCGAAGCTGCGAAACATGCTGAGCGCCATGATCGTGACGACCAGCAGCAGCAGCAGGCTCGAGATCAGCACCACGCCGTGCTGGGCCGAACGCGAGGAATGAGGTGATTGCTGCATGATCAAATCCCGGTTTGGCTCATGACGCCGATGATGCGCTGGAAATTGATGAACTGCGGCTGCGGCGTGCCGGGTGCGGTCGACGAGTAGAGCGGGTTGAGGAACTGCAACGTCACCTGCACCGAGATGACGGTGCTCCAGTTGGCGGGCGCCGTTACATACTCGGTGACGCTGTCGTCCGTGCCCGCGGCATTGATGCCATAGAGGATGGTCAACTTGTTGATGACGATGCCGTTGTTGAGCGAGGCGTTGATCATCGACACCGGCACGGTGCCGGCCAGGTTGTAGTTGGTGCCGTTGAGCGCGCAGACCAGCTGGCCGTTGGCAACACTGAACACGGCCGTGTACAGCAGCGGCGCGGTGTTGCCGCTGGTGTTGGACTGGCCGATGCAGTTGAGGATGCCGTCGCCGGTGGTGGTGGCGTAGCGCACCGTGATCGTGTCACCGGAGGCGGACGCGTTGTAGACGCCCGAGAGCGCCTGGCCAGCGGACAAGCCACCCACGCCCGGCAGCGCCAGCGTCGCCGTGTTGCTGGTCGGATCCGGGAAGTAGCCTGCGGTCTGGATGACGTCCGTGATCATGGTCATCGACACGCGCTCGGCGTCCTGCAATTGCGCCAGCTGGTTCTGGCTCGCGAACGTCCGGCGGTTGTCCTGCACCAGGATCAGCAGTCCGCCGATCAGGAACAGCCCGATCAGCAGGGCCACCATCAGCTCGACGACGGTGAAGCCGAGCTGGCGACGCGATGCGCGTACTGGAGAGTTCATGGTCTATGGCTCCACGTACAGGGTGTAGGTGGGCGCGGCCATGACCGTGCCCTGCGACTGCGCGTTGATGCCGGTGCTGCGCTCGATCCAGGTGATCTGGATCGTGCAACCGATCGGGTAACCAGCCGGCTCGACCGGCACCGCCGCAGTCGGCGGCACACAGGTAATGATGGCGCTGCTGCCGGGCAGTGCGCTGTTGAGCGACGTGGCCCAGCTCTTGAGATCGTAGGCCGCCAGCTGCTGCATGTTGCAGGCAGCGGCGCCGCAGGCGCCCGGGGCAAGCAGCGACCCATCGGTCGATGCAGTCACGTTGGCAGCCGCGGTCGTGATCGTCTGCGTGCCGCCGGCTGCGGCCGTGGTCCAGTAATCGCGATTGGCGCGCATCGCAGCCGCCAGGCTCGAGGCCTCGATGGCGGCGATCGAACGCGCGGCTGCCGTGCCGGTGCTGGCGTAGGCCAGCGCCTGGATCTTGGCGATGCCGAGCATGCCGACGCCGATGATGATCAGCGCCACCAGCACTTCGATGAGGCTGAAGCCGCGGCTGCGGCGATGCACTGGGGTGTTCATGAGCATGTCAGAGAATTGTTGGTCTGGCCGTTGAGCTGCACGGTCATGAGACCGGCAAAGGTGATGCTGAGACAGCGGGTCGAATCGGCGTTGGCGGTTACCGCATGCAACGCGATCAGCACGCCCGCGGCGGGCGTGCCGCCGGAAGCGAAGCCCTCGCGATTGAAGGTGACGTAACCGGTGGCCGGGACGGCGACGAAGGTATCGGTCGAAGTAAACGGCGCCTGG
The DNA here is from genome assembly GCA_049584935.1 of Steroidobacteraceae bacterium. GTDB lineage: Bacteria > Pseudomonadota > Gammaproteobacteria > Steroidobacterales > Steroidobacteraceae > FEN-1191. The sequence continues at coordinate 7,106 of JBAUYT010000209.1, forward strand.
ACGCGCAGAATCGCATCGCCAGCGTCGACCTGGCCGTTGCCGTTGACATCCGAAAACACGATCCAGCCGTTCTGCCAGGTGGATACGGCCGCACCGGAACAGCTGGTGCCGTTGCTCGACACGCATACGGTGACGGTCTGGCCTTCCTTGATGGCTTCGGCGCGCGCGAACTGCATGTCCCCCAGCAGGCCGTTGATCTCGGCCGCGATGCGGTTCTTGTTGGTGATGTACTTGTACGAAGGCACCGCCAGCGCGATCAGGATCGCGACCATCACCATGGTGATCACGGTCTCGAACAGCGTGAAGCCGCGTTGCGCGTGGGTTGCGGGCCGGTTTCTCATGCCTGCCACCATACGCAGCGGAGCTTGCGCCAGGCTGGCTGTGGATGGCGGTTCTGCGGCTTTGCGACGCGGTTCACGCCGCAAACCGCCACCCGGGTCACATTTCCGGCGGTCCATCTCAGGCGGCCGCCACGAACCGTACCCGCATCCGGGCGCCCCGGCCCTCGGCACCGTTGCCGATGCTGAAGGCCGCCCCGTGGACGCGCGCAATCTCATCGACGATCGCCAGTCCCAGGCCGCAGCCGATGCCAGCCGAGCCCGGCAGGCGATAGAACCGCTCGCGCACCCGGGCACGCTCGGCTTCCGGTATTCCAGGCCCATCGTCTTCGACCTCCAGAAAGGGTGTGGATCCCTGCACGTTACTTCGTACGGTCACGCGGCCACCACTGGGCGCGTACTTGAGCGCATTGTCGACCAGATTTTCGAGCAGGTCCTCGAGCAGGCCGGCATCGCCACGCACGTTGGCCGCTCCGGCATCGGCACCCAGATCGATGCCGGCCTTGTCGGCGCGATCGACGTAGCGTTCGACCAGCTCCTCCACCAGCGGCTTGAGCGCCACGGGCCGGAAGGTATCGTGCATCGCGGCGACCGGCTCGGCGCGCGCCAGCGACAGCAGCTGGTTGGCGGAGCGCGCCAGCTGCTGGATGCCGCGCTGCACCGCCGTGAGTTGCGGCGCCAGCGGTGCCGCCGCCGGGTCGGCCACCAGCAGTTCGAGCTGCGCCAGCAATCCGGCCACCGGTGTGCGCATCTGGTGGGCCGCATCCGCCACGAAGCGCTGCCGCGACTGCGCCGCCGACTGCAGCAACTCGAGCACGCGATTGAAATTGACCACCAGCGGCCGCAGCTCGCCGGGAACCTGGGTCTCATCGAAGCTGCGCAGCTGTCGCGGCGACTGCTCCTCGACCTGCGCCGCGAGGGTGTCGAGCGGGCGCAGGCCGTAGTACACCGCCGCCCAGACCAGCAGCAGCGTCAGGTCCAGTTCGGCGAAGTCGACCAGCAGCTTGCCGAGCAGCATGACCTGCTGCGTGTGCGCGCGGCGCGCCTGCGTTTCGGCCACGGCGATGCGCAACGGGCCGGCCGGCGAGGACACGATTACCTCGGCGACCCGCCAGGACTGCCCCTGCAGCTGCGCATCGTGGTAGCTGGCATGCTCGGCACCTTGCAAGAGCGGCGCCGGACCCTGTGTCAGCGGCGCCAGGCCCGAAACCGGCCGGCCGGCCGCCGTGGCAACGGCATACAGCGTGCCGTCCTGCAGCGCCCCGCCTGCATCCGTCCGCTCGAAGCGCAGCTGTCCATCCTCGAGGCGCACATCGGCCGCAAGCGCCAGGGCTGTGTGCGCCAGCGCGCGATCATAGGCGGTACGCGTGGTGGCGACCGCCACGCGGTAGTCGACGATGCCGCCGATCAGCATCAGCAGCACCAGCGCCGGCAGCAGCATCAGCAGCAGCCGCCGCCGGATGGTCATGACGGCCGGCGCCGTCATGTCGGCGCGCCAGCGACATCGTCGAGGCGGTAACCGAGTCCGCGCACTGCGCGGATTCGCACGGCGGCGCCGAGTTTGCCGCGCAGGCGCGAGATATGTGTCTCGACGGCATTGGCAGTCAGGTCCTGCTCCCAGCCCGCAAGCGCCTGCATCAAGCGCTCCTTGGTGACGATGCGACCGAGATTGTGAGCCAGGCTCTCGAGCAGCAGCCACTCGCGCCGCGTGAGCTCCACCGCCTGCTCATCGATCTGCAGCTGACGGCCGTTGAGATCAATCGTGAGCCGGCCCAGCCGGACGATGCCGCTTGGCGACAGATTGGCCCGCCGGATCAGCGCGCGGCAGCGCGCTGCCAGCTCCGCCTGCTCGAACGGCTTGATCAGGAAATCGTCGGCGCCCAGCTCAAAGGCGCGGATCTTGTCGGCCAGAGTATCCCGTGCCGTCAGCACCAGCACCGGCATGGCGGTGCCGCCGGTGCGCAGTAGGTTCAGCAGGCTCAGCCCATCGGCGCCGGGCAGTCCGATATCGATGACGGCCAGATCGAAGGGCTCGGCCGTCAGCGCAGCCCGGCCGCGTTCTGCCGAGCCGGCATGATCGACCGTGAAACCCGCCTGCGACAGGCCGCGCACGACCGCATCCGCCACCAGCTCATCGTCCTCGATCAGCAGGATGCGCATGCGCCGCGGCGCCTTAGGAGCCAGGCTCCTAGTTGACGCTGACGCCTTCGCGAATGATCTTCGGCGTCACGAATACCAGCAGCTCGTCCTTGTCGTCGATCTTGGTGGTGTTCTTGAACAGGTTGCCGAGCACCGGGATATCGCCCAGCCACGGCACTTTGGTCTCCGAATCCGAGTGCGTAGTCTCGAGGATGCCGCCCAGCACCACCGTCTGGCCGTCGGTCAGCACCACCTGCGTCTCGATGGCGCGCGTGTTAATCGAGGGCACGTTGACGCCGCCCGAGGCCACCACCACGGTTCCAACCGTGTCGTCCGACACCGTCAGATCGAGGATGATGCGGCCGTCCGGGGTGATCAGCGGCTTGACCTTGAGTTCGAGCACGGCGTCCTTGAACGCGATTGTGGTGGCACCGCTCGACGCGGACTGCTGATACGGAATCTCGATACCCTGCTTGATGGAGGCTTCACGCTGGTTGGCCGTGATGACCTTGGGCGAGGAGATGACGGTGCCGCGATTTTCCTTCTGCGCCGCGTCGAGCTCCAGATCCACCAGGTAGTCCGAGCCCAGGATGCCCAGCGCGATGCTGCCTGCCGGTGTCGCCACCGGCAGATTGACGTTGTAGCGGTTGGCGGCGTTGGTGCCGGTCGGCAGCGATACCGGGTAGACCGAACCGTTGGTTCCGAGATTGGTGATTGCCGAAGACACCCCCTGGTCGGTGCCGGCGGCCGTGCCCGTGGTCTCGAACAGGCCGTTGGTGCCGTTGTGGCGCGTGGCCGTAACGCCGAACAGCGCGCCGAGATCCCGCTCGAAGTCGTTGGTCACGACCACGATGCGCGCCTCGATCAGCACCTGGCGCACGGGAATATCCAGCGTCGCCACCAGCCGGCGCACGTCCGCGATCTTCTCTGCGGTGTCCTGCAGCAGCAGTGTGTTGGTGCGGTCGTCGACCGCCACGTGACCGCGCGGCGAGAGCACCGCATTGTTGCCGCCGCCGCCGCCGCCAGCGCCACCGCCGCCAGGCGTACTCGTGCCGCGCAGCAGGTTGGCGATGTCGACCGCCTTGGCGTAGTTGACCTGCAGGTACTCGGTGTGCAGCGGCTCGAGCTCCTGAATGTCCTTCTTGGCGGCAAGATCCGCCTTCTCGCGGGCGGCCAGCTCGGTGGCCGGCGCCACGATGATGACGTTGCCTTCCTGGCGCTTGTCGAGGCCCTTGGTGCGCAACACGATGTCGAGCGCCTGGTCCCACGGTACGTTCTGCAGGCGCAGCGTGACATTGCCGCCGACCGTGTCGCTGACGACGATGTTCTGGCCGCTGGCGTCGGCCAGCAGCTGCAGCACCGCGCGCGTCTCGATGTCCTGGAAGTTGAGCGTCAGGTGCTCACCCTTGTATTCCTTCTTCTGCTCGAGGCCGGCGTTCTGGTCCGGCTTCTTGGCCGCCGAGACCTCGACCACATATTCATTGTCCGACTGGTAGGCGAGCGGCTCGACCTCGCCGCTGGCGTCGATGACGATCTGGGTATCGCCATTGACGCGGCCGGCGCTGAAGCCGGTGACCGGCGTGCCAAAGTCGAGCGTGTCATAGCGGCGCTGCAGGTTCTTCGGCAGATCGGCGCCGCTGAAATCGACCATGATCTGGTTGCCCTGCTGCTGCAGGTTGATCGGCGTGCGCGGATCGCTCAGGCGCACGACCAGGCGTGCCGCGCCGGTCTCGCTGCGGCGGAAGTCGATGCTGCGGATGGCGCGGCCCCCGCT
>JBAUYT010000210.1:0-1709 GCA_049584935.1 Steroidobacteraceae bacterium
CGTTGGCGCTGGACCCTAGGCAGAACCGGCTGCTCGCAGCCCTTGCTGACCTGGATAATGCACCGTGGCTGCCAGACTTGGAGCCTGTAGACCTGCCGCTTGGCCTGGTGCTGTATGAACCGGGCGGAATACTCAGCCACGTCTACTTTCCAACTACTGCGATCGTATCGTTGCTGTACGTACTGGAGAACGGTTCATCGGCCGAGATCGCGGTCGTTGGCAACGAGGGCCTGGTCGGCATCTCGCTTTTCATGGGGGGCGAATCGACGCCGAGTCGCGCCGTGGTGCAAAGTGCCGGTGAAGGGCTGCGGCTGAATTCCACGGTGCTGTTGACCGAGTTCAATCGCGCAGGCCCCGTGCTGCACCTGCTGCTGCGCTACACCCAGGCGCTCATCACCCAGATGGCGCAGACCGCGGTATGCAATCGTCACCATACCTTGGATCAGCAGCTCTGCCGCTGGCCATTGCTCAGCCTCGACCGATTGAATTCCAGTCAGCTCGTGATGACCCAGGAATTGATCTCCAACATGCTCGGGGTGCGACGAGAAGGCGTTACCGAAGCAGCCGGGAACCTGCATAGGGCGGGACTCATCGACTATCGACGCGGCCGGATCACTGTACTCGACCGGCCGAGGCTCGAACAGCGCACGTGCGAGTGCTATGCCGTGGTGAAAAAGGAATACGATCGGCTGCTCCCCGCGACGATGGCTGCCTGAGAAGGCTTCTGATCGCTGCGGCCGATCCAAAAGGCGAAGCTAGTCGAAAGCTGTTGCTCCGCGTCGACACACTGATTCCGGTTGAGGCCGGCGCGTCTCTGCCCCGCATGGTTCGTGTAATCGATGGAGCTCGAGGATACAGGGCTGCGGAGGCCCAGGATGCGCGCCAAGGTCTACCCGCATTCAAGCGAGTGCAGCTTATGTATCCTGGCGTACAGAAAAAGCGGATCATCGGCCTGTAGTCTTCGACTGACCAAATTAACGGGGCCACTGCCATGGAAACTCATCGGACCGCATTGCGTGCGCCCAAGACTGGCGCGGGCAGTTCCGGTCTTAATGGGCATGGTATCGCCGTCAGTGCGCTCGCACCCATCGATGAAAGTACTATTAGAGTCAATGAGCTGCAGTTGCTAACTGCGAAATTAGAAGAACTGACGACCGCCAATCGCCGTAAGGATGAATTCCTAACCATTCTTTCTCATGAGCTGCGCAGTCCATTGGCATCTATACAGTACGGCATTGGAGTGTTGCGAAGCGAAAGTGGCGCGGACATCTCAGTGCAGCGCGGGATGCATGAACTTATCGAACGTCAGGCACGCCAAATGACGCAGCTGGCGGCCGGCCTTCTCGATGTCGGACGCATTGCCAGCGGCCACTTTCTGGTGCAACTTGAGCGGATAGACCTGCGCGGGGTCGTCGCAAAGGCAATAGAAACAATTGAGCCGGACTTCGACCGCCGCAACCAGGTGCTTGTGCCGACATGGTCGCCAGAGAGCACATGGGTGATGGCGGATGCCAGTCGCCTCGATCAGGTATTCGTCAATCTGCTTGCCAATGCATCGAAATACACCGATGCCGGCGGACAGATTTCGTTATCACTGTCTGCCGAGAAGGGCCACGCAGTCGTAAGAATTAAGGATTCCGGCATCGGGATCACAGCGCTTGCGTTGCCCAACATCTTCGAGCTTTATGTTCAGGCGGATGCACCCGCGT
>JBAUYT010000211.1:0-14700 GCA_049584935.1 Steroidobacteraceae bacterium
GCCGAGACCTGAGGCCACCTTATGCTGTTTCCGACGACCTTGGTGGGAAGCTATCCGCAGCCGGAGTGGCTCATCGACCGCGCAAGGCTTGCCGGTCGCTTCCCGCCGCGCGTGCGTGCGCGCGAGCTCTGGCGCGTGCCGGAGTCCTATCTCGCCGAAGCGCAGGAAGATGCCACGCTCATGGCGATCAAGGCGCAGGAGGAGGCGGGCCTCGACATCATCACCGACGGCGAGATCCGGAGGGAGAGTTATTCGAACCGCTTCGCCACGGCGCTCGAGGGCGTCGACCTGGATAATCCCGGCACGGCCCTGGATCGCAGCGGCCATCCGAATCCGGTGCCGCGGGTGGTGGGACCGATCCGGCGCCGCCATGCAGTCGAAGTAGAGGACCTGGAATTCCTGCGGCGGCACACGCAGCGGCGTGTCAAGGTGACGGTGCCCGGGCCGTTCACAATGGCGCAGCAGGCGCAGATCGACTTCTACGGCGGCAGCCGCCAGCTGGCGGCGATGGATTACGCCGCCGCCGTCAACGCCGAAATTCGCGATCTGTTCGATGCCGGCGCCGACGTGGTCCAGATCGACGAGCCTTACATGCAGGCGCGGCCCGAGGAGGCGCGCCAGTTTGGGCTGCAGGCGCTCAATCGCGCGCTCGAAGGCATCAGCGGAACTACCGCTGTGCACATCTGCTTCGGCTATGCCGCCATCATCCACTCGCGGCCCTCGGGCTACTCCTTTCTGTCGGAACTGGCCGAGTGCAGCTGCCGTCAGATCTCGATCGAGACAGCGCAGTCGAAGCTCGATTGTTCGGTGCTCGAGACACTCCCGGGCAAGAAGATCATCCTCGGGGTCATCGACCTCTCGAGCAACGAGGTCGAGACACCGGAACTGGTGGCCAGTCGGATTCGCCGCGCCTTGCCGTTCGTCAGCGCGGCCGACCTCATCGTCGCGCCCGATTGCGGCATGAAGTATCTGCCGCGGGAAGTGGCCTTCGGCAAGCTGCAGGCCATGGTGGCAGGCGCGCGCATGGTTCGATCACAACTGGAACGTGAGCAGCCCGCCGGCGGCGGCGCGGCGACAACAACCTTATAACTTGAGATAGGGGGCCTTATGAATACTCCGATGACTCGACTGTCGCCGCTGGTGGTGACAGTTGTCGCTGCCATTGTGGCCGCCGAGCCGATCCTCGCGGCGGAGTCCGACGAGCTGCAGGAGATCGTCGTTACGGCGCGCAAGCGCGACGAGGCGCTGCAGAACGTACCCGTTACCGAGGACGCCTTCACCGAGCAGACGATCCAGTCTGCAGGCATCGAGTCGCCGCGCGATTTTGTCGCGCTGGTGCCGAACATGACCATGGTCGAGGTGCAGAACGTCGGCAACTCTTTCATCACCATTCGCGGCATCTCGCAGGCGCGCAACAGTGAGCCTTCGGTCGCGGTGCTGGTCGACGGCGTGCTCGAGCCGAATCCCTACGAGTTCGATCAGGAACTGAACGACATCAAGCAGATCGAGGTGCTGAAGGGTCCGCAGGGCGCCTTGTACGGTCGCGATGCCATCGGCGGCGCCATCATTATTCAGACCGAGGATCCGGCTGATCACTTCGAGGGCTCGACCAGGCTCGGCATCGGCAATGGCCTGTCGGAGAAGGCGCAGGTAGCCGTCAGCGGTCCGATCGACGAGGCGGGTACCTTGCGCTACCGCGCCTCGCTCAATTTCTACAATACCGACGGTTATCTCGAGAATACGTATCTGGATCGCAAGGCGGACCCGTACCGGGACTATTCCGGCCGGCTGCGGCTGGTGTGGAAGCCCAACGAGCAGTGGTCGGCGGATCTGCGCTTCTTCCGCGACCGGGTTGATACCACAGCCTACTACTACATCATTCCGCGGGCGCAGGAATCCAATCCGTTCAGCAGCTTCACCACGCCGCCGAACGCAAACGATATCACCAGCCCAATCCAGGACAACAACCTGGGCAGCGATAATCGGGACATTACAGACGTTGCGCTCAAGCTGGATTTCAATCCGGGCTTTGGCACCTTCACATCGACCTCCGATTACAACTTCACCAAGGAGATCGATACCGGCGACGCTTATGATTTCAGGCCGGAGAAGGATTCGATCGCCTACAACTATTTCTTTGCCACCCTCCCGACGGCCCTGGGCGGCCCCGCCGGCGAGAGCCAGTCGCAGTACATCTACGAGAAGAACGAGAGCCAGGAGTTCCGCTTTACCTCCAACAAGATCGACGGCTTCTCATGGATCGCGGGTGTCTATTACATTCATACCCAGCGTTTCATCTCCACCGACAATCTGTTTGATCGTGGCCAGGGCGTGCCGCCGGTTTACGAGACGCCACTGGTGGATCCAAACAATCCGGTCGCAACCAACACCAACGCCACGTTCCTGGCTGACTCGCAGAACAACAACGCCTGGGCTGAGTTCGCCGATGCGACCTACGAGTTCAATCCCCAGTGGGAACTCGATGCGGCGATCCGCTACGACCGTGACCAGCGCCAGAACACCACCGATACGCCGACTCGCTTCCTGATCGATCCGGCGAACTCTTATACCGGCGAGCTGCGCGAGGTCACGTTCGATGCGGCACAGCCCAAGGGCACGTTGCGTTACAAGCCGACTGACGATCTGACGCTGTATGGCGGCTGGAGCCGCGGGTTTCGCAGCGGCGGCTTCAACCAGACCGGGGTCGGCGCCGCAGCGGCTGCCTCGGGCCAACTTGGGGTTCATGATCTGTTCCAGGCCGAGATCGCCGATACCTGGGAAGTGGGGGCCAAGAGCCTATGGCTCGACAAGCGCGTGAGCGCCAACGTGGCGCTGTACTACACCAACTCGCACAACGGCTACTTCTTCTTCTACAGTTCGACCACCGGCACCCAGAACCTCGGCAATCTCGACGCCCTGTACAAAGGCGGTGAGCTGGAATTGACGGCCAAAGCCACCAATTGGCTCGATGTGTATGCCAACTATGGCTACAACGACGGCAGCATCACCGCCATGCAGGACCCGAGAGTCATAGGCAATAAGCCGCCGCTGCTGACGCAGGACACCGTCAACGCGGGCTTCCAGGCGCATGAGGCAGTCGGTGACGGACTCAACGGCGTACTACGCCTGGACTACAACATGATTGGCCGAACCTGGTGGGACCCGTACGACGTCACTTCGCGCAATCCGGTCAACCTGATCGACCTGCGCGCCGGTGTCCAGGCTGAGCGCTGGACGGTGACGGCCTGGTCGAAGAATTTGACCAACAAGATCTACAATGCCGAGTTCTCCCCGGGTGGCTTCCTGTGGAGAGCCTTGCCCCGTCGCTACGGAGTGGACTTCACGTTTAAGTTCTGATGTCGGAGGATCGGCCATGGCACAGTCACAAAAGCTTCCGATGCGGCTGCATCACAACGCCTACGTCACGCGAGACCAGGAAAAGACGCGCAAGTTCTATGAGGAGATCATAGGCCTGCCCCTGGTGGCGACCTGGTGTGAGTCGGACGAGCTGTTCGGCAAGATGCGCACCTACTGCCACACGTTCTATGCCATTGGCGACGGCGGCGCGCTGGCGTTTTTCCAGTTCGAGAATCCGGAGGATCAAGCGGAGTTTGGACCGCAGATGCCGCCGTCACCGTTTCATCACATCGCGCTGCAGGTGGATGCGGCAACGCAAAAAGGTATTGAACAGCGTATTGCCGCTGCGGGGATCAAGCCGCCGGACACCTACGTGCTCGAGCATGGCTACTGCCGCTCGGTCTATGTCAACGATCCGAACGGTCTGATCCTGGAATTCACGCTCGATGATGCCAGGGCGGAGCAGATCGGGCGCGATCGGCGCGCCGACGCGCACCGGGAGTTGAAGCGATGGCTGGGAGGCGATCACACCTCCAACAACACCTATCGCTGAGCGCATGCGCGAGTTCGACGAACGCAGTATTACGCAGGCGGTAGTCGCGCGCCTTGCCGACTGCGAGGATGCGCGATTCAAGCGCATCATGACCTCGCTGGTCACGCACCTGCACGATTTCGTGCGTGACGTGAGCCTGACTGAGGCGGAGTGGATGACCGCCATCCAGTTTCTGACCGACGTCGGCCAGACCTGCACCGACAAGCGGCAGGAGTTCATGCTGCTGTCGGACACGCTCGGCGTGTCGATCCTGGTCATCACGCTGAATCATCCGGCCGATCAGGGCAGCGTCGAATCCACCGTCTGGGGTCCGTTCTACTGGGAGGGAGCGCCGGAGCTGCCGCTTGGCAGCGACCTGGCTATCGGCGTCAAGGGCGAGCCGGCGTTTTATTCCGGACGGGTGTTGAGCGCGGATGGTCGTCCGCTGCCGAATGCCATGCTCGATATCTGGTCGGGAGATGGCGAGGGCAACTACGACATGCAGATTCCCGGAGAGACCGGCATGAAGGCGCGCGGCAAGATCCGCACCGATGCCCAAGGCCGCTACTGGTTCCGCTCCATCCGCCCGACCTTCTACCCGGTGCCGACCGACGGGCCAGTCGGACGCATGCTGCGCAAGATGGGACGCCATCCGTACCGTCCGGGGCACATTCACATGCTGGTCTCGGCGGCGGGGCATCTGCCGGTGACCACGCACCTGTTCGTGGCGGACAGCGAATACCTGGATTCCGATGCAGTGTTCGGCATGAAGGAGTCGCTGGTCGCCAGGTTCGAGTGCCACCCGCCGGGCGTCGGCCCGGACGGCAAGCGGATCGAGAGCCCGTACTACACGGTCAATTACGACTTCCGGCTGCGGCCTGAGACCGCAAAGGCAACGACCACGGCGTAGGCCGCAGTGCCCCGGCGCCGGCTGCCGGCGCCATGCCTTACGATGCGGCCGCCGCCAGCAGGCCGGTGCGGCTGTGGCAGTTGACGTATTCGAAGCTCTGCGCATCCTCCGGCAGCACCATGACCTCGTGCCAGAGCCGCAGTTTCATGGCATCACCGAGTGGCGCCATGGTCTGCATGAACGTGCCGAAGATGGCGAGATGCGTCGGATGATGTTCGGCCCAGTGTTCGAGCGCGGCCAGGCTGTCGAAATAAGCCTGTCCGAAGCTTCTTTCCGTGGGAGCGCCACTCGGATCCAGCACCTGCATGAAGCGGCAGGAAAAGCAGCCGATGGGCAGGCCCTGGTCGCGCAGGTAGGTCATGCCCTCGATGAGTTTGGGGCGCACGCGGCCGAGATAGATCTGTCGCTCATCGTCCGTGGTCTCCGACCAATCCTGGCCTGAGCGGATCATGCAGACGTTGGCGCCCGGCGCTATCCGTACACGCGCGCCGTGCCGGGTGGTCGTCAGTGTTTTTGCGCCGCCATCCAGTCGATCGGTCTGCGAGGCCGGAATACGGTCTCGGGCACTGCCCCAGTAGGCATGCTCGGCCACCGGACAGGTGCTCACCCGGCTCTGCAGGTTGCCCGCGCCCTCGGGTCGATGCGGTGGCGAGTAGGCCACCTCGAGGCGCTCCATCGGCGGTGTCACGACCTCGAGGAAGCGCCCGAGCGGCTCGCTCTCGCGAGCCGGATCTGCCCACCACGCGTCGAAGCCGCTGGTGCGACGCCAGGCCGCGAAGCGCTGGCTGTTGTGCCAATAGGCAATGAGGACGCGCGTGTCGAAACCGGCACTATCGTGACTCTGCGCCTCGAGCCAGTACGGGGGCGCCGGCTCTGCTGGCAGCATCGCCTTGATGGGTGCGAGCGCATCGGGCGGCAGGAGTGCCAGCTGCTGTGCGCCAAAATACGCCATGACCAGCGGCGGCGCTCCGAGCTGGTAGCGCGCCATCCATGCCGGGTAGGGTGCCTCGAAGCCCGCCGGCATCCGGCTGGGGAGGGTGCGCGCACAGATCAAATGGGGCGGTATGGCCGACTCTACGCTCATGATCGCAAGTCCTCAGCGCCAGAATTTCCTGCTGGCAATGGCGGCGCCCTGCGCCAGCGCTTCGAGCTTGCCCCAGATGACCTCAGGATCGACGCCGCTGGAGCCCACGTGAATGCTGAAGCCGCAGTCGACCGCGGCCATGACGTTGTCCCGCCCCACCAGGTGAGCGTAACGCCCGATACGCTGCGCGATGAGTTCGGGGTGCTCGATGTAAGTCGACTGACACTCGATGACGCCCGGAACCAGCACCTTGCCTTCCGGCAGCTTGACCGTTTCGAACAGCGTCCATTCGTGCGCGTGGCGCGGATTGGCGGCCTCGAACAGGATGGCGTGCGGCTTGGCCTTCCAGAGGATGTCGACGATGTCGGCCAGTGGCACGTCGCAGTGATGCGGGCCCGGATAGTTGCCCCAGCAGACGTGCATGCGCACCCGCTCGGCCGGGATGTTGATCAGCGCGCGGTTGAGCGCCTCCACATGCAGCGCCATGCGTTCGCGAAAGTCCTTCAGATCGAGGTCGGCAAACTGCGTGTGCCGCCCCATCGCCAGGTCAGGGCAATCGATCTGCAGCGTGATTCCGGCGCCGACGACCGCCTCGTACTCGAGGCGCAGGGCATCGGCGCAGGCGAATAGGTATTGCTCGTGCGACGGGTAGAAGTCGTTGCGGAAGAACAGCGTGGTCACGCCCGGGGAGGCGGCGTTCAGGAACAGGCCCGCCGGGCTGTCGCCATGCAGCGATTCGCGCAGGCGCTGCGCGTCCAGCTTTGGCGATTCCAGGTCGCGCATGCTGACCGGCGCGTTGCAGGCGGGGGTCTTGCGGTGCCTGCGGCCGGGATCATCGAACATCCGGGTCTTGGTTCCGGGATAGGCCTCCAGGTCCTGGAACACGTAGCTGTTGCCGCTGCCGCCGAAGCCGTTGAGCCGATCCTTGACATAGGTGGCGTAGCTGGGCTTGGGCATTTCGCCGTCGTTGATGATATCGAGACCGGCCCGTCGCTGGCGTTCGACCGCTGCCGCAACGGCCAGCCGTACCTGCTGCTCGAGTGCGGATGCTTCGAAGGGCAGGCCATCTTCGCGCGCGAACATGAGCTGCTTCAGCGCTTCGGGCCGAGGCAGGCTGCCAACGTGAGTGGTGAGGAATCCGCGCTGCTGGCTCATGCCCGGATCATTTCACCGACCTGCACGCGGAGCAACCGGGCGGGCGCCCTGCCGCAAATCATCCGTGGGTCGGATGCGCCAGCGCAGGTGCGCGCGATCGCTCCCGGGCGATGCTGCGCGATTTGAACAACGGCGCGTGCACCAGCGCGATGCTGAGCCAGACCGCGACACTGAAATAGAGCGACATCCAGATCACTTCGCTCTTCCACTGGTCCCAGCGGTACGACACCAGCCAGCGTCCGGCGGCATCGTGTACGCCCTGGGACAGAGTCAGGTAATGGCGACCGATGCTGCGATCGGCGACCCAGCGGTGCCAGTACATGGGTACGTCGACCAGCAGCATGTAGCTGGCATAGGCCGCGGCGGCAACGCACCAGGCTGCAAGTACCGGTCGTCGCGGCGTGGCGCATCGGGGCCAGATGACCAGCATGCTGGCGACCAGCAGGGTCGCCGACAGGCCCCAGATCGACTCTTCGGCAATATGTCCGATGTTCGAGGTCGTCAGCACCGAGTACCAGGAGCAGACTTCGGCGAGCGCGATCAGCGGCACCACCGCGCGGGAGGCGAAGCGGCCCATAGGGCTGCCGGTAGCGTGCGATGCCTCTCTCAGCATGATGGCCCACTGGGCCGCAAAGCACAGTTCGGCGCAGGTTGCGACCGAGCGGCCGACGATGACGCTGGATATCCACGAGTTGACCAGCACGAGGCGCGGGATGTCGAACACGGGAAAGGCGGATCGGAAGGCGCATCCGAAGACGTACACGGCCGAGAGCACCAGCTGCAAACGTCGCGTCGCATAGGCTGCCCCCGGCATGACCGAACGGCGGCGGTTCAGGTAGAGCGCCGAGATGGACCAGACTAGCGTGTTGAACACCGCCAGGCCGCAGAGCAGGGACCACCAGTCGTCGACGCGAGCTGTCATCATGTCGTCATATTGACATGCTAAAGCTGCCTCGCCAATCGGCCAGGATCCCGGCGCCCCGGGCGCTGCTGGAAGTGTGATTAGGTCGAATAGACCCGGTACCGTGCGGGTGACTCGCATCACTGCCGGCGGCATGGCGGGGGCGCTCAATACGGCGATGCGCAAAACTCGCGACGCCGAGCAGCAGCCTCGAAACCCCTTGAGCCTGGCAGCGGCCACGATCGCGCGTACCGTGCTGAGTTTTACGGTGCCATATCTACTGACGTACTACGGCGTCATCGGCGCCTGGGAAGCGAGCCGCCCGTTGCTGTCGCTGCTGGTCCGAGTCCCCTGACGAGCCTTGTCGACTTCAGCGAAGCGGGTCGAAGAACAGCAATTGAAGTGAGCCTGGAACAATCGCCGGGTGCTGGGGCGGTGGCTCACCGGCGGCTTGCGGCTGCACCTGGCCCGCCGCCAGATAAAGACGCCCGGATACGGGATCGACTGCCATGGTGCGGGCCGTAACCGCGGTCCGAATGCTGGCGAGCACATCATAGCTGTTGGCATCGTTCTGACGGATCACGCTCAGAGTGCCATCACGCCCGTTGGAGCTGAAAACGAGATGGCGTCCGGGGTCATAGGCGGCCGCATCGGTGCCGCTGCCGATGGGCAGCTTTGCAACGACCGCGCCACTGTCGGCATCCACCACCAGCAACACGTTGTTGACGCAGCTGGGAAACAGTCGCCGATGGTCCGTATCCATGGCGAGGCCGTGCGGCCGCTTACAGTCCGCGATTGGCCAGCGGGCATCCACCTGGTTGGTGTGCGTATCGATGCGCACCAGATCGCTGTTTTCGGCGCCGTTCACGAATAGCTTGCCACGGCCGTCGGCAACGGGAGTCTCGAGCCCCTCGCCGATAGGAATGGTGTCGATAACTTTTTCTTGCTGCGGATCGATGACGCTGATACTGCCGCTGTCGCCGTTGATCACGAACACGTGCCCGCTGGCAGGATCGTAGATGACCGCATCCGCGTCCGCGTCGACCTTGAAATGCCTGTGTGGTGCAAGAGTCTTCAGATCGAAGGCCGCCGCTTCTCCTGCCTTGCCATCGTCGGTGAAGCCGAGGCCGAGCCGGCCGATCAAAGCAGTGCCATGAGTTCCGCCTGGAAATCCGGGCACCTCGCCGATGACGCTGCCGTCATCGCCATTGACGACCGTGAGCCGATCGCCATGCGCGACATACACGCGCTGAGTAGCTGGATCGAAGACCACGTAATCCCAGCGGTCCGGCGCACCCAGCGCAACCGACTTCGTCAGGCGGTATAGCGGCTTATCGGCGGCATTGACCGCAGCGGTGAGCATGATGGCGACTAACGCATATGCCGCAAGTGAAGCTTTGACTGGACGCACGGGTGTTTACTCCGGGTTCACTTTCCGCCGCAGAGTACAGCGGCCAGTTTGGAAGTCCAGTGAACTTTATGTTGTAAAGAATTGGTAACGGGGCGCGTCTAGGCTGCCTGGAATTCGTGTTCACCGCGCTGGAGCCGCCCATGTCGCTGGAGTTGGGACGAAGGTTTCGTGCAACGGCGTGCGCCGGTGTGCTGGCACCCGCGGCGTTCCTGGCCCTGAACTTGGCTCCGCCCGCAGGCGCGCAGAATGCGCCGACGACTTCGCCGACGCCATCCACCGAAACGGATATTGGTCGTGTCAGCACGGGCGCGGGGCCGGCGGAAAATCCCCCCGCGCCGGTCGTCCCCAGCGCTACCACCACGCGCGAGGCGGCGGTGGAGGAGAAGCGGGAAGCGGCCAACATTATTGAAGTTCAGCCGCTGAGCGAAATCGTCAAGCTGCCGGACATCAACATGGCCGAGGCATTGCAGCGGCTGCCAGGCATCTCCCTCGAAACGGACTCCGGCGAAGGCCGTTTCATCAATATTCGCGGTCTGGACTCGGATCTGAACGGCAACACCTACGCCGGCGTGCGTCTACCGGCGTCGAACCCGTCCTCTCCGTTTGGAGGCGGTCGCTCCGTTGCGTTCGATACTTTTCCCACGGGCATCGTCGGCGGGGTCGAGCTCACCAAGACCCTGCGTCCCGACATGGACGCCGAAGCGCTTGGCGGCTCGGTCAACCTCGTGCCGCGTACAGGCGCGGAGCACGGTGGGGCGCCTTTTCTGGACGTCAATGTCGAGAGCGGCGACGAGCTTCTGCGCAGCACACCCATCTACCACGCCGAGTTCAGCACCGGACGGAGTTTCGACGGCGGTGACGGTATCGGCGGGCTGTTTGCAGGCGCCAACGCCTTCAGCGCGGTCATCAGCGCCGTCTATCACGCCGATCAACGCGGCATCGACGATGTCGAAGAGAGTTACACCGATCAGCAAAGCGGCGGCGTACCGGACAAGGTGCTGAGCAACCTACAGTTCCGGCGCTACCTCTACCACCGCCAGCGCTATGGTATTGCTGCGAATTTGGACGCCAAAGCCAATGAAGCAACTTCGCTGTACGTGCGCGTGCTCTGGTCCGGCTACCTGGAAGCGGCGCGCAAGCACTATCTGGTGCTGAACAATCTGGATTCGGACAGTGGCTGCACGCCGCTGCCGGCCTGCGTCGTCAATCCGGCCAATCCGAACGCATTCATTGCCTCGGCTGCCACACTGGCGCAGCAGACCACCGATTCGCTCGAGCGCATCGAGAACGATATGGTCATCTTTGGCGGCAGTTCGCTGCTGCCTGGATTCAAACTCGACTACCACGGCTCTTACGCGGTGGGCAGTGATCGGGTGTCGGCCAGCTACGGCAGCGTCTGGGCAGATCCGAATACGGTTCCGATTTCGTACAACAACAACACGGATCCGCGCTTTCCGAGCTTTCGAACGCTGAATGGCGTCAATGCCGCCAATCCAGCCAACTACGACCTGCAGGAGATCGATCTCGGGCCCTCCTTCAATAAGGATGGGGAGTGGGGCGGTGCCGTCGATGCGAGCATCCCGTTCGGTGGGGGCACGCGCACCGACGAGTTGAAGTTCGGCGTTGCCCTGCGGCTCCGGCACAAGACCGCCGAATCGACCTCGCCGGTGTTCACGCCCAACGGGCTCATCAACCTGCAGAACTATACCTACGGCGCCGATCAGATCTATTACAACAATCTCTACAACATCGGCCCCGCGATCAGCCTGCCAGGCGTCCGGGCCCTGGCCGGCAGCAGCCTCGGTACGATCAGTGACGATGCCGCCGCCGATGCATCCTCGAACACGGACGACAACGAAAACGTCTATTCGGGCTACGGCCAGTACACGGGTAGCTTCGGCAAGTTCGGTGTGCTCGCGGGTCTGCGGGTCGAGTCCACGCACGCGACTTACCGTGGCAATCTCTACGACAGCGATGCCGACACCAATACGCCAGCCACGCAGACCAGCTCGTACACCGATGTCTTTCCGACACTCCAGGCCCGCTACGATGTACTCGACGATCTGGTCGGTCGACTGACCTACTCGTCGGGCATTGCTCGCCCGGGCTTCGAGCAGATCACGCCGGGCGCGTCCATCAGCGTTACAAACGCTGCCGTCACGGTCGGGAATCCGGCGTTGAAACCGACCATCGGCCAGAACTTCGATGCCACGCTCGAGTTCTATCCGGGCAACGGTCAGATCGCCACCGTCGGGGTGTTCGACAAGCAGTTCAGCAACTACATCATTCTGACCCAGCAGATCGTTCCAGGTTACGCCTATCCCGGGTTGACCGGTGTTACGACCACGCTGCAGAGCTATGCCAATGGTCCCGCGCACGCCCGTGGTCTCGAGGCACAGTATCAGCAACAGCTGAGCCTGCTGCCGGCGCCGTTCAATGGCTTCGGTTACAGTGGCAACGTCACCTGGGTGGATTCGGAGGCGCAGATTCATCCGGGCATCGACGGGCTGATGCCTTCGACCTCTCGGCTGACCTGGAACGCGGCCATTTTCTACGACCGCGCGCCGCTGGAGTTGCGGCTGGCAGCGGACTACGTCGGGCAGAATCTGTTCTCTTTTGGCAGCATCACGTCCAATTCGACCGACGTCTATTCGCGTCAGCGCCTTACCATGGACTTCGGCAGCAGCTATGCGCTGCTGTCGAATCTGAAGATCTAACTCGACGCCAAGAACCTGCTGAACACGCCGCTCGAGTTCACCGAGGGCCCGAGCGCATCGCGGCCGATTCAGCGCGAGTTCTATGACATCACGCTACTGGCGGGCGTGCGTCTGAGCCTGGAATGAGGGAGCCCACATGAGTGCACTCCGATCGACGGCGTTGCGCAGCAGCTGGCTGCTGCTGGCGGTTGTCCTGTTGCCTGGCCACAGCGTGGCGGGGCCGGCGGTGTCCGCGGCGGGCGCCGAGTCGATGCCGCGCTACGCCCACATCTTCGTCATCGTGGCAGAAAACAAGGGCTACGCGCAGATCATCGGCCCGCATTCGCTGGCGCCACATCTGCATCGACTGGCGCACACGTATGGATTGGCCTCAGAGTTCTACGCCGAGGTCCATCCAAGCGAAGCCAATTACATCGCGATGCTGGGAGGGGACACCTTCGGCATTCACGATGACGACGCGTTCTACTGCAAGCCCGGGTTACGCGATGCCTGGTGTGCCAAGTCCACGAGCAGCGATTACGCCGATCACACGGTGACTGCGCCGAGTCTCATGGACCAGCTGCAGCAAAGGGGGCTGAGCTGGAAGGGCTACATGGAGGATCTGCCGGAGCCGGGCTCGCTGGCGGTGCGCTTCCCGACCCAGGAGCATCCGGTACCGGGACGGCCGACGCAGCTGTACGCAGCCAAGCACAACGGCTTCGTGAGCTTTCAGACGGTGCAGCGCGATCCGCTGCGCGCGGCCAGGCTGGTCGGGTTCGACCAGCTCGATCGGGACCTGGCCGCGGGAGAGCTGCCCAACTATGCCCATATTGTGCCAAACCAATGCAACGACATGCACGGGCGTGATGCGGGACCCGCGGTCCCGGCGGATTGCACCAAGGGCAATATCGAGCAGCTGATTGCGCGTGGTGATCGCGTCATCGGGCGGTTGGTGGACAAGATCATGCAGTCGCAGACCTGGAAGGCAGCCGACAACAGCGCGATCGTGATCACTTTCGACGAGAGCGACAAGGAGGATCGAGGTGGGCAGGACCAGGGCTGCTGTGGCTTCGATCCCTCCAGCAACGCTAACTTCGGCGGCGGTCACATTCCCACCATCGTCATTACCAATCACGGCGCCAGACACCTGGTAGATCCGCATCCGTACAATCACTATTCGCTGCTGCGCACCACCGAGGCCGCCTTCGGCATCGATCACTACCTGGCGCATGCTGCCGATTCGGACCGCGGTGTCTCGAGCATGCTGCCGTTGTTCGCGGTCTCTCACTGATGCGTCAATGGCCTCACAGAATCCGCAAGGCGGCCCGCATCGAGATCATCCCGATGATCGATGTGATGATGTTCCTGCTGGTGTTCTTCGTGCTGATCAGCATCAACGCGCTGCCGGCACTGGGGTTGCGGGTGGCACTGCCGTTTGCCGCCAATGCCGAACACCTGGAGCTGCCGCGGCGCGTGACTTTGACGCTGACTGCGGACGGCGACCTGTATCTGGACGGAGAGAAAATCAGCCTGGACGACTTGGGCGCACGCCTGACCGATATGACGCAAGGCGCCAGGCTGACGGTCATCATTGCCGGGGACCGGAACGCTCACCTGCAGGCGCTGGTCAGCGTTCTCGACGTCGTCAAGCATGCCGGTATCGGCACGGTCAGCGTCATCGCGAAGCAGCCGTGATGCTGCTGACGCAGGACCGCTTGCAGCAACGCAGTGATGTGACAGCGCTGCTGTGCACCGCCGTGCTGCTGCTCGTTGCCCTGTCCGATGCGCCGACGCATTGGGATGCACCCGCAATGAGGGCGCGAGATGAGCGCAGCCTCGAGCTGACATTGCAAGCCGAACCCGAGCCACAGCCCGCTCCCGCGCCAGTACCGTCGCCGCCGGTTCACCCCAGGACGCGGCCGGCGGCGCCGCGGGCGGTGGCGGCGAGTGTTGCACCGGCGCCTGTGCCGCAGGCCGCCACCGACCCGCCGCTTGCGGTACCCGAGGGCGCAGCGGTGATGCCGGCTGCGAGCGAGTCGCCGCCAACGGCGGCCGTCCCGCCAGCGCATGCGGACAGCGATGCCCGCTATGCGGCGCTGCTGCGCGCCGATATCGATGTCCGTACCAGGCCGCCTGACTCGATCCAGTACCGGCTGCGTCATCCTTCCGGCGAGGTACGAGTGCGCTTTTTGCTGTCCCGCAACGGCGAGATTCGCGCCACCGCGCTGAGCTCGACTTCCGGCTCACCGATCCTGGATCAGGCCGCGCTCGACGTGGTCGCCAGCGGCCGTTATCCACCGATGCCGGCAGATGCGTTTGCCGGGGAGGCGCAGCACACGTTCACGGTCACGATTGAGTTTCAACCGCGAACATCACGCCGATGAATTTTCAGCTGCTGCATGATGCCACCTTCGACGTGCTTTACGGCTGTATCGCACTGCTGGTCTTCATCATCCTCGAGCGCAGCGTCTACCTGGCGCTGATTGCCTGGCGCCTGCGCCGCCACGCGACGGCACTCGCGCACGCTCGCGATGCACGCGAATCGATCGCCGCGCTCGGGGCGACCGATCCGGTGGGCGAGTCGCTGCTGCGATACGCGCAGTTCGTCGGCGACGCCCCGGCACGGGAGCGTGAAGAGGACTACGCATCAGCGC
>JBAUYT010000212.1:0-8863 GCA_049584935.1 Steroidobacteraceae bacterium
CCAGCGATCTGGCTGAGCCGCAGCGGTCCGGCGCGGTGGGGTATGCCCTTGGTGCCGGCGTCGAGCAGCGGGTCCGACGAGGGGTCGTTCAGTGCGTGCACGACACCTTCCATGCTGCGAGGCAGCAAATTAGCGGCCCGAAGTTATGGTAATTGACAATCATTCTCATTCGTATCACTCTTGGCAAACACTCCACGGGTTGCCGGGCAGCCGGCAGGGCGTAGGGCTCATGTATATCTGTCTGTGTCACGGAATCACCGACCGCCAGATCCGCCGGGCTGTCGAGCAGGGTGCCTGCAGCCTCGGCGAGGTACAAATGCAGCTGCCCGTGGGCGGCTGCTGTGGCCGCTGTGAGCCGGCGGCGCGAGAGCTGATCGAGCAGCATGCTGGGCGCAGCAGCGCGCGCGCCGTCGATGCCCCCGAGGCTGCGTTCGCCTGATCAGACTCATCTGATTAGACTGGAGCCTTTGCCGGTCGGAGGCGCTGTCCTCGCCCGACCCGGCATTGGAGTCTGACACCATGAAGGGCGATGCCAAGGTCATCCAGCACCTCAACCTGGTGCTGAAGAATGAATTGACGGCGATCAATCAGTATTTCCTGCATTCGCGCATGTACGGCAACTGGGGCCTGAAGCGCCTGCAGGAACACGAATATCACGAGTCCGTGGACGAGATGAAGCACGCCGATCGCCTGATCGAGCGCATCCTGTTCCTCGAAGGCCTGCCGAACCTGCAGGACCTCGGCAAGCTGCTGATCGGCGAAAACGTACCCGAGATGCTCGACTGCGATCTCAAGCTCGAGCGCGCCGCGCACGTGGATTTGCGTACCGCGCTGGCCGACTGCGAGCGCCTCGGCGACTACGTCTCGCGCGAGCTGTTCAAGAATATTCTCGAGTCCGAGGAAGACCACATCGACTGGCTGGAGACGCAGCTCGACCTGATACAGCGAGTGGGACTGGAGAACTACACGCAGTCGCAGATGGGCACGTCGAGCGGTAGCTGACGAGGGCCGGATCATGTCGACTTCCGCCAAAACGGCCGCGGGCGCCGTATCCAGCGCAGTAGATGCGCTGGCCTACCCGGCCTTCTACACGCGCACCGCAATTTTCCTGCACTGGCTGATGGCGCTGCTGATCGCCTGCGGGTTCTCGCTGGGCGCCTATATGGTCGACCTGCACATGAGTCCGACCAAGCTACGGCTCTACAACTATCACAAGTGGATCGGCATCACGGTGCTGGCATTCGTTCTGGTACGACTGGTCTGGCGACTCACGCACCGCCCGCCGCCGGAAGTAGCGATGCCGCGCTGGCAACTCCGGGCCGCCCAGGCCACGCACTACCTGCTGTATGTGCTCATGATCGTGACCCCTGTGTTCGGCTGGTTGTACAGCTCCGCCTCCGGCTACTCCGTGGTCTACCTGAAGCTGATCCCTCTGCCGGACCTGGTGCACAAGGATCGCCACCTGGCCGGGATACTGGTGCAGATACACGCCTTTTTGGCCTGGACCATTTTCTGGATCGTACTGTTGCACGTGGCCGCAGCTTTCAAACACCATTTCATCGATCGCGACGATACGCTGCGGCGCATGCTCAGCTGGCGTCGCAACTGAGGAGAGCTGATGAACCGCATGCCGTCGCTGGCAGTTGGCGCGTTCGCACTGGTGACGGCACCGGTTGCCTGGAGTGCCGGCGCGCCCGGCATTGACGTCGGCAAGAGCAGCATGGTGGTCACGTTCAGGCAGGAGAACGTACCGGTCGACGCACCCTTCAAGAGCTTCAGCGGCCACATCGACTACGACCCGGCGCAGCCGGCGGCCGCCAAGGCTGCGCTCGAGGTTACGACGGGCAGCCTGGATCTCGGCTCCGAGGACTACAATTCCGAGGTGCGCAAGCGGGACTGGCTGGACAGCGCCGCCCATCCGACGGCAAGTTTCGTGTCCACCTCGATCAAGCCAGGTGCAGCGGGGCATCTGGAAGCGACTGGGACGCTGACGCTCAAGGGCAAGGCGCAGACGCTCACGGTTCCGGTTGCCGTTGGCAAGGCCGGGAACGCCACCAGCTTCGATGGCGAGCTGACGATATCGCGAGCCTACTTCGGCATTGGCGACAAGGATTGGAATGATGTGCTCGACGACAAGGTGCGAATCAAATTCCACCTCATCGATTAAGCGGACGGAATCGCGACGCATGAGAGGAGCAGCCGCAGCATGAAACTCATCACAGCCATCATCAAACCCTTCAAGCTCGACGAGGTGCGCGCGGCGCTCTCCGATCTCGGCGTCTCCGGCATGACGGTGACCGAGGTCAAGGGGTTCGGCCGCCAGCGCGGCCACACCGAACTCTACCGTGGCGCCGAATACGTGGTCGATTTCGTGCCCAAGGCGCGCGTCGAGATCGCGGTGCGTGCCGACGTTGCCGACCAGGTGGTGGATGCCATCGTCAAGGCCGCCAGAACCGGCAAGGTTGGCGACGGCAAGATCTTCATCACCGACGTGCAGCGCGTAATCCGCATCCGCACGGGCGAAACCGACAAATCGGCTCTGTAGCCCCCGGGCGCTCAGCCGCGGCCCGTTAGCGCGACCGTCAGCCGCGGTCGTCAGCTGCGACGATAGACGCTGTGAACCAGGATCTTACCGACGGTTGGATCGTTGATTTGCTCCGTGAGGGTCAGCGCGCCGCTGGCCGGATTGACCTCGTAGGTATCGATGCGCTGCGCGTGCGAGGTGTACGTGGTGTAGTTCGACTTCAGTATGAATTGCTGGTGCGAGAAACTCGGCGTGATGATGGCGGTGCCGTACTCGTCGAGACGCGATAGCTTTTCACCCAGGTGATAGTCCCGCGGCGGCAGCTGATCCGCACCAATTGCAACCACATCGTCCTCGACCTTCAGGTGCAACGCACCGGGCGGAACGAGTGCCTGGCGCAGCCGCGACCTGAGTCCGCGAAAATCCGGGCCCACAAGCCCGGGGCCGCCATAGCGGTCACCGGGCGTGTCGAAACTGTAGTCGGGCGCGTCCGGCGAACTATCGGGGCCCGGTGGCTGGTCCGGCGGCGGCCCATAACCGTACTTCGCCAGGCGATGGCGCAACTTCGATTCGGCCACACTCATCGCCTTGTTGATGGTGGCGTCCGGGTCATCGCTGGCTGCGCGATCCAGCCGCCACGCGCCGCTCAGCTGCGAGTCGGCTGGTGCGGTGGTGGTGGTCTCGCAGCCGCCTAGAAGGATCAGGGCCGCGCAAAGCAGAGCGGGGGCCGGCAGGGCAAGCCGGCCGGCCGGATTCGGGGTCGCAGACATCCGTGGCATGAGACTCGCGCGGGCGCCGATCGTTCGGCATGGAGTACGCGCGCTACACTGCCGCGATGTACCGCGCCTGTCTATACCTGGTCGCCGGCTGGTCCGGGCTTTTCGTCATGGGCGTCGAGCTGCTCGGCGGCCGGCTGCTCGCACCCTTCTTTGGCAGCAGCATCTACGTCTGGGGTGCCATCATAGCGGTGTTCATGCTGGCGCTTTCGCTCGGCTACCTGGCGGGCGGACGAGCTTCGCTGTCGGCGCCCAGCCTCAGGCGCCTGGCGCTGATCCTGCTGGTCGCAGCGCTCTGTCTGCTGCCGACGCTGTTGTTCGGAGACGCGCTGCTCGAATGGCTGTCGACGCTGATCCCGGACCCCCGCTTTGGTTCGCTGCTGGGCGCAACCCTGCTGTTCTTCCTGACCACCGCGGTGTCCGGCATGGTATCGCCGTACGCCGTGCGGCTGCTGGTGGCGGACCGGGCCAGCGCCGGCCACGACGCCGGGAAGCTCTACTTCGTATCCACTTTCGGCAGTGCGGCCGGCACGCTGCTCACCTCGTTCTACCTGGTGTTGTATCTCGAGGTCGATCAAATTCTGATATCCATGATGGCCGTGTCAACCGTCATCGGCCTTGCAACGTTGATGTTTGGCCCCGAGCCCGAGGCATGAGCCGCCGAGCGTCGCTCTCCTTGTTCACAGTTGCGTTGCTGATGGCACTGACGCTTATGCCGGCCGCCGTCCGCGCCGCGCCGCCGCTGATCCACTCGGAGCGCTCGCTCTATCGCCAGGTGTACGTCTACGGCGACTATTCCACACGCTGCCTGTGCTTCACGCGCGAGTGCCGCATCGGCCGGCAATCGTGCATCGACCTGAAGCAGCCCGACCGGCTGATGTTCGAGTACACCCAGATGATGCTCGGGGCGTTGCTGCTGAACCCGGATCCTCACACCATTTTGATCATCGGACTGGGCGGCGGAACTCTGCCGCGCACGCTGGGCAAGCTGCTGCCCAACGCGGATATCGACGTGGTCGAAATCGATCCGGCCGTGGTGCGCGTCGCCGCTGAGTACTTCGGCTACCAGACCGGTCCGCATCAGCATGTCTACGAGGAGGACGGCCGCGCCTACGTGCGGCGGATGCTGCACACCCTGCAGCGCTACCAGCTCATCATGCTGGATGCCTACGATCAGCAGTACATTCCGGAACATCTGCTGACGCAGGAGTTCCTGCGGCAGGTTCGTTCGCTGCTGGCGCCGAACGGCATAGTCGCGGCCAACACCTTTTCGTCCAGCCGGCTGTATCAGAATGAATCGGCCACCTACCGGGCCGTGTTCGGTCCGTTCTACAACCTCAAGAGCGCCAATCGCGTGATTTTGGCGAGCAACGCTAGCTTGCCGTCGATCGCGCAGGCGCGGTACAACGCCGAACACTTCGATGCGGCTTTCACGGCTCTGGGATTCAAGGCGGCTTCGGTGCTGTCGCTGTTCAGCACGGCTATCGACTGGGATCCCAAGGCGCGCGTGCTGACCGATCAGTATTCGCCCGCCAATCTGCTCAACAGCGAGGCGCGCGATTGAGCTGCCCGGAGCTTGCGGCTACTGTTGCTTGTGGGCGGCCACTGCGTCCCGCAACTCGTGCAGCTTCGCCTTGACGACAGCTTCGTTATCCGGACCCAGCCGCACCATGAGCTTCTGGCCGTAAGACAGTGACTCGATCTTTGGATCGGCGTACTGATACATCACGTTGGGGCGTGTCAGCGCCACCGGTCCGCGCACATCCGGCGCCGCCAGGGCATCGTCGATGCTGGCGACCAGACGATCGTTGAAGTAGCCGTTGGGGTAGCCGAGGCTCTCGTAGGACTGCTGGAACAGCGGGTAGTAGTGGAAGTACAGGGTCGTAAACTGCTGCACATTCAATCCCTGCAGCAGGTGAACATAGGGCGCATAGCGCTGATAGGTGGCCGGGTCGATCGTGGGACTGTCATCGCCGCCACTGACCAGGAACTTGCCCGGCAGAGTCTTGGTCGGCAGCAGATCGACTGACAGATGTTTGCGCGGCAGGTTGTCGACCGTGACCACGAAGTGACGGATCAGCGCCTCCGGCCGGAACAGTTCATCGACGCTCTTGGCACCGAACAGCTCCACCAGCGAGTCGTGCACCGGCTTGTCGCTGGACTCGAGCGGCGGCAGCGGCGCCGCGGTCAATCCTGACGGTACCGGCACCGGGTTGGCGATCCCCGTGGAAGGCGGGATCGGCGCGGTGGTCGTAGTCGCGACCGGGGGCGCCTCCTGGCGGTGGTGTGCACGCCAGGAAATGAATAGGGCTACCCCGCTCAGGATAACCAGGGCTCCGGCGGACGCATACCAGATCATGTTTTTCTGCATAAACGAAACCTATGCCCCTGGAACAGTGATTGCAACCGGACTGACGATGGATGCCGGTATGATCCGCGGTCTATGAGCATCGACCGGGAATCCAGCGTCAAACTGCAGTGCGCGCCGGCGGTGTTGATGCTGCGGCCGGCCCGGTTTGGCTTCAACGCGCAGACCGCGCCGAGCAACCGCTTTCAACACGACGACAGTGCCGGCGGCGACCCGAATCACGCCCTGCTGGAATTCGCCAGCTTTGCCAGCGCACTGGCCGACGCCGGCGTGCGTACCTGCGTGGTGGATGACACCCCGGAGCCGCAGAAGCCCGATGCGGTGTTCCCGAATAACTGGGTCAGCTTCCACGGTGACGGCACCATTGTGCTGTATCCGATGCAAGCCGCAAACCGCCGGTTGGAGCGGCGTCCGGACGTCCTCGCCAGCGTCGAGAGCGCGATCGGCTTCCGCTGCAGCCACCTGCTCGACCTGAGCGGCGAGGAAAGCCACGGGCGATTCCTCGAGGGTACCGGCAGCCTGGTGCTCGATCATGTCGAGCGCGTGGCCTACGCCTGCCGGTCGCCGCGTACCGACGAAGCGCTGGTGCGTGAATGGGCGCAGGCCCTGCGCTACCAGCCCGAAATCTTCGACGCCGCGGGAACGGACGGCGCCGCGGTCTATCACACCAACGTCTTGCTTTCGATCGGCTCGCGTTACGCGCTGCTTTGCAGTGATGCGCTTGCGCGCGCCGATCGGGTACGTGTGCGCGCGCGCCTGCAGGCTTCCGGGCGGCAGCTCATCGAAATCAGCCGGCGTGCGATGCACGAGTTCGCGGGCAACGTACTCGAATTGCGAGCGCAGGCGCCTGCGCGGCCGGGCCAGTCCCTGATGGTGATGTCGATGCGTGCGCGTGCGGCGCTCGACGCGCTGCAGTGGCAGCAGATCAACGAATCGGTCGAACGGGTGCTGGTGGTCGCTCTGCCCACGATCGAAACACTGGGTGGCGGCGGTGCCCGCTGCATGCTGGCGGAAGTTCCGGAGATTGCTGCATGACCTTGAGCGCGCCCCCGGCGGCGCTCGCCCAGCGTGTCTATGCCCTGCTTTGCGACCAGAAGTTTCATTCGGGAGCGGCGCTTGCGGCCGAGTGCGGCGTCAGCCGCAGCGCGGTGTGGAAGACGATGGCTGCCCTGCGCCGGCTGGACGTGACGGTAAACGCGGTCGCGCGTCGCGGATATCGGCTGCCGCACGCTACGCCGCCGCTCGACGCCGGCCGCATTCGCGCGGCGCTGCCGCCAGAGGTCGCCGGCAGCCTGCGCACCGCCGTCTCGGCTTGGTCGACCGGCTCGACCAATGCCGATCTGCTGAGTCATGGCGATCTGCCGCCGGGCCGGTTCGATTTTATGACCGCCGAGTACCAGAGTGCCGGCCGCGGCCGCCGCACCCGCAGCTGGTTCGCGCCGCCGGGCGGCTCAATCTGTCTGTCGGTCGCCTGGAGCTTCGCCAGCGTGCCGGCCATCGTCGGCGCGCTCAGCCTCGCGATGGGCGTGTGCGCGTTGCGGGCATTGCGTCAATGCGGCATCGACGGCGTAGCGCTCAAATGGCCGAACGATCTGGTGGCCCGGCAGGCCAAGCTCGGCGGCATCCTGGCCGAGTTGCGTGCCGAGGCGGCCGGGCCGGCGTTCGTCGTCATCGGCATTGGTCTCAACGTGTCGCTGGGCGCGGCCGTCATCGAGCGCGTGCGCGCCAGCGGCACCCACGCGGTCGATCTCGCGGAGTTGGCGGGTGCGCCGGTCGATCGGAATATTGTCGCCGCTGCACTCATTACCCGGATAGTGGAAGGGCTGCAGCAGTTCGAACGCCGGGGGTTTGGCTCGTTCGTCACCGAGTGGAGCTCGCTCGACGCGCTCGCCGGCAAGCCCGTGCAGGTCAAGCTGGACAGCGGCATCGTCTGTGGCCACGCGCGCGGCATCGACGCGGACGGTGCGCTCTGTGTGCAGACGAAGGACGGCGTGCAACGCTTCACCACCGGCGATGCATCGGTGAGGCCCGCGACGTGAGTGCGGCAGAGTCTGCCCGGTGGCTACTGCTCGATATCGGCAATTCGCGCCTCAAGTGGGCGCTGCTGCAGGGGGCCTACGTGCGTGGCCGTCGTTTCACGGCCCAGGGTGCGCTCGATCTGACGCGACCCCGGGGGCGCGCCGCGCTCAGGCGCCTGTTCGAGTTGGCCGGCCCGGCGGCCGGAATCGTCGCCTGCAACGTCGCCGGCAGCGGTATCGAGCGGCGCCTGCGTGTCATGGCACGCGCGGCCGGTGTCGGCGCGCTGCATTTCGTGCGCAGCACGCATGCGGCGGCGGGCGTGCGCAACGCCTATGCCGAGCCGTGGCGGCTGGGCGTGGATCGCTGGGCAGCGCTGATCGGCGCGCGCGCAGAATACCCGCAGCGCCCGCTGTGCCTGGTGGCGGTCGGTACCGCAATGACGATCGATCTGATCGATGAGCGTGGCCGGCATCGCGGCGGCAGCATCATCCCCGGCCCGACCCTGATGGTGGATTCACTGCTCGAGCGCACCGCCGGCATTCAGCGCCGCGCTGGCGGACGCCGTGCTGCCAACAGCGCAGTGGCGCGCGGCCGGGTGACACTATTCGCGCGCGACACCCGCAGCGCCGTGGCAGACGGTGCCGTCAATGCCGCTGCTGCGCTGGTGGCAGAAACCGCGCGCGCCGCGCGCGCGCTGCTCGGGCGGGCGCCGCTGCTGATCGTTGCCGGCGGCGGCGCTGATGCGGTAGCGCGGCAGCTGCGCGTACGACACCGCCGTCAGGACGACCTGGTTCTGAGAGGGTTGGCCGTGCTGCACGCCGCACGGAGGGATTTCGAATAGAATTCGCGCGTGCGACTCGTAGTGCTGGCATTGGCCGTGATCAACATCGCGTTCTTTGGCTGGGCGCGCTGGATCGATGCCCCGGTGGTGTCCGTTGCTGCCGCGCGCGACCAGCCGGTGCCTCCC
This sequence comes from Steroidobacteraceae bacterium, assembly GCA_049584935.1. GTDB lineage: Bacteria > Pseudomonadota > Gammaproteobacteria > Steroidobacterales > Steroidobacteraceae > FEN-1191. The sequence continues at coordinate 8,655 of JBAUYT010000212.1, forward strand.
CTGCAGCTTGCCGCTGGACCGGCAACTGCGGCATCGCCCGCCAGCACGGCCGCCTCGCGTTCTGCAACGGCCACATCTTCCGCAGCGGTCGCGAGTGCCTCCGGGGCTACCGCGCCGATCACCACCACGACGGCCAGTCCGGCCGCTCCCGCGGCGCGCTGCCGCACACTGGGACCGTTCGATGATCTCAACGCCGCCAACGTGGTTGC